>CAYYNA010000167.1:0-7777 GCA_964472815.1 uncultured Roseivirgaceae bacterium
ACTTCTAAACTATTGTGACAAGTCATTCTGGGTGAGGGATAAAAAACCTATTTAGGGTGATGAGACCTCTCATCACAGTGCGAGATCAGTTGATCCCTGGAGCAGGTATGTTTATCAATCCTATTTGGTTAACGCTTAGTGCCTGTTCAATTTTGAGCTATGATCTCATACATAAGAAAGCGAGCCCTGCTATTTATTATTCTGATCTATTTCGTCCTATTGCTACTTGCAGGGTTAGCAGAAGACATTGAGTTGTATGTAGTGTTAGTCACGCTCTTTTACACGCTCTTGGTTGTTCTTCCTTGGCTTATTTGGCAAGTAGTTCGAGCGATCAGACTAAGAAAAGAGCTCAAACAAACAGAGCTTCAACACTTGAAAAGCCAGGTGAACCCGCACTTCTTCTTTAATACACTGAATCTGCTCTATGGTACCATTGACAAAGACAGGGAGCTGGCAAAAGATATTATACTTAAGCTTTCTGATTTAATGAGATACAGTATTTATGATGGGCAAAATGACTTAGTGTCGGTATCGGAGGAGGTCACGTACTTGAGGCAATACATCGAGCTTCAAGAGGCTCGGTTTAGAAGAAAAATGAATATTTCCCTTGATACCGAAATAGAAAATGAGGGCTATAAAGTGATGCCTCTTTTGTTCATTATTCTAGTAGAGAATGCTTTCAAGCACGGAGCAGAAAACCTAAGGAAAGGAGCGTTTATCAAAATGCAGCTAAATGCGAATGAAAAGTCGATTGAGTTTCAAATTGAGAATAATTTCGACCCAGAGAGAGAAGTGGAATCAGGGGGTCTTGGGCTGCAAAACCTGAGACGTAGGCTAGAGCTAGGGTATCCTAAAAGTCACAGCTTTTCGGAAAGTTTTGAAGATAATATCTACCGGGCAAAGCTAACTTTGAAGACTCAATGACAAGCTACCTTATCGTAGATGACGAGCACATCGCTCATGATATCATTAAGGGGTATTGCGATATGCTCCCTCAAATGCAACTAGCAAAAAGTTGTTATGATGCCGTTGAGGCAATGGATTTCCTTAGAAGTAATGCTGTAGATCTCCTGTTTCTGGATTTGAATATGCCCAAGCTCAAAGGGTTTGAATTCCTGAAAACGCTTCAAAATCCTCCCAGGGTGATTGTGACCACAGCTTATAGCGAACATGCCCTGGAGGGTTACGAATTGAACGTGATAGATTACCTGTTGAAGCCGTTTAGTTTTGAGCGTTTTGTCAAAGCTATCAATAAGGCTTTAGATAGTGCCGAAAAGTCTACAGCGAAAGAAGTTGCTACCTCAGAAAAGAACGCCACCATTTTTCTTCGAGCAGACAAGAAGCACCTGCAGGTGCCAGTGGAAAAGATCTTGTTCCTTGAATCCGCTGGTAATTATGTGAAGGTTTTTATTGAAGGCGAGAAGGTCATGGTGCGAGATAAGATTAGCACACTAATCGACTCTCTTCCAAAAGGTTTGTTTATGCAAGTGCATAAATCCTTCGCTGTGGCCTTGAAGCATATCAAGTCGGTCGAGGGAAATCGCATATTCATTGGCGAGCACCAAGTCCCTATAGGTAAGACCTATCGTGAAAATGTAGATAAGATCCTCGAATAGTAAGGATTGGTGTTTCTACTCGTATCGCAGTTTAGTAGCTGGATTTGCTTTCGTCACTTTCTTGGTCTGCGAATAGATCGAGATCGCCCCTACAAGAAATAAGAAGACAATACTTAGAACTACTTCTGTGGCACCAAGACCACTTCCGTACCGGATCAGAAAATACAGGAACACTTTGTCGTAAAAGACATAAGAGAATGGGATAGCGATTAGTGCTGAAATCCCTATCAACTTTATGAAATCTTTTGTGAGCAGATAGTAAAGGCTGTAATTGGAAGCCCCCATGATTTTTCTGACAGCAATCTCCTTGGTGCGATTTTCTGTGGTGTAGGTGGCCATTCCTAGTAAGCCCAGACAAGAGATGGTAATCGCTAGAAGGCTCAGCGTACCGAAAAACTTCAGCTGGGCAACCATGATGTCGTAAGCTTCTTCTATTTCATGATCTAAAAAGGTAGCTTGGAATCCAGCTTCCTGATCAATACTCTTCCAAAGCTCCTCCAATTCAAAAAGGGTGGATTTGATGTTCGTTGAGCTTACAGTCACCAATGCGTAGTGGCTCTTTTCTAAAGAGTATCGCAAGATCATCGGCGTGATAAGTTCACTGAGTGGCTCAAAGTTGAAATCCTCCAGGATACCCATTGCCTGGCATTTGGTTCCGTCGGCCAAGCTGAATCGTAAGGTATCAGTGGTGCCTTCAAATACCTTCAAGGCATCAATGAAAGCCTGATTTACAAGCACCTGCTCCCCATTCTGATTTACATTTCTTGGGAACTTACCTGAGCCATAGACCAATTGCATATCCATTTTCTGCACAAAATCACTTCCTACATATACATGGGCCGCCTCGATGCTGTCTATTCCATTTGCCGTCGCTTCCATCCTTTGAGAGACAGGTAAACCGGGCAAACTAGAGGTGGCTGTGACCGCAGCTACATCCGGGTGGCTGTTCAATTCTTGCAAGGCTATTTCCTTGTCCATTCCGAAAAAGGGAATAGTCACCACATTTTCTGAAGTAAAGCCGTGATTGTAATTAAGCGCAAAGGCATATTGCTTACTGATGGCTCCCACACCAATTACGAAAACGAGTGATACAAAAAACTGAAATACGAATAGACCTTTCTTGAATCCAGTGACTCCATTCTTTCCGTCAAGCACGTCTCCTTTCAAGGTCTGGTTTGGAGTAAGTCTGGCAAAGTATTGGGCAGGAAAGCTTCCCGCAAATAGGCCAACCAAGATGGCAAAAAGAATGAAAACCACAAGCTGATAGACATTTAGATCTGTGTCCACTACATCTGAGAAATACACCATCTCCATGAAGTAGTTCTTCATAGGTACCATTAGTATCAGGGAGACTCCCAATGCGATGACGGAGATGAGTATGGTTTCGATAATGAACTGCGCCTTGATCTGTCTTTTCTGAGCACCTATGACTTTTCGAATCCCAATTTCTTTGGCTCTCTTAAGAGATCTTGCAATGGATAAATTGGTATGATTGAAGACTGCTGGGAGCAGCATCAAAATGCCCATCGCGATGAAAAAGACAAGTGCAGTTTGATCCCAGCCTGCACCTAGGTGATTATTGTTGTCCCACCTTACCGGTACTAAGTCAGATATCTCGGTTGCAGCGAACTCAATTTCCTCTTCAGGATAGAATACTTTCGCTTTTTCGGAAGCTTGATCCAATGCCTGATCTAGCTTATTGTAGTCTTCTTTTTCGTTTAGCAGCACATATGAATAATGATTATGGTAGTTAACCCAGTCACTTTTTAAGTCTCTGCCACTCAATTCGTGAAGGGTCTCGTACGAAGCAAGCATTTCGAAATAGAAATGGGTTTGATGCAAGTCTTCCATCACTCCCGTCACTGTCAAAGTGCCCAAATCACTTTCTAATGTTTTACCGATTGGATTCTCCTTTCTGAATAGTTTTTCCGCGGTTTTCTCCGTAAGTACCACACCGTATGGATCCCTTAAGGCCGAAGCTGGATCTCCTTTCACTAATCGGAAACTCAAGACATCAAAGAAGGCCTGGTCAGCATAGTAGCCAGAGAACTTAATTTCATGTCCATGATGATCAATGATTGGCTTAAAGTCTGACTGAACATTGACTACTTCTTCCACAAAAGGGTACGCTTCCTTGAGGTAGTCCCCAGTGGCGTGAAAGGTAGAGCTATACCTCAGTGACTTGCTATCGTCTGTGAGTAGGGTATTGATCTGATAAATTCGCTCTTTGTTTTCGTGAAATTCATCGAGAAGGTGAACTGATACCGTCGCAGTGAGGGCAATCAAGCAGATGCTCATACCGAGAGCTAGGCCAAAGACATTGAGTGTAGTGAATAGCTTGTGCTTTGCAAAATTTCTAAGTGCAATTTTGAAGTAGTTCTTGAACATCGTCAATGAGTTGTTAGCGTAGTAGGGTGCATAAGAGGCACCATCTTTTCGACTCTTTAGTCCATAGGAAAAGAGAATGGAGAAGACCTGTTTCCAGTAATTGAGGTCAGCTTTCCACTCACTTGTATGACTTCTGTTTTGCAGATAAACCTCATCAAGATCACCTTGGATGTCTTCCAATTCTGCTCTACCTGCGAACCAACTCAGAAGTCTTCTAGCAAGGGTGGGGGGTTGGTTTTTTTTACTATTCATATCTCAGGTTTTCTGCTGGATTTACATCTGAAATTTTCGTGATCATCCAAAGTATTGGAAGTGAAGCGAGCAGTAGCATGAAGAGAATGCTTCCGACTACTTCGCTCCAGCCCACGCCTACACTGTACTTGCTGATCATTTGCACAAATAGCTTGTCGTAGAAAAAGTAGGAAATTGGTGTTGCTATGAATATGGCAATGAAAATAAGCTTCATGAAGCTTCCACCGAGTGTCACGTAAAGGTCCTTCAGAGTAGCTCCCATGATCTTGCGGACAGCCACTTCTTTTACTCGATTCTCAATGAAGTACACGACCATGCCAAGTAAGCCAATGCATGAAATGGTTAATGACAAGGCACCTAGGAATCCAAAGATTTTCACTATCGAGAATGCGGATTGATAGGCATCCTCGATTTCTTGATCCAGGAAGAAGGATTCAAACTTCGCTTCCTGATCTATCCCTTCCCATTTGTCTTCTAGTTGGTCAACAATCTCAAGTAGGTTTTCACCACCAACTTTGAGAAGAGCATACCGTGCTTTCTCCGGATTGTAGCGAATGATCATTGGTTGAATTTCCATGTTCAATTGCATGAAATTGAAGTCTTTCACTACACCTACGATGTTGCCTTTTTTGTTTCCTTCCAAGAGAAGAGTGAGTGAATCCACCTCTGGGTTGAGGTTCCTGCTTATTCTCATAAATTCCTCATTGGCCAAAAGCTGCTCGGCGACCATGGGACTTCTACTGAAACCTTCGCCCCATTTGACTTCAAAGTCGAGAGAATTGATGAATTGGTCATCGACAAACATTTCGTAGACCTGAACAGAATCTTCCGCGTTCGAGGCATTGCGAACCATATTTTTAAGTAATCCTGCCTCAATGCCTGGAAGGTTAGATGAAAAGCTCATTTGTTTAACGCCGCTGAGGGTACCGAACTCATTGGCCACTATTTGAGGATCCAGATTTTGTAGCGGCACAGCCAACACATTTTCTTTGTTGAAACCAAGATCATAGGTGAGCATGTCTTTGTGTTGCTTCAGTATAACACCAATACCTATGATGAAGACAAGCGAAATAGTGAACTGAACAACGATTAAAGATTTTCTGATAGTAGAAATTTTAGATGAACCTGATTGCATTTCCGCTTTCAGAGACTTTAGTGGCTCAACTTTCGAAAAGTAGAAGGCTGGAAAAGCACCAGCACCTATCCCGGCCAGAAGACCAAATGCTACGAACCAGATGATCATATTGAACGATAGGGATAAGTCCAATAAATCAGCGCCTATCACCATGGCGCTAAATTCACTCCTGATCAACATGAAGATGAAAATGGAACCTATGAGAGCGATGGAAGTCAGTAGGACTGCTTCCACAATAAACTGGTATTTGATTTGGTTTTTACTGCTTCCTACTACTTTCCTCATGCCAATTTCCTTAGCCCGCTTCAACCCCCTGGCAATCATCAAGTTGGTGTAGTTGAAGCATGCAGGGATTAATATGAGTAGACCAAGGCAAAACAATAGAATTGACATCAACCAGTCGAATGGTGTATTGTCTCTGAAAAGGTATTTTCCCGGACTAATATTGGAAAATGCTTGCAGCTCGAAACCGATACTTAGTTCTTCATGAAAAGACTGTGCGTGATCTGTAAGGTCTTCAAGCATACTGCTGAAACTGCCAGCGGATTTGTCAGGAAAGGCTTGCACATATACATAATTGCCGGAGAAGTCTGTCCAAGCTTGAGATTTGTTGAGGCTAGATTCAATGGTGTTGAATGATGCCAAAGCATCAACTTTTAGGTGTGTTTGTCTTGGATGTTCCTCTAAAATGCCAGTGATGGTGTAAGCTCCCTGGTCTTTCGTTTCTAGTACTTGACCAAACGCATTCCCGTTCGGAAAGAGTTTTTCAGCTATTGTTTTTGTGATGATAATGCTTCTAGGCTTAGATAGTGCGGTTTCTGCGTTTCCTTCGGCAAGCGGAAATGTGAACATGTCAAGGTAAGATGGATCTGTGTAAATGCCAGAGACCTGTATTTCACCT
The DNA here is from genome assembly GCA_964472815.1 of uncultured Roseivirgaceae bacterium. Taxonomy (GTDB): domain Bacteria; phylum Bacteroidota; class Bacteroidia; order Cytophagales; family Cyclobacteriaceae; genus Ekhidna. The sequence goes on from CAYYNA010000167.1 coordinate 6,293, forward strand.
TGGTTGTGAATGACAGCTAGACCTAGGCTGTAATTGATTCGAGTAGCTTCTTTGATGCCAGAATAATTGCTGATCAGCTCGTCATATACAGCGAGAGGTGAGGTAGCATAAGTGCGCTTGCCATCAATGTCTTTAATGTTTGTGACAACTCTGTAAAGGTCATCGCCATTTTCATGGAACGTATCAAATTGCATCACCTGGGATAGCACCCCAAGAATCAGCAGACTCACGGACATGCCCATAGCAAGCCCAATGATGTTGATGGTAGTAAAGAGTTTCTGTTTTGCAAAATTGCGAACCGCAACTTTGAAGTAGTTTTTGAACATAGCCATTGAGTTTTTGTGATAGTAGTTTGAGTAGGAGGCTTTTGATTTGCGTTTTTTTAGTCCGTATGAAAACAAGAGTGAGAACACTTGCTTCCAGTAGTTGAGATCAGCTTTCCACTTTTTCGAATGTTGACTGTTTTGTAGGTACACTTCATCCAAGTCACCTTGGATATCCTCAAGGTCTGCTCTTCCCGCAAACCATTTCAGGAGCTGTTGTGCTATCTTGGGAGGGTGATTCATTTTACTGAAAGATTCACTTTAGCACCTGCCCACAATTGATCACGAAGCGCTTTCATGTTAGCCAATTCCACCTTTGCACTGTCTGTTAATTCGAAGTAGCGCTTGCGCCTGCCGCCGCGTTCGTTGGTAGGCTCACCCAGGTGAGAAGAGATGTATTCCTTCTCTTCCAGACGGGTCAATGTGGAATGAAGTGCTCCGATACTTAGCTTCCTGTTGGCACGCGCGGAAATGTCGTTTAGAATAGCAACTCCATACGCTTGGTCCGATAGGTTGGCGATGGTTAGTAGTACGAGTTCTTCAAATTCACCTAAATAGCCCTTCATATATGTTTCTATTTTTAAGAATTAATAATACGGCAAGGTTAATAGATATGTTTCTATTTTTAAGAATTAATATAAAAGAAATGGAATTTTGGCTTACAGGCTTAGTGCTACATTGAATTTTAAGCCAAACCTTGAAGCATCTTCATCGAGGTAGGTGAGGCGATGGTAAGCTTGGACAGAGAAGAACCTGAAGATGTTTTCTACTCCATAGCCAACTTCAAGATAGGGTCTGTTTTGCCATTTTCTAAACGGGGTAACCAATTCTCCATTGGTATCTGTATCGAAGTTGGAGAGCTCTATGTTTTCGGATCGGATGCTACCCATGATACCGTTCGCACTAGCAATTAATCGCCACTTCAGTTTTCGAATGAGTGGGATTCGATTTAGAATAAACCCTTCAAATGAATGTCGGTACCTGAACTCAACATAGCGGTCGGATGTGAATTCAAAGAAGTCCATCTGGTTAAATGCAAAGTCTGCATAAACGAATGTCTCATTACCAATAGGGCTAAATAGTAGGGTATAAGGGACGTCACCAAACAGGTAACCTGCTCCAAGTCTCAAATTAGAGACACCAAGGAATCCCATTTTCTGCT
>CAYYNA010000168.1:0-1838 GCA_964472815.1 uncultured Roseivirgaceae bacterium
CATTTGCCATTACATGAAAAAGGTTGGCACCTTAGATTGCTTATCCCGTTATAGTAATAATAATTAGCTAGCTATACTCATAAACAAGTATTTCGAATTGTAAATGACTGTATTACTTTCGTCACTTGGCTTATCATTTGTGTAATTCAATTCTCTCATGACAAAAGATTCCTTCACCGATAAGGAAGAGTTATTTGATGTTTTCATCGAATCCTCTACGGATGCATTCTTTTTGATAAATACCATCAACTGGGCCATAGAGTGGTGCAATCAGAAAAGTGCCGACTTATTTGAGATGCAAAGTAGAGCAGAGTTCATCGGTGATTTTGGTCATCACTATCATGTAGATCCTTTTACGGAAGAAGATATTGCAAACACCCAGCAAGAGTTAGATGAGAAAGGGCTAGCGCGTACACTTATTAGGTATCGAACAAAAAAGGGTAATCTTTTTTGGGGATTGCTAGAAACGAGGAGAGTGAAAATCTCGGAAAAGGACTATCAGATAGTAAAGGTTATTGATATCTCTGAAAACCCGGAGAGCTGGGCAATAAAGCTAGATGATGAAGATGTCATAAGTCGCTCTTTTAACCACCTAATTAAAAACAACTTGCTGACAGTACTAAGCCTTTTGAAACTTAAGATGAGAGATTATCAAGAGGATGATGCGAATAATGTGACCATCAAAGACATCTATCGTCGGATTAATACCATTGCGGTTTTGCACGAGCAACTGAGCTATCACAGCGAAGAAATTCAGTTACTTGAGTACATTGAAAAGATACTAGATCATATAAACTCGCTTCACGATTATCTGGAAATAGACTTACGGGTAAAAATCCCGAAAATTCAGTTGGGCTCACAGCATACCCTCAAAATTGGAATGATAGTAAATGAACTAGCTGGTAATTCTATTAATCATGCGTTTTATGATGGAAAGGAGAATGTGATTGAGATCAGTATCGACTTGGTAGAGGAGGGAACCTACGAATTTCAATATCGCGATAATGGTGACGGATCCAAAAAAATAGATCAAAAGGATGTCAAAGTGGGGGGACTTGGTCTGCTAGTGGTGCAGCGGCTGGCTGCAGATTTAGGGGGTGAATGGAATTCCAAAATAGACGAGCAGGGGTTTTCAGGGAGTTTTGCCTTCACTGTTGCCAAGTAGAACTAAGCCTTTTCTAGGAGACTCCTTCGGTAATGTGCCAAATTTCCTTAAAGTTTCTATCTCGCATCCGATAGGCGTTCATGGCAGTAGTTCCTAGTTTGTTTGTGAGTTTGTGATTCACCAAAGCTCCTGCAATGGCCCCAACTCCTGGGATTAGCTGGAGCAGTTTGGCTAGATCAATGTAATCGCGGTACTCAAGTTGGAAGGTGTGCCAGTCAAAATCCGTTAGCTTTTCTGGTAAATTCTTTCTTGAAATCTCCCACCTTTCCATAATCTCAAAGACCTCATTTCTTCTTTCCTGACTTGAAAAAGTCAATTGAAAAATATGGAGAATGTAGAGCCTTTCCTTGTAGTCGTTAGTATCATAGCCATATCGTGAGGCGATCTCAAATAACATCTTCATTTTGAGTGTGAGCCACAAGGGGAAATCTGCCAAGCTAAGCAGAAAGCCGCCAAATCCAGTGGCAGCACCTTCTACAGCCGCAGAGGAAGAATAGAAGTTTATTCGTTCTTTAACTTTTATTTCTACCTCTTCTAATGAGGGGTTATGTGATCTATTTCTGGTGGTAAATCCAGAGCCGAAAACAACTGCTCGGGTAATCTCCTTGATGGCCTTGGTAATGGCTTTGTGGACCTTTTCCGGGATGATCGTATTGATCTTTTTCTGCGCTTT
>CAYYNA010000168.1:1938-3515 GCA_964472815.1 uncultured Roseivirgaceae bacterium
TGATAATTTCCCGTCCCCAAACAAGCTGTTTGCTTTTCCCTCACTGTCCAAATAAAGTGAAGTCAAATTAGCATCTTTTGGAGGCCAGGTCTCAGCAGTTTTCCATTCGTTTTTGCCCATTAAATAGTATTGAATGCGAGGCAAATCTTTTAGGAAATCACTTTTGCCCTCTTCTTTTAGCCAGTGGTCAAACCACCCGTAGATCATTTCATCATAGTTCAGTCTAGCATCACCAACACTTCTGTCACCCACCATGGTGTTCTCAGTGGCTCTTTTGTATCCACAGTGCAGTGTAGGGGCGATTACGAGGTACTGATTATCAGCTACCTCCTTATCTGGATGCTTTCGTAGATGGTTAAACAAAGCAATATTTGGACTCACGGATACATCATACCAAGACACAAACCAGAAGCCAGGCTTTGTCAGATCCATGGTATCGTGATAAAGTCCACCTTCAAACCAGGCTGGGTCATTAGGTTTTCTTCTGATCATCTTATCGAAGATTTCTCTTTTTCCTCCCACATTGACTAGCATGTCTTGAACGGGTAAATGAGACATAGCTGCTAGCATATCTTCAATGCGAGGGTTCTCTGGAGCTAAATCGTAAAACCTGGAAATTCGTAGGAGATCTTCCTGAGTTGCACCTTCAGGAATTCTTGGTTTGAATTTGTCGTGCTCTACACCGTACAGCCAAGCTGCAAAGAGCATCTGAAAAGCACCACCTCTATACCAGTTGCCTTGCTCAAAATATCCATCGACGGTTCCAACACCCGCACCAAACCCTTGTGGAACCATTGCAGCATGTGAGGGATGATCTAGGGCAGCCACTGCCATTTGCCACTCAGCGGTCGAAGAGCAACCTAGCGTTCCAATTTTCCCGTTACTCCATTCTTGCTCAGCCATCCAGGAGAAAGCATCATAGCCGTCTGTGAGAGGAACTCCTAGAATATCCCATTCTCCCTCCGAATAGTATCGACCTCTCTCATTCTGAACTACATAAGCGTATCCCTTTTCAACTGCTTCATAGGCCCGAGTATAGGTTCGGGTTCGTTCTTTGCCATCTCCCCATGAATTGAAATTATAGGGTGTTCTGGAAAAAATGATCGGAACTTTCTCATCCGTCTTAGGTCGGTAGATGTCGGTGGCAAGTCGAATTCCATCTCTCATCGGAACCATGACTTTCTGATCAATGATGGCAATTTCTTCCAGTTTTTCTCGAGCAGATTGCCCTTTTAGATAGCAAGCGAAAATTAGAGATAGGGAGGTGAGAATTAACTTTTTCATATCTAGTGATTGGTTGGATCAATCAAGATAGCATTCTCTGGAAACTTATTGAAAGAATTGAGTCACAGTTTTAGTATCTTGAAACAAAAACTAGCCATGAAAAAGACCCTCACAACTACTGTCGCCATTTTCATTCTCACTGTTGTTTGTTCGGCTCAGCAAGATTACTCTGACAAAGTCCAGACACTTGATTCTACCATTGAGACATTATATGCTGTAATTTCAGGAGAGGCAGGCGAAAAAAGAGATTGGGAGTTGTTCAAATACCTTTTTACTGCTGATGCAAAGCTGTT
>CAYYNA010000168.1:3615-7763 GCA_964472815.1 uncultured Roseivirgaceae bacterium
TCGATTTCGTAATCTTCCATCCAGGTGCTTTCCAGCTCCTCAATACCGAGGAACGACATGTGGTCTATTAGTAGCTGTATTTCCGATTCTACTAGATTCAAAAAGTGGATTTTTAGCGTCTCCTTTGACTCCTTGGAGGAGGCATTCATATTTTGATAGGTAAAATCTGTTATGGTTTTGACCTTAGAAGAGGTCAATTCTGTTAATCCATCCATTCCATTCAGAATCTTCAAGGTTTCGATATCTACCAGCTCAATACGATTGTTGATTACAGCGGTCCAGGTACTATTGCTCACGGAAGGAAGCTTGAACCCATTATTTTTCACAAATAGATCTAGTACCGAAATATTTGGGTCTTCAAGATAAAAATCAATAGTATCTATCATTCTTAGGTGCAAAGGGATGATCTCATCAAAATCGTCAAAATTGACTTGCGCCTCCTCTTTCATGGATTCAATCATGCGGTCCATATACCGCTGGTCATCCAGATCCTTTTTCCAGTCACCGATGAATAGGGCGATCAAGACACCAAAGATCACCGGTATGGTATCCAAGACCAGTTTTGTTAGGGTTTTCATACCCTAAACAACCTAGCTTCTTGAGCTTTGTTATCTCCTGCTTCGGAGCTGGTTGCTAATTTACGTTGTTGCTGGCCTCTCCTATGTCATGTCGAAGGAGGATGCATGCGCTAACTGTGGCTTGATCAGTGCTATTTTAGATGTTATCCAGTATCCAATTAAAAATCATCTGGCTGGTTCCTGGGTCATCTATTAAAGCAGCTCCATGAGCACTGGAATTTCTTAGAATCGTCAATTTCCTGGGATTGGTAGTCAAGCTAAATAATTCTGTTGCATACATTTCCCTGTCTCCATTTCCATCGTTAGAGGAGGCGATAAAGTACATTCCACTTAAATCTAGACTGTTTAGGCTACCTGAAAGGTTATCTATACGAGAAGTTCTTGGAGAGAGCGCTACTGAAAGAGCGTAGCTCAAATTTCTTGACCCATTTGCAACTGTGGCAATGTTGCTTCCCAAACTGGCTCCTACAATAACCATTTTAGTTGCATCAATTTCATTCATGTCAACCAAAAAATCATGTACTGCTATCATGTCACGAGGGAATCCATCAGGACTATCTAAGAGTAGTCCTATGTTGCTTATGGTCGGATCGTTCCCACTCTCTCCATGGTTTCTCAGGTCAAGTGTCATCACTGCAAATCCAGCATCTACAAAGTCCTTAAGAAAGAAACTCTTGTCAATTAACCATTCATTTTCTGAGCCCGCAAAGGAGTGAACAAACACGACTACAGGGACCTTATCGTTTCTTTCCGCTGGAAGTCTTAGGCTGGCATTTATATCGACATCATCATTAGTTGTCAGGCTGACCGAAGTGGATCCAAGTAAGGTATTGATTTCATTTATCCCAGAGTAGTTACTGGTGTCGTTCTCGGAAACAGCTCTAAGCCTAAAAAAGTATCTTGTAGCTTCCGACAGACCATCAATACGCACATTTCTATCAGATGGTGCAAGTAATAGGGTAGTTGGGTCTGTAAACAAGTCACTGGTGCTGTATTGTAGTTCCACTTCGTTACCACTAGCGCCGAATACCGTGAACCCCACACCATTTTCGGTAATACCATCCACATCCCTTATTGAAGGTGCTGCCAGCGGTTGAGGTGCTTCTTCCACATCTTCCTCCGAACAGCTAGATAAGATGATGAGTAAAACAATTGGTAAGTATTTCCTGAGGGAGGTGAGCATGCTGATATCAGTTTTAAAGTCAATGAGTTTTGTGTCAAAACAATGAAGTCGTCAAAAACACCTACTCTAACGTTGATCAATCAGTCACCTTGAAAGAAACGAGCAAATCCGGGCGAGCTAGCTCGCAGCACCAATACTTACTACAATGATTGCGCTTTTCTTGGATAAGTGCTAATTAATGTCAATGCCTTCAGCATCCAGGATATCTCGGATGATCTTGATGTGATGATCGGTATGAACTTCGATTAGTCGCGCAGCTTGGTTTCGGTTCAATAAACCAAATTCCATATGATCAAAGGAAGCATTCGGATCTAAAGACTGAATTACCACGACTTTCTCTCGCACCAGGTTCAATTGATCAATCAGGGCCTGATCGGAGATGACCTCTGGTGGTGTGACGGATGCCGGTGCTTGAGCTACACCACGTGGAAAATCTCCCGCAGTGAAAACAAAGGTCCGGGAAAGATTGAAATTAAGACTATAGTCAGATGGATCTGATTGCTCAAGCGCATTGGTAATATTGATGATCACCTTAAATATGTGGTCTATCTGCCATAGCAATATCTGCTTGTGAAATGTTTGCGTTGGATACGTCTCGATGTTCTAAGTAGGTAATGACCTCATTGACTCGATCGGACATGAAATCTGCCTTTGGTTTCGTTCCTGATGTGAAACTCAAGATGAAAAACAGGAGAACAAAACTGAGGAGTGGAATTCCGGTCCATTTAAGTGCTTTCATGAAACCAAAACTAGCCATTTGACTGAGCAATTAAATTTAATTGCGACTGAAGGCCATATTTTCCCCAGTGAAGCGGTAATTTGAAGTATACAATGGTAGTAAAATGATTGCAAGGATTTGGCATGGGAAAACGAAAGCGGAGGATTATGAGCCCTACACGCTTTTTATGAGAGAGCGCGCAATTCTGGATTATCAACAAACTCATGGCTTCATAAAGCTCAGTTTTTTGAGAAGAATTGATGGCGAGGAAGCACATTTTACGTTAGTAACCTACTGGGAAAGTTTGGAGGTGATTAAGAATTTTGCCGGATCAGATTTCGAAAAAGCAAAGTACTACCCTGAAGATCAGCAATATCTTTTAGAGTTCGAGGAAAAAGTGATTCACTATGAAGTCTTTGATGAAGCTTGAAATATGATCAAAATCACCAATCAAATAACTATTGCCAAGCCCTTGTCGGAAGTATTTGCGTTCGTTAGCGATCCTACAAATAATGCTAAGTGGAATTACTACGTGACCAGTGTGGAGAAGGTCAACGATGTTTCTGGGGTGGGAGCTGAATATCTGCAAACTAGAAAGAGTGATAAGCAGAAGTTTCATCTAACTGTATACAGAGAAAATGAACGTTGCGTCATGCAAACTCTCCCAAGGGAGAAACCAGCAGTAAGACGCGAAGTGAATTTTGAAGGAGACGAAAAGCAGACCATTATCCACGACGTGATTGAGCTAAAGGTGCTATTGCCCAGCTTTCTGGCAAAGTTATTTTCAGGCGGTCCTCGAAAGGCGGTAAGACAAAACCTTGAAAAACTGAAAGAGCTGCTAGAAACAGGAAAGGTGACGTTGCAGGATGGCAGGGAAATTCTTCTTCATCAATGATCAAGTTCCGGAATGCTAACTACGACGATTTAGAGCTCCTGCAATATTGGGACACATTAGCACATGTAAAGGCCTCTGACCCAGAGAAAGAAGATTGGGAGTATGAGCTGAAGCGAAATCCGGAATGGCGAGAGTTGCTAATTGCACAAGTGGACGGAAAACCTATTGGCGTAGTTCAGATCATCGATCCAGCTAATGAGGATACCCATTATTGGGGCAAGATAGCTGAGAATAAGCGAGCCATCGATATTTGGATTGGTGAGGAAGCATATCTCAATAAAGGATACGGTACAGAGATGATGAGGCAAGCCATTGCAAAATGTTTTGCTCCGGAAGAGGTAGATGAAATAGTGATTGATCCGCTCGCTTCCAATAAAAGAGCTATCCGGTTTTACCAAAGATTAGGTTTTGAATTTGTGGAAAAACGAACGTTCAATCATGATGAATGTGAGGTGTATTCCTTGAAAAGGGAGAGGTGGCTAAGTGGTTTATTTGCAATAACAAACAGTAGGTACCGCTAAATAAGTCTTGACGCTTGGACCTTCCTCTAGCTAACTATTCGGTAACATATTAGTTCTTATAAGACGATCTTGTTAAGATTTCTCAGCCAGTAAGTATGAAGAGGTATCTTCAATTTTTCCTGTTTTTCATTGTTTCCACTCCCTTCTATGGGCAAAACCAGAAGGCGATCGATTCTCTTTTGGGGCTTAGTAGCACCACTATTCCGGATAGGGAAATGGTGGATCTTTATGTTGCGCTTTCGCTTGAGTACGT
>CAYYNA010000169.1:0-1261 GCA_964472815.1 uncultured Roseivirgaceae bacterium
ATTCCGTCTCTTTGAAACTCTTTCCAGAGCACCCCTTCATGATCGAAGAGCTGATTTAGCTTTTGATCTCGTTTCCAGGTAAGCTCGACTCCTGTTTCTTGGTGTGAAAAAACCGTTTGAAGGTTGAGCTCATTGATCAGGTATCGAAAGACCTCCTCAGCCTCTCCATAGCACACCAAAACTTGTTGATTATGCTTTTTCAAAGTTTCCTGCTGCGCTAGAATGGACTGGTAGACGAACTGATGATGACGTAATGCAGCGTCGGCGTGCTTCAGCATGGAGGGCTCGAAAATGTAAAGCGAGACGTACGGTAAGCCAGCATTCTCTGCCGCGTAGTATGCAGCATGATCCTGTGTCCGTAGATCTCTTTTTAGCCAAACAACGTTGGTTGGTTCCATTGCTTCAATTCTTTTGCACACTTCTTCCAAAAAGCAAAAAACGATCGATAGTATCCCTTAACGCTGAACATCCAGTCTCTTGGTTCCTCAGTACCGTGGTACTCATTTAATGGATGTTCTTTGTAAATCACCTCGCCGAGATTATAGTCCCCTATTAATTCGCTGAATTCACCAACATACACCTGAATGTCAGGGATGTTTTTAGATAGTCCAAACGTAAAATCTATGGAATTTTGAGAGATCGGGTACTTTTCAAAAACAGATGGTTCTAGTAGCAATATTCGGTTAACGTCTTCCTCTTGATGCCACATCGGATCCAGGTTGTAGAAATTGTAGATCAACGAAGCTTTTTCCGGATCAACGTCAATGTATTTCTTTTCCGGAAGTGGAGTCTTGAGAGTGGGCGTTACTATCTCTACAAGCACGGTTGGGATTTTCATCCCATCAAAGTCCTCGTAAGATACGTCCATGAAGGTGTCTTTTTGCCTGGTGTAGCAGTACTTGTTCACGTTTTGCTGATTGGCATAATATTCCTTTCCTGCATTTGCTCCGGATACCCACTGCCAACTCAGTGCATTACTAGCCCAATCTCCGTCTAGTAGGTGATAATACATCCACTGCGCTGGAACTTTCCAGTGACTTCCACCCATGTTGCAGACGATGCTGGCAATGTACATGCGGATGTGATTGTGTAGGTAACCCGTTTCATAGAATTCCCTGATGGCATCATCAACGGCCTGGACTCCTGTCTTTGCATTGATTACCGACTCAGCCATTTGGTGATTTTGAACATTTGGCTGCTCTCTACGGAGGTCATTATTGATCTCATTCCTCTTATCCACCCAGACTTGCTGCCAGTAATC
>CAYYNA010000169.1:1361-7757 GCA_964472815.1 uncultured Roseivirgaceae bacterium
TGATCTTCATGCAAGATTTGCAGCACAGCTGTGTCATTTTCCTGCAGGTTTTGATACGTCTGGGTGTTGTAGTCAATGGCTACCATGAAGAGTTTTGGCTTCATGCTAACAGCACTCACATACGTGCAGATATTCATATTGACCTGGCCTTTATGGTAAGTTGCTAGACTGTAGACCGGCATATCCACAATATTCCAGGGCCGCTTTACTCCCATTGCTTAAGGTAGTGCCTCCATTTTCTTCAGTACAGCATCTGCTTCGGCCGCTTTCTGATCGCTAGCCTGCCGGTTTGATTTAGATAATTCAAAAGACTGCTTCATGAGTTTTTCGTACTGTTTTTGTAGCTTCTCTTTCTCAGATTTTCTCCCAAATAGTCCCATAGGTAATTTTTTGTTTATCAACCTATGTTGAACCATCTTGTTAGGTAATCTTGGTAATATTAGGGTCAGATGTCACCACTAGAAGTACTAAGACAATACTGGGGATATTCGGCATTCAGACCGATGCAAGAAGAAATCATCCAATCCCTCTTGGATGGGAAGGATACTCTTGCTTTGCTCCCCACGGGAGGGGGTAAGTCTGTGTGCTTTCAAGTGCCTGCATTGCTTCTTGATGGTATTTGCATCGTGGTGTCACCTCTCATTGCGCTGATGAAGGATCAGGTGGAGCAATTGAATCGGAGAGGCATCAAAGCAGTGGCCGTTTTCTCAGGTATGAAGAAAAGGGAGATTGACATCACCCTGGACAACTGCATTTATGGTGATTTCAAGTTTCTCTATGTTTCACCCGAGAGGCTAAAAACTGAACTGTTCAGAGAGCGAGCCAAGCAAATGAAGATCAGTATGCTGGCTATCGACGAGGCGCACTGTATTTCTCAGTGGGGATACGATTTTAGACCTCCTTATTTAGAGATCACAGACTTCAAAAAGGAATTGACTATTTCGAAAGTCATTGCACTTACTGCAACAGCCACGAAAGAGGTCAAAGAAGACATCATCGAAAGGCTAGAGATGAAGGAGGCGGAGGTTTTTCAACAGAGTTTTGCTAGGGCTAACCTTTCCTATTCTGTCTTTAGATTAGAAAACAAGGATCAGAAGCTCTTAGAGATCTTAAATAAAGTTCCAGGTACGAGTGTGGTTTACGTAAGAAGTAGGAAGCGAACCAAGGAAATTGCTGATACTTTGCGCAGACATCAAATTGCCGCAGACTTTTATCATGCAGGGTTATCGGCGAAGGAACGCTCCGATAAGCAAGATGCTTGGATAAGCAACAAAAGCCGAGTGATCGTGGCTACTAATGCGTTTGGAATGGGTATAGACAAACCGGATGTACGAACGGTGGTTCACTTGGATTTGCCAGATTCGTTAGAGGCCTATTATCAAGAGGCAGGACGAGCTGGAAGAGATGAAAGGAGGGCATATGCAGTGGCATTATTTCACAATGAAGATGTGAGCGAGCTCAGAGAGCGGACAGCTAAAGGCGCTGCTACTTTGGAGCAAATCAAGCGAACCTACCAGGCACTTTCTAATTACTATAAGCTTGCCATCGGAAGTCACGCATTTTCCAGCTTTCCCTTCCAGTATGATCAATTTATCAAAGCTTTCAATTTGCCGATCATAGAGACCTATGCTGCTCTCAAAAGGCTAACAGACGAGGGGTTGATCCAAATCTCTGATGGGTTTTTTGAGGCTTCCAAATTAATTTTTCTGCTGGACAAGAGCGAGACCTATAAATTTCAAATAGCTAATCCAAAGCTGGACTCTTTGATTAAGACCTTGTTGAGATTGTATGGAGGAGAGGTCTTCAATACGTATCTAAAGATCAAGGAGAAGGATATAGCGTCTCTTCTAAAAACCGATACAAAACAAGTACGGCAATGGCTTCAGTTTTTGTCGGATCAAGAGATTATTGATTATCAAGCCTCATCAGATGCACCGACGCTCACTTTTCTTACTCCGAGATACGACCCAGAAAAACTTCCTATTGATACGAAGCAAATTGAGTGGAGGAGAAAACTTGCGCTGGAGAAAGCGGAGAAGGTGATCGATTATGTCCGCACAGACGACTGTAGAACACAGTTTTTTCAGCGATACTTTGACGAAGAGACATCCATCACCTGCGGAATCTGTGACAATGATCTAGAGAAAAAGAAAGACCTTGACATCACCAAAATTCCAGTTGATCAGGTAGAGGAGATGCTAGATGCACCAAGAACAATCACTGACTTAAGGGCGCTGTTATCAAAGTTTCGGGAAGAGCAAATCATGGAAGCCCTAAGGATTTTAATCGAGGATGGCAAGGCAGTTGAGCGGAAAGGGAGGTTTTATCATATTGATGACTTGGTGCTTAGAGGAGGCGGAGAGTAAAGCTATTCTTACTTTTTGTGAGTAAAGTCCTTCCTATTGTCCAATTTTGCGCGCGATAAAACTGGTCCTTGTTAGAATGAAAAAAGCCCTGCTATTTTTCTGTTTTTTCCCGCTGTTGCTGGCAGCTCAAATCAATGAAAGTGATACGCTGAAGATCAAGGCGAAGTTGTCGCTGACTGGTTTTTGGCAAGGGGGGAACGTTCAAACCCTCATATTTAGAGGCCGAACAGATGTAAGTGTGAGGCCCTGGAAAAAGTGGGTTTTCAAAACGCAGAATTCCTATGTCTATCAAGAGTTTGGCAAAACAAAAGCAGATGAAGATATCTTGAGCTTAAATTTCTTGTACTTCAATCCAGAGCGAAGGATCTATCCCTTGGTGCTAGGTTTCTTGAGTACAAATTTTCGTAGGGAAATAGATGTCCGCTTTTTGATGGGAGCGGGAGCGACGTACCAAGTGCTCAATTCCAAAAAAAGCATGTTGAAAGTTTCGCTGACTGGTGAGTATGAGGAGACAGACTTTGATAATGCCGATTTTAACCGTTCAGAGTTTGACGGAAACAAATCCATCAATACGCTTCGGGGTACCATTTGGATAAATGGAAAGTATGAGCTGTTGGAGAAAAAGTTGATCATAACCCATGAGAGCTATTATCAGCCGTCACTAGAAACCAGCAGCAATTATCGATGGCAGGCAGATCTTGGAATGGAGTTGCCAATTTCTAAGTTTCTAAACTTCAAAGTCAATTATTTACACACTTTCGAAAGCATCGTGATTGAGGGGCAAAAGCAGGAAGACCGGTTTCTTACTTTCGGTCTGACCTTAAAGAATTTTTGATTTCTAAACTTTGATAGAGCCTCTGAATGCTCGCCGGGTTAGTCTCTACTTCCTTGACTCTATCTCGTTATTGATCTTTTTGATGTTTCCGAAATTCATTGGCAGAATAGCACTCAAAGAGATGGGCACCACAATCAAGGCGCCAAAGACTCCTTTTTTGTCCTCATTAAAGAGGAGATTGTAAGCGCAGAGTAGAAAGAGTAGGCTCAAAACGATGATCAGTGCTCCATTGATGATTTTCATCGCTTTCAGTTCAGCTTGCAATTTTTCAGTGGATTTTTCCTTTAGGTCCATTTCGCAAATTTAGTCTTTACTGCTACTTGATTTTCTTGATCATCAGTCTGTCCTTATTGAAGAACTTATACTTCATTTCTAGGATGCTCTCCTCATCAGAAACAATCATTTCCAGAAAGCTTCTTCCTAGCTTGTGGGTAGCTGTCCTTTTCACCTTTTTTAATTGCTTGTCTGGCTGATCAGTACTTCCGTTTCGCATCGAGGAAATATTGTAGTTTCTTTTTGACTTTCCTATGAATTCGCCCCAACCTTCGCCGATGTACAAAACCTCTTTGCTCTTCAATTTGTAAGGGCCTTTCGAAAAGTAGGGGAAAGGGGCAATTTCGGTTATGTAAAAGATATTTTCTCGAAATGGATGCGTCCAAAATGAATCATCCTTCTCGATGTAGCCCGTTGTTTCCTCTAGTTCAGTGCTGATGGGTAAGCCATGGGCTCCAGTCTGGAAGTAGTCATCATCCCGCTTCTCAAAAGAGTACTTGTAGCTTACTTCTTTCTGCCGTGAGTCGTACTGCCATGTATCGTCGGTAGGTGTGATAAGTATAGTTCCTAGTGCGACGGTATCTTTATTAGCATTGATGTACTCGAACGAATAATTGAGACTCTTCCCTGGTTGAAAGAAGTAATCTTGTCCATCACAGAACTGTACGATCAATAGAACTAAGAGAAAAGTTGCGAAGAGCTGTTTCATTTGCTATTAAAGATCCATCTAACTCTCTAGACCCCTTGACTGTTCACTTAATTGACCTTGTCAAGGCAAATTAAATATTCTGACTACTTGTCTATCAGATGGCTTTGGAGAGCATTCTGAAAGTCATTGAGCGGGGTAGTTAAGTCCTGGAGATAAGCTTTGTACTTCCGTATTACTTTTCCTTTTTTGAAGAATTCAGAAGCATCTGAAATACTGAATTCCTTCCACCCCATGTCGTATTTACTGTTCACTTTGAGAAAGATTTTGGTGGGCTGAATGGTGTACTTTCCGTCTTCACAATTGATCTGGATTACGTACTTCGCATTGTAGTAACGGTCGGCTAGGCTGACAGCATTTCCTTTGAATAGGTCAAAATGTATTTTTTCATTGATAGCAGTTTCACCTACTTCTATTTTGTGCTCCTCGGTATTTTCCAACCATGAAATTATCTTTTCATAAAGCTGCTTCTGGCTATCTGGGCTAGCTGTTGAGCTGATAGATTTAGGAGTAAGGCCCTGTTCGTTGATCGCAAATTGTTCTTGCCCGGCTGCCACGATGGTGGTTAATAAAAGGATGAACAAAGCGAAGATCCTCATTTTGTCTACTCTGGGATGTACTACCATTTTGTCACTAATTTAATTGACATAATTGGCAAACACATGGTATTACGTTTTAGGATAAGGCCCGCTTTAATCTTTGGTCATGAAGAAAAAGACGATTCCAACGAGCAGCACACCAATACTTATCCCACTTTCAATGGGTTGCTGGAGGGCAACAAAAATTAAAGTCCAAAGGCTCACTGCGATAAATATGATGGGTGTGAAAGGATAACCCCATGCTTGATAGCCACCTGATTGGATTTTTCCTTTTGCACGAAGAACAAAGATGCCCCCAACGGTGATGGTGGTGATGGAGATAAGTAGAAAGGAGGTATACAATAAAACCTGCTCGAAAGTCGAAGAATAGATGAAAAACAAGCTGAGCAATGTGGAAAAAATGAAGGCATTGATTGGTATGCCCTTGGTGTTGGTCTTAGCGAAGAATCGGAATGCTTTCATGTCGTCTCCTAGTTCCTTGCTGACTCGTGGGCCCAGAAAAACATAAGCGCTTACCGTGGAAAGAAGCAAAATAGAAATGGCGATGGCAATGATCACTCCTCCAATGTCTCCGAAAATGGCCTGCCCTGATAAGAAACCTACTTCCAACGCCCCGGACAAAGTAGCTATCGGAACCGTGTAGAGAAAAACATAATTAAGTAGAAGGTAGAGTATTGTTACTATCAAGGTGCCCAGGAACAAGGACTTGGGGAGGTCGCGTTTTGGTCGTTCCATTTCCCCAATAATATAAATAGAACTGTTCCAACCTGTGTAGGCATAGGAAACATAGATCAAGGCGACTGCAAAAGGTGGACTAACAATCTCACCCCAACTCCGTGAAGTAGGAGAAAGTGAAACATCCTGGGGAGATGAAATACCAAAACCCACTAATATGAAGATCAGAATCAGCACCACTTTGAGCAGCGTTGTGATATTCTGGACTCGACTACCTATTCGCAGGGACTGAGAATGAATGATGCCGAATACAAGAATGGTACTTGCCGCCACATGATTTTGCGGAAGGTTTGGAATAATGGTACCCAAATAAGAAGCCAACGCCATGGCTGCTAGAGAGGCAGGAGCAGCAAAGCCCACCGTAATAGAGACCCAGCCAGCTACAAATCCCAGTGAGGGATGATAGAGTTCTCTGAGTAAGTTATATTCTCCACCGGAGCGTTTATAGACTGAACCAAGCTCAGCATAGCATACTGCACCACAAAAAGCCACTACACCACCCAGCAGCCATAGGAAAAGAATGGCAAAGCCAGATTTGATATCAACAACCTGAAAGCCTAAGCTGGTAAACACACCGGTCCCGATCATCGAAGAAATGACTAAAGAGGAGGCTGTGATGGTACCTAGTTTTTTGGCTGTCATCTGATTTGATCTGTGATCGCAAGGTAGTGACATGGAACTGGATATTCATGTGGACGCTGAAAGGATGAAAGTGGCGTAAGTTCAAAAGGCATTCGTAGATCTTTGGTGAGGTTGTAGGTGAGCAGGATGTTTAGCAGGCAATTGGGTCGATGTGTCTTGTCCTGAAATAGGTTGACTAAAATTGGTATTGTTAAAGTTGAATTTTTTGGTGATCATTTCCAACAAACGGTTAATGGTTTA
>CAYYNA010000170.1:0-7756 GCA_964472815.1 uncultured Roseivirgaceae bacterium
AAGACACCTGAGTTGGTAAGCTCTTTTCCTGAAGTAAGGCTCTTTCACAAGGACGAAAGAAAAGGGAAGATTCATGCAGTCAATAGAATAATGCAAGATGTACAGTCTCCCATCGTCATCTACTCTGATGCAAATACAGAACTCAATAGAGACGCCATAAAAAATATTGTTAGGCATTATAACGACCCCAACGTAGGTTGTGTGGCCGGCGAGAAAAGAGTCAGGCAGGAAGAAAAGGATAGTTCTGCAGCAAGTGAGGGTTTTTATTGGAAGTACGAGTCATTCCTAAAAAAGTATGACTACCAACTCTATTCTGTAGTGGGTGCAGCAGGGGAATTGTTCTCCATTCGTAAAGAATTATACGAGCATGTAGACACAAATACACTCATTGAAGACTTCTACTTATCGTTAAGGATTAATCAAAGAGGATATCGGACTGCTTACGAGCCAGAAGCATATGCGATGGAGAATAGCTCAGAAAATGTCAAAGAAGAATCCAAAAGAAAAGTCAGGATTGCTGCCGGGGGTTTCCAGGCGATGTGGAGATTGCACTCACTTCTGAATCTGTTCAAATATGGATGGCTCAGCTTTCAGTACATTTCGCACCGCGTTCTAAGATGGGCAGTTGCACCTTTTGCCCTACCTCTGATTTTAGTAGCTAATATTTACTTGGCTCAAGACTCTGTATTTTACTTGACGATACTTGTAGTGCAAGCCAGCTTCTACGTCTCTGCGTTGCTAGGTTTCCTATTGCAGAAGTTTAAGATCAAAGTGAAGGCACTTTTTATTCCCTTCTACTTCACATTCATGAATGTTTCTGTTTATCAAGGCTTGGCAAGATACCTTAAAGGGAATCAGAGTGTTTTGTGGGACCGTGCTGCCCGAAAGAAATAAAAAAAGGAAGCTCTTTTGAGCTTCCAATTTCTTCTTGGTTTATCTGTTGTTTGATTAACCTTTGTTCTTGATATCCTGAACTTCAAGACGGATCTCTTGGGCTAGATTTTTAAGGTCTTGCATTCCTTTTCTGACACGGGTTCCAGCTGCGTTGTTCCCTTTATCATAAAATTTCTCAAAATCTCCTTCTAGTGAGTCAATCATTGATTTCAGTTCTTCGAATCTTTTCATGTTATTACGGTAATTAAGGTTATCGTTATAATTAAAAGTGTGGGCAATATAGCCCAAATATGTTAATAATCAGTTTAAATGGCGTTAATAATTAAGATTTGGCTAGAAGTGCTCCTTCCACTCCAGCCTCTTTGTAAACGCCTTCATCTAGTTTGCTTTTTATCGCCTCAAAAGCGTTCAGTGTCAGCTCCACATCTTCCAGGCTGTGCATTGCGGTAGGGATAATCCTTAGAATTACCATGCCTTTCGGCACCACAGGATATACCACCATAGAGCAGAAAATCTGATAGTTTTCCCGAAGGTCAATCACCATGTTACACGCCTCCAGGACATCACCTTTGAGTACCACTGGTGTTACAGGGGAATTAGTAGTCCCGATATTGAATCCTCTCTCCTTGAAGCCTCCCTGAATTGCATTTACTATGGTCCAAAGTTTCTCTCTTAGCTCTGGCATAGTTCGAAGCATTTCCAGTCTCTTCAAACCGCCTATTACTAGCGGCATGGGTAGTGACTTTGCAAAAATCTGAGATCGTACTTTGTACCTTAAATGATTGATTACATCCGTCGGGCCAGCAATGAAAGCACCAATGCTGGCCATTGACTTAGCAAAAGTTGAAAAATACACATCGATCTCCTCTTGCACTCCGCAGTACTCACCAGTACCTGCACCTGTCTCTCCCATGGTACCAAATCCATGTGCATCATCTACCAAAAGACGGAACTGATATTTGTCTTTCAGCGCAGCAATCCCTGCTAGGTCACCGGTATTTCCTGTCATCCCGAATACACCTTCAGTTATGACAAGAACTCCTCCGCCCTGCTCTTCTGCAAGTTTGGTAGCTCTTTGAAGCTGCTTCTCACAGCTCTCTATATCATTATGCGGAAAAACATACCGCTTACCAATATGCATTCTCAAGGCATCAATTATACAGGCATGACATTCTGCGTCGTAAACAACCACATCCTTCCTATCCACCAAGGCATCAATGACAGACATGATTCCTTGATATCCGTAATTCAAAAGCATACCAGTAGGCTTGCCTACAAAGTCTGCCAATTCTTGCTCAAGCTGATCGTGATGATCTGAATTTCCAGTCATCATTCGAGCTCCCATAGGGTATCCAAGTCCCCAATCTCTAGCAGCATCTGCATCCACCTTTCTAATATCAGGGTGATTTGCTAGTCCTAAATAATTATTTAAACTCCAGGCAAGAACCTCCTTGCCTTTGAACTTCATTCTTGGTTGAATTTCTCCTTCCAGTTTTGGAAAGAAGTAGTAATTGACATCCTTATCTAAAAAGGAATATTGTCCTAATGCGCCTTCGTCACTAAGTAATTTCTCAAATAAATCCATCTACTGATCTCACTTTTCTAATGAAATCGCAAATTTAGTAGGAATGATGAACTTTCTAATACTAAGGTTTTACATAAACTTGTACTATTGAGTATCCACTTTGAAGAAGTCCTAAATCATCGATCATGAAAATCAAAAAAATCCTTGTTGCAAACCGTGGCGAAATTGCAATACGCGTGATGAGATCCGCCAAGGAAATGGGAATTGCAACGGTTGCGGTGTATAGCGAAGCGGATAAGGACCTCCCACATGCTGCCTATGCAGATGAAGCGATTAACATTGGGCCGGCTCAGGCATCCCAGTCCTATTTGGTTCAAGAAAAAATTATTGATGCCTGCAAAAAAACTGGAGCTGACGCGATACATCCTGGATATGGCTTTCTTTCGGAGAACGCATCATTTGCTGAAAAGGTGTCTAAAGAAGGAATCACATTTATTGGGCCAAGTGCTCATGCAATACAGGTAATGGGTGATAAGCTCACTTCTAAGCAGACAGTAAAGGAGTTTGGAGTACCATTGGTACCAGGAATGGATGAACCAATCAATGATGTTGCCACAGCAAAGCGTGTAGCTGACGAGATTGGCTATCCGGTCATGATCAAAGCATCTGCCGGTGGTGGTGGTAAGGGGATGAGAATCGTTCATGATCCAAAGGATTTTGAGGATCAAATGGAACGTGCCATGAGCGAAGCAAAAAACTCATTCGGGAACGATGAAGTCTTTGTTGAAAAGTTCATCACTTCTCCAAAGCACATAGAGGTTCAAGTTATGGGCGACCAACATGGAAACATTGTGCACCTTTTCGAACGAGAATGCAGTATTCAAAGGAGACACCAGAAAGTTGTAGAAGAGGCTCCCTCTGCCCTACTAACACCCTCACGAAGGAGCGAAATTGGAGAAGCAGCCGTCAATGTAGCTAGATCCTGTAACTACTATGGAGCAGGAACAGTGGAGTTCATTGCTGATGAAAACCTAGATTTCTATTTTTTAGAAATGAATACTCGTCTTCAAGTTGAGCATCCAGTAACCGAATTGATAACTGGAGTGGACTTGGTAAAAGAACAAATCAATGTGGCAGAAGGTGAACAATTATCTTTTAAGCAGGAAGACCTATCTGTAAATGGTCACAGCCTGGAAGTGCGAGTCTATGCTGAAGATCCGAAGAACAACTTTTTGCCTGATACCGGGAAGCTTCTTAAGTATCTAAGACCGCAAGGTGCGGGTGTCAGAGTGGATGATGGATATGAGGAAGGGCTAGAGGTTTCTATTCACTACGACCCGATGATTTCTAAATTAATAACCTATGGAAAAGACAGGACGGAAGCCATAGAGCGGATGAAACGTGCGATCACAGAGTATCAGATTTTAGGAGTCCAGACCACACTTCCTTTTTGCCAATTTGTCCTTGATCATCCTGAGTTTAGAGATGGCACATTTACCACTAAATTCGTTGAGTCGCACTTCACGCCCGATCTCCTTGAGAGGGAAATACCAGAAGAGCTTGCCCAGGTTACTGCAATAGTTGCAAATGAAGTAATTAACGATCAACCCCTTAAAATATCTTCTACTACCGACACAAAGAAGAGTAGATGGAAAGACAGAACTAAGCTTTAATGGCAGAAATAAAACCGCTGCGAGCTTGGAGGTACAACAAAGCCCAGCAAAAACGCATAGATTCTTTAGTTTCCCCTCTCTTTGACGTTGTTTCCGAAAAGCAACGAGATCACTTGTATGAGGAAGAGCTGAATAGCATTCACCTATCGGTTCCAAACGGGCAGGATGCCAGCCTAAGTGCTTCTCGCACAGTAATCGATTGGAAGAATAGAGGCATTATCATGCAAGATGATCTCCCTTCCATTTATGTCTACTACCAATATTTCAATTTACCTGGATCTACAAAAGAAAGAGTCAGAAAAGGCTTTGTGGCAAACCTGAAGATTTATGACTGGGACGAAAACGTACTATTGAGACATGAGAGCACCATGCCCTTTTCGGTGGAGGATCGCATAGATGTTCTGGACAAAACCCAGATGAACGTCAGTCCTACACATGGCCTATACACTGATGCAACACACGAAATTGAGAAATACCTTGATCAGGCTATGGAAGAGCCGCTTTATGAAACAGAAGACTATCAGGGTGTCAGAGACGCTTTTGGCGTGATACACGATGCAAAAGTCATCAACAGGATAATTGAAATTATCAAGGACAAGCAAATCATTCTTGCCGACGGTCATCATCGTTATGAAGGTTCCTTGCTATACAAAAAGAAAAAAGAAAAAGATAACCCTGATCATACAGGAAAAGAAGGCTACAATTACCATCTCATGTATTTCACGAATACAGAAGCAGATGACCTCAGAATCTTACCTACTCATCGGTTAATCAAAGGAATTGATAATCTTACTGAAGATGGTCTTCTAAAGAAGCTTGAGAAATTTTTCTTCATCAAAACAATAGATGAGGCAAGTGATGTAAACGATATCATTCTCGGAAAGAAGTGGGCGTTCGGTTTGCTTATTGGTGAAAATGCTTATAAGGTAAGACTGAAGCCAGAGATGCTGGAAACAATGGAGTGGAACTTTCCCCAGGCGATAAAGGAGCTGGATTTGACGGTGCTCCATTACTTCATCATCCAAAAATGCTTAGATATACCGGGTAAGGACCAGCGGGGAAGTCGGAGTATTCACTTTGAAAGAAACTTTGCCAAGTGTCTGCACAGCGTAAACAGCGGAGAAGCCCAATGCGCCATCATAACCAAAGACATTTCCATTGAAACAGTGAAAGAGGTATGCTATAGCGGCTATACATTACCCCAAAAGAGCACGTACTTCTACCCGAAGGTCATTTGTGGGTTTCTTTTTGGGTCGATTAAAGAAAACGAGTTTAACTCCTTTTTTGATGAAGCTTTCAAATAAGCTAATACTCGCTTCAGGCTCTCCACGGAGAAAGCAACTTCTAAAAGATGCAGGTCTGGATTTTGAGGTAAAAACGGTCCCTTTTGAAGAGACTTTTCCAAAAGAAATGGCGACTGAAAAAGTGGCCGAGTTCCTTGCTTTGGGTAAAAATGAAGCGCATCGGGCTGCTCTAGGAGATGAAATCATCCTTACAGCAGATACAGTGGTGGTGTTTAATGGTCAAATACTTGGGAAACCAAAGGATGATCAAGAAGCAACAAAGACCTTAACGCTGCTCTCCGGAAAAATTCACGAAGTGATCACAGGTGTCTGCATAAGTAGTGCATCCAAACAGTTTTCATTTTCTTCTACTACAAAAGTCTGTTTTTGTCAATTGAGTGATGAAGAAATCACCCATTATGTCAATCACTACAAGCCAATGGATAAAGCGGGTAGTTATGCAATCCAAGAGTGGATTGGATTGATCGGCATAGAATGGATTGAGGGCTCCTACTATAACGTAGTAGGACTTCCTGTCCAGGAAGTCTATGCCCTATTAAAGAAGGAGTTCATTTAGGTCTACCAACCCCAGGTGCCTGCACCCCCTTTGAACGGACCAACAATCTTGCTGGTAATCCAACCACCATAAAAATCACCTTCCTGGGGCTCGACTAACTCGTCTGCCACATAGCATTCGTCCACCTTGCTGGCATAAACGGATACATGATCCTTGATGGATTGGTACTTAGAGTTAGGATTGTCATATCCCCAGGCTGCTGACTCAATAATTTTCTGACCTACCCTGATATGGTAGTAATGAGCTACTCCTTTAAACTCACAGAATGAACTTCGATCAGTACGGAGAAGCACTCCCTCCTTGAAACCCGACAAAGGCAAATAATAAGTCGGTGGGTGACTTGTCTCCAAGATTCTAAACGATCGATTACCATCAAAGATGATATCCTCATTATTTACAATTCTGATGTGTGCACTTACCTGCTCAATAGCTGGCGGTCTGGGATAATCCCATACAGACTCTTGGTCTCCCTTTGGCTCTATTCTCTTCATGATTTATCAGTACAAACAGCGTTCTCATCTATTTGTTAAACCGTAGATATGGCACTATAACACTGGATTAAGAATCATTGGTTATGTTTAACCGTCTAAAAATTGATGATAAGATGAAAAATACCATTCTTACGGTCTTATTTACATGCATCCTTTCTCCAATATTAGCTCAATCTGTAGCTGATTTTGATCATACACTTGGCACTTTCACTGACCCAAGAGATGGCCAGGTATACAACACCATTACCTTCAAGAAACAAATTGGTGAAGCAGTGGTGGAAAGAACTTGGTTTGCAGAGAATGCCAGATATAAAGTAGAAGACTCTTATTGCTACAAAGACGTAGATGCCTACTGTGAGAAATTCGGTCGTCTCTACAATTACAAAGCTGCAAATGAGGCATGTCCAGAAGGCTGGCACGTACCTACCATCGAGGAATGGAACTACTTATTTACATTTTTTGGAGGTAGACATAAAGCGGGCAAACACCTCATTGAAGGCCA
The DNA here is from genome assembly GCA_964472815.1 of uncultured Roseivirgaceae bacterium. Lineage (GTDB taxonomy): Bacteria > Bacteroidota > Bacteroidia > Cytophagales > Cyclobacteriaceae > Ekhidna. The sequence goes on from CAYYNA010000170.1 coordinate 6,946, forward strand.
AGGAAGTGACATGCATATGCTATATGGAGGTTTTGCAGAACCTGGTCATATCTTCAAAGACATTACGGTCAGTGGAAACTGGTGGGACAATGAGCTCAAAGGGAATGATTCAGCAGGTATCATCACCATGATCAAAGGGTCTGGCGAAATTTATCATTTAACGATCGGTGATCAGCATAAGCTAAGCTGTAGATGTGTGAAAAAGCACGATTGATCATTGAAGTTCATCGTTGATGAGAACATAACCCCTGAAGCTGTAGAGATATTCAGATCTCATCAATTGGAAGCCTATCACGTTAACCAACTTAAGCAGCATAGTAAACACCGAGTTATAGATGACCAGTTAAGGAGTCTTTCTCTCCGAAAAGGATACGTCATCATCACGAAAGACGATGACTTTGTGAAATCGTATGTGAGTAGAAAGGTCCCTGAAAAGATCGTATTTATCTATGGACTGGATACAAAAGAAGCACTGATCTCCGCGTTTCAGAAGCTCGTCCCAGAACTGGAAGAGCTACTTAAATCACATGACTTCATTGAAGTGACGAGTCAGGAAATCAAATTCCCATTCTCCTAAGAGTTAAAACTCTACAATCACGAACTCCGTCCTCCTATTCCTAGCTCTTCCTTCCTTGGTGGTGTTCTCAGCAATTGGCTGAGATTCTCCATACCCTTTAGCTATCAATCGTGCACGATCAATGCCTGCCAGAACCATGTAATCAACCACAGCCTCTGCCCTCTTCTGGGAAAGGCTCAAGTTGGAGGCATCAGCGCCTTGACTATCTGTATGCCCTCCTACCTCGATCTTCAT
>CAYYNA010000171.1:0-2998 GCA_964472815.1 uncultured Roseivirgaceae bacterium
ACGTGATTATTCTCATCCAATGGGTCACCAATTCTCAGCTGACTGTAGGCTTTTGCTAATCGCTTCTTTACTTCCTCATAGATGCTGTCATGGATGATCAGTCGACGAGTAGACGTACACCTTTGACCTGCTGTCCCCACGGCACCAAACACCGCTCCTGGAATAACTATGTTCAGGTCGGCATGCTCCGAAATGATAATGGCGTTGTTACCACCCAATTCCAAAATGGTTTTTCCAAGTCTGGCCCCAACGACTTCACCCACAGACTTGCCCATTCTTGTTGAACCAGTAGCAGAGATTAAAGGAACTCTTGTATCTGAGGTGAGTTTCTTCCCGATATTGGCATCACCAATCACTAAGCCGCATACACCAGGGTGAATGCCATTCTGCTCAAAAACTCTTTGTGCTATTTTCTGACATGCGATAGCTGAAATCGGAGCTTTTTCAGAGGGTTTCCAAACGCAAACATCTCCACAGACCCAGGCAATTGCGGCATTCCAAGACCATACCGCCACAGGAAAATTAAATGCTGAGATGATGCCAACGATCCCCAGTGGATGCCACTGCTCATACATTCGGTGCGAAGGTCGCTCTGAGTGCATGGTTAGTCCGTATAGCTGTCTTGAGAGACCTACTGCAAAATCGCAGATGTCAATCATTTCTTGCACTTCTCCCAAGCCTTCTTGGAGGGATTTTCCCATCTCGTAAGAGACCAAACTACCTAGTTGCTGTTTATATTTTCTCAGCTCATCTCCCAGCTGTCTTACAATTTCACCTCTTTGAGGGGCGGGCAGTAGTCTCCAAGTCTTAAATGCTTCTTGAGCTTCTTGAATGACTTTTTCATATGAACTATCGTCCGCAAGCTGAACGTCAGCTATTTTTTTTCCATCAACGGGAGAGAAAGAAGATATGATTGGTTCGGTTGATTTTAGCCAATGACTGCCGAAAGCAGCACCATCATTTTGGGGTTCTATTTGTAAATCGTTTAAAACGGATTGGATGTCCTTTTTCATGTTGTTGCTAATGTTGGGTATTTGGCCGCAAAGCTAAGAAATGCCGGTAAGGCTGGAAATATTTTTGTAAATTGTGAGTCGGAATGAGAAACTTTACCACCAATAAAGAGAAAAGTTCCAGATTAATATTCAGTGATATTCAAAAAAGGAAGGTGCACCACCTCTTCAACGTTTTGGATATTGATCGGAATGGGAAACTACAGCCGGATGATTTTCTTAACGTTGGCAAGAAGATTATTCGCAAACTTGAATTGTCTCCCTCCTCAAGAGGGGCAAGAGTTATCCTTTTGAAGGCTCACCGCTTGTTTGTGCAGTTACTCGCAGAGTTAGAAAATCCTGAGATGGAGCTTACGCTTTGGGATTGGGTCGAATTCTTCAGAAATCAGATAGAATCAGCTGACCCCAGGATACTTGATCATTATATTCATCACACTAGTAGATACATATTTGATTTATTTGATGTGAACAAGGATAGGCTGATCTCCCGGGAAGAGTACGCTGCAATGCTGACGGTCTACAACATCCCTCAAAACACAACGGAGAAGGGATTTATGGAGCTTGATACCAATAATGATAACTACATCTCATCTGAGGAGATGATTAATGGGCTATCGAACTTCTTTAAGTCTGACGATGCAAATGCGAGTGGCAATATGATTTTTGGCGAATGGCGCTAAAAGGTCAGCTTCCACCTAAATGCCCACTTCCACTGTAGATCAAAGTTTGATATTTCTGCTTCCTTTAAAATATGTATTAGCTCGCTTTTCTTGAATCCCCTTGCTACTGAAACGGCAGCATCATTTCTAACCATTTCTGACTTGGAAAAGATGCGCGTCAAAAGTTGGATGCTTCTGTAGGCAAGTGCGTGCCGGTGCAGGTCGTTGATGATCACACCAATCCTTGCTTGCCGTTTGAACCTTTTAAAAAGATCGATAAGCTGCGCTGTGCTAAAATGATGCAGAAAGAGACAGCAGTGAATGATGTCGTAAGACTTGTTGCGAAATTCATCGGTGAAAATATTTAGAGGCTCATAGTCTATCTCCGAATACTCCGACGTATTCTCCTTGGCATAAGCTATGATATGCGGATTAGCATCTATGCCGACAAAGGCGGCACTTTTACCCGCTCGATTCGCCCATCTTGCCATTTCGGCCATGATATCTCCACCACCACATCCTAGGTCGGCAAGCGTGATTTCTTTCTGATTCTTCGTCAGATGCTTAAAGGCGCTAAGGCTGATTTGATTGCCTCCCAATGTTCTGTTTATAGTATTGAGCTCTTTTAGCGTTTGAGCAATAACAGGACCTGAGATGTTCAAGTCATCCATGATCTCCTGCTCATCCGACCGGGTTTCAAGCATCAATGTGGGCTTTTAGAACGGCACTTTCAAGCGTGAGCCCAGGGCCAAAGGCAAAGCTTAGCATGTGCTTCTGGTCATCATCCTTGGTCATTTTATCCAGTATTTCTTTTATGACGAAGAGCACTGTCGGTGAGGACATGTTACCGTATTTCCTTAGAATGTCTCGTGCAGGCTGATTCTGTTCTTTTGTGATCTTCAATTCTTCTTCGATCACCTCTAGTATTCTTTTTCCACCCGGATGAATGGCGAAGTAATTGATATCCGAAAGGTCGAGCTTAATCTTAGATAGTAGGCGTTTTGTAAGCTCTCCAATTCCTTCTCTTATCACCTCAGGGACTTTAGTGCTGAGTTTCATTTCAAAACCATAGTCACCAATGAACCACCCCATCTCGTCTTTTCCTGACAGTGCTAGGTCATTGTAAAAGCTGGAAAGTTCTAGCGATTTCTTGCCCTTCTTCCCACTGATAATCATTGCTGCAGCGCCATCTCCAAATATGGCGTTAGCAAGCAGATTTTCATCGTTTTTTTTGTCCTGGAGGTGTATACTGCATAGTTCTACACAAATAACGAGGACCTTTGCATGGTCATTAGACCTTACAATATTTGTGGCGGTTTTCAGGGCATT
>CAYYNA010000171.1:3098-7697 GCA_964472815.1 uncultured Roseivirgaceae bacterium
CTGGCACGGTACAAGACCCGGAGCTTTCTTTCCTCATTTTGACTCAGATCCAGATGTTTGACCATAAAATCCGCGATTTGACCCTGCGGTGTAACAAAGGGAGGAACAGTGGTCGATATGGATTGAATAAATGCGGCCATTCAGATCTTGTTCGTTAATATTAACCAACTTTTGGACGATCAGATTACTTTTCTTTTGAAAAAATCCACATTACTACATCTTCGATTTCCTTTTTCCTTTTTCCTCTTGCCGGTGTTCCTTCTGGCATGCGCCATTGCAGAATCACAGAATAATACAAACCTGATCCTCTGTTTCTTGATTCTTCATTTTTTGGTTTATCCTGCAAGCAACGGATACAACTCCTATTTTGACAAAGATGAAGATAGTATAGGAGGTCTCAAGAATCCCCCCAAAGTCACAAAAGAGCTGTACTCAGTTGCATTGGTAATGGATGGAGTTGCACTTCTTCTCAGTCTTCTTATTTCCATCGAGTTCATGATGATGGTGCTGATTTATGGTCTGATATCCAAGGCCTACAGTCATCCTTCCATTCGACTTAAGAAATTTCCCATCTTTGGATGGTTGGCAGCAGGTATCTTCCAGGGATACTTTACTTATTTGCTTTCAATTATCGCTATACAAGATGTTTCGTTGCAGGAGACACTTACGCAGAGAATCCAAATTCCGGGAATTATGAGCAGTCTTCTTCTCTTAGGTTCTTACCCTATGACTCAAATCTATCAGCATGAGGAGGACGCCAAAAGAGGGGATCACACCATCAGTAGATTGCTCGGAATATTAGGCACATTCCATTTTACAGCCATAGCTTTTGCAATAGCTACGGCGGGGTTTGCATACTATTTTTTGACGTACTTTGATCTGCAGATTGCTTTCTATTACATGATCTTTCTGAGCCCAGTTCTGGTCTATTTTGGTATTTGGTATCTGAAAGCAAGGGTGGATCAAGCTCAGGCTAATTTCACACGAACCATGCGGCTAAATCTACTTTCTTCTTTAATGCTGAATGGTTTTTTCCTTTTTCTGTGGCTTAGGTGAAAGGCTGCCCATGTGTTTTAGCCATCAACTTTTTTGTAAATGGGGGAAAGACCTTGCCAAAAGAGACAGCCATTTCGGAGAGAATTGAGGCTCCAAATAGGCTTTGTATTTTTCTGCCTGCCCAAAGTCTTTGAGCAAAATACTTCTTCCAGGTTTGACTGTAGTCAATTTCTAATTTCGCTCTATCAAAGCCTGAATTGACGTTTTTGATAATATGCTCGGTAAGCAATTTGGCCGAGTGGATGGCCATCGCCATACCATTTCCGCAGAGCGGGGTGATCATTCCTGCCGAATCTCCGGACATAAGTATATGATTGAAAACTGGCTCTTTCCGTTCAAATGTTATTTCGTTGATCACTTCAGGCTGATCAAAAAGGAAATCGCTATTCTGGTAGATTCGTCCTAAATGAGGATTCTGAAATAATATTGACTCTTCCATCTCGATTATTGAGCCAGCCTCCTTCAAGTTAGATCTATGTGAGAGATAGCAAAGGTTGAAGGTTTCATTTTCTACCATGCTAATACCGCAGTAGCCGTTCTGAAAGTTGTGTAGCTCAATGGATTCGTTATCAACTTCATTTGTTTTCAGATGATATTTCACTCCAACATAGGGATATTTTTTCTGTATAAATTTCCTATCAAGCTTCTTGTCGAGGGTACTTCTTTTACCAAAGCTCCCGATAGCTATGTCAGAGTTAAAAACTCCGCTATTTCTGGTTTCTAGTTGAAAGAATTCTTCCTGAAAATCACAGTCCGTCACTCTATCGTGGATAATTTCTATTCCTTCTGCGATCGCTATTTGACTTAGCCAGTAATCAAATGAATACCTGCTAACTCCAAAACCCCCAAGATCAAGGGGTGATTCCAAGCTGGTGCCCCTAGGGGAGGTTAATCTAAAATTGGAGAGGTGAGACGGTCGCAATTCTTCTGGATATAGTCCATGCTCCTTTAAGAAAGGAATTACTTCGTTGGAAATGTACTCACCACAAACGCGATGAAAGGGGTATTTTTTTTCTTCAAATAGGGTGACTTCAAACCCTTTTCTGGACAAAAGAATTGCGCTTGTTAATCCTGCTAAACCGCCACCAACTATTGCAATCTTTTTCACATTACGAAATTAGATAAAAAAAGTCCTGACTTACATCAGGACTTGCAATCGTCTGTCTTAAGCCTCTCTATAAACCCAATCCATAGTGGGCCTTACTGCCATCCGGGTAAATACCTTCGATAAGAATTCCATCTCTGCGAGGACTCCTAAAGTAGTTTTCCAAGTCTTCAAGTGTTTCTATTTCCTCGTTATCGATCCCTGTGATAATGAAACCTTCTTTCATTCGAATATCTTTCCACTTTCCGTCTCGCAACTCGGTGATCTGAACTCCGCCATCTAGATCCAATTTCTCTTTTAGATTGCTTGAGACCTCTGAAAATGTCGCTCCCTCAATTTCGAACTCATTTTTTGCCTCCACAACATTGAAGTTGCCCTCAATATTTCTTAGTACAGCTTCTACTTCTTTTTCTCGTCCATCTCTAATGAACTTCACTTGAATTCTGTCACCAGGTCTATTTACAGCCACACTCTCTTGCAATTGAGCTACGTTATTGACCACTTTGCCGTCGATTGCTACGATAACATCTCCACTTTCAAGACCTGCAATATCTGCGGCTCCACCATCGATCACTCTGCTTACATAAACTCCCTTTAAAATGTCCAAGTCAAATTGATCTGCAACTTGCGCATTTACATCTACAATTTGAATGTTGAGCAAGGCTCTTTGCACTTCGCCATACTCTACTAAATCATTAACTACCTTTTTTACAAGTGTGACAGGTACTGCGAATGAATATCCTGCGAATGCTCCGGAAGGGGATGCAATAGCAGTGTTAATTCCAATTAGATCTCCGTTAAGGTTAACTAAAGCACCCCCACTATTACCAGGGTTCACTGCAGCATCAGTTTGGATAAAGGACTCAATACTGGATCCTCCACCTAAAATGTTGATATTTCTGCCTTTTGCACTTACAATTCCTGCAGTGACCGTCGATCTAAATTCGTAAGGATTTCCAATCGCTAGCACCCATTCTCCAATGTTGATTGATTCGGAGTTCCCGTAGTTGATGGTTGGTAAGTTATCCTGATTGACTTGGATAACAGCCAAGTCTGTAGACTCATCTGTACCAATGACTTCTGCCTCAAAACTCCTATTATCATTCAAAACAACCTCAATAGAGCTTGCATTTTCAACTACGTGATTATTGGTCACGATATAGCCATCACTGGAAATGATCACTCCCGATCCTGCACCCATAGATTGTCCGTAACCTCTCCTTTCGTATCTGTCTCCGAAGTAATCTTTAAAGAAGTCATTAAAGGGATTGTTAGCTCTCATTCCAGCTTCATATTTTGTGCGAATATGAACTACCGAAGGTGTGGCATTCTTCGCAGCAAACACGAAATTCAAGCCCTCAGGGACGATGAAATCTGCAGAATCAAAAACGTAGTTTGTAAGAGCTACAGGGTTGGAGTTTGTAGAAGATGTTGTCTGAATTGCATTTTGCTGCGGTACAAACAAGGTATATCCTGTCACGGCAATCAGTCCTCCAAAGATGGAGGAGAACATCATCGCAAAAATTAAATTTCTTTTACTCATATCCTTTATTAAGTTTTTGACTAATGATTATACAGAAAAATGGCTGTCATGGTTTTTGTGATTCTAAATTATCCATGGAAGTTTAACTATTCTTAACGTATCGAAACTAAAGCACAAAAAAGGGGTGCCCACAATCACAATGGACACCCCAACTCAACTACTCAAAAACACTTACTTAACTGCAATTTGTTTTTTTGCTACTCTTTTTTCGTCCTTAGGAAGTAAAACAGTCAATACCCCATTTTCGTATGTGGCATCTACTTTTTCCCTGTTTACTACTTCTGGCAGATAGAAGGTTCTGCTGAATTTACCGTAGTAGCTTTCCACGCTGTGGTAGTTTTTTGCATCCTTTTCATTCTTAAATTTTCTTTCACCACTAATGGTGATTTGATCTTGATTTAGGTCAATACTAAAATCTTCCTTATTCATCCCTGGAACATGAAGTTGAACTTCATAATCCTTATCAGATTCGGCAATGTCTACTTTGGGCGAAAATGAAGTTGCTGTTCCACCGTAGAAATTATCGTCAAAAAACCTATCCATAAAGCTTCTAAAGCTTGTAGGTCTGTAGTCGTTTGTGTTGTACTTAATAAGTGCCATATCGTTTAAATTTTTAGTTTTTGAAATCATTTGAACTGAAAAGATCGAAGATTGTACCAGATGCAAAAATCTTGATAAAAACTGACATAGTGGCATAATATACGATTTTCGGCCTGAAAAGTACGCCATAATGACATTATTTGGTGACGTTTAGTCAACTGGATGCGCTATTAAAAAAATCTCATTGGGGGTATTGAGAATTCTAGATGGGATGCTTACATTTGCACTCCTTTTTGAAACACACTCTCCCTTAGCTCAGCTGGTTAGAGCATCTGACTGTTAATCAGAGGGTCCT
>CAYYNA010000172.1:0-5215 GCA_964472815.1 uncultured Roseivirgaceae bacterium
CCGAGATAAATTCCTTGCCAGGTTCCAAGATTCAGACGTCCGTTTGATATAGGAATTGTGACAGAGCTACCCAAGGTACTTGCCTTAATGTGGGCGGGCATATCATCTGATCCTTCATAATCATGCCGATAGTATGAGGCATTCTCTGGCACATATTTATTGAAATGACTTTCAAAATCCATTCTTACCGTAGGATCTGCATTTTCGTTGATAGATAAGCTCGCTGAGGTGTGCTGGATAAAGACATTAAGCAATCCGGCCTGAATACCATCAAGATTTACGTGATTCAGTACTTCACTTGTGATTAAATGAAAGCCACGAGGGTAAGGTCTTAGAGAAAACTCGGATTGCTGGATCATAAATCCAAAGCTAGTTTGTCAGACACAAAAAAAGCTATCAGACCCTGATAGCTTTTACTTGCGACAAATAATTTGATGCTTATAGGTCGGTGATGGACTTCTTATACATCCTAAAGAAAAAGAAGGGCAGAAAGCCGATTCCAAAAATCAGAACACTTACTGCTAGCATTAGTCCGGCACCCTGCCAATGAAGCATTTTCATGGTGATGGAAGCCACCAACAGCACGAGCGAAAGCGCACCAAAAAACCATTTCATACGCTCCGATAAGACTTCCCTGGCAATACTTTTATATCGGTTGACCAATAGTAGTGGAAGGAATATACCCACTACTCCTAGCGCACCCATTGCCATGATAAGCGCACCACCTGCCAGATGCAATGTTTTCATCAATAAACCAGCCACCCAAGTCAATGTGAATAGATAGCCAAATATGAATGTCAGTCGTTTCATAAATATGATCTTGTTATAATTAAGTAAAAAAATTGTTTCCTTCTGTATTTCATTGAGTCCATTAGGAGCCGTTTGATCCAAGGCCATCTGAAGAGACTTTTCAAACCTTATCCCCTTACTCACATGTATCTCAGTCAAGCAGCACAAGTGATCAATTAGATCGTCCTTGAGCGCTTGATTCCTAATCGCACTTCTATTGACTTCTTCGATGATCACTGCCTCATGCGCTTCATCAATCATGTCAAGGAAGGATTAAAGTCATTGAATACTACTTTCTCGATTGTCCTAATGAAATCTCGCATTTCATCTAGCAATGATTCCTTCTGCTCTTGTCCTTTAGCTGTGAGTTTGTAGTATTTTCTCACCCGCTTCCCAATATTGACCTCCTCAAAAGTCAGAATACCATCTTTGGTCATTTTATGAAGAGCAGGGTATAGCGAACCATCTTTTAGATGAATCTTGCCCTCTGTCTTCTCCTTCACCACCTGCGACAACTCGTACCCATACATCTTTCCTTTCTCTGAAAGCACCTGCAAGACAATTACTTCCAATGTTCCCTTTAAGAGTTCTTTTGAATACATAAAAAACAAATATATCAGATTATGATGTATTACGAATCAATACATAAAATGGTTGTCAGAAACTTCAACTTTTCATTATCATGATGTTATTTCGCTATATGGTGATTAAAGATCATAGTCAGCTATCCGATGAAGAATATGAGCAGCAGTTTGAAAGGTGCACATTCAAACCCAAACTATTCACGCACGAGGCACATTTGAGACTCGCCTACATACACATAACAAAGTATGGTCGGGAGGCAGCCGAAAACAACATGTGCAAGCAAATCAAGGAGTACGCGGAGTACTTTGGTGCAACGGATAAGTTTAATAAGACAGTCACGATAGCCTCTGTAAAAACTATGCACCACTTCATGAGAAAGTCAGGTAGTTCAGGCTTCCGTCAGTTGATGGAGCAATACCCTCAAATTATCTCTGATTTCAAAGGCTTACTAGGCAAGCATTATAGCTACAATGTATTTGGGGATAAAGAAGCAAAGAAAGAGTTCAAAGAACCTGATCTTTTACCCTTTGAGGGGAAATGATTTTTCAGCGTAGAATTAAGTCTTTACTATGTAAGTGAATTGGACCTTTCGCTCTTAATTTCATTCAAAAGCAAGGTTTTGTCAATTGGTTTTGATATGTATTTATCAAAACCTGCAGCAAGAAACTTCTCCTTATCTCCAGGTAATGAATAGCAGGTCACAGCATAAATTGGTACTTGCTTATACGCCTCCTTTTCTTTTAAAATCTTCATGACTTCTGTACCAGTCATTTGACCATCTCCAAGGTTAATATCCATCAGTATGAGGTCAAATACAGTTTCTTCTGCTACGGAAAGCGCGGCTTCAGCATTCTCTGCGAACGCGGTGGAGTAATCAAAATCCAATGAATTCAACATCATATCGAGCACTTTGGCGTTGATATGATTATCCTCAACAATCAGTATTTTCATGTAGCTAGTCCGGTATCTGTAATGGCCGGCAATCTAATACTAAATTCAGAACCTTTTCCCAGCTCACTGATTACTTCTATGTTACCACCCATCAGCTGGACAATCTTCTTGGAGATGGATAAACCGATACCTGATCCTTCGTACTTCATGTTCATCCCAATATTAGCAATCTCAAAGTTCTCAAAAACTCGTTCAAAGTCCTTTTCCTCAATCCCTACTCCAGTATCAATAACCCTTATTTGCCCCCACTCCTGTTCATCCACATGACAGATTATTTGAACAGAACCTACCCTTGTATACTTCAAGGCATTGTTCACTACTGCGCTTAAAGCAGCCACCATCATCTCATGATCTACAAGGATGATTCCTTCAGACTCACTCTTCGAAATGGAAAATTTCAGCTTTTTCATATTTGCCTGGTGACGATACATGTCAAAGCAGGTCTGTGCTAAATCGTTCAAAGAATGCTGCTTAAGTTTCATCCTTAATCGCATTGCATCCAGATCACTCAATGTTACTAGATCATTAAGAACACCTAGTAGTCTTTGCTCACTCTTCTTCTGCAAACCAAGCATTTCCAAAGATTCCTTATCAAGTTCTTTTTCCAATAATAAGCTAGAAACACCCATAATACCGTTTAGTGGTGTTCTCATTTCATGACTCATGTTAGACAAAATCCCGGATTTTAGTCTACTTAACGCTTGTGCTTGATTTCTAGACTCGATTAGAGATACTTCTGCTTTTTTTCTCTCGGTGATATCCATTAAGTTGGTAAGGACCTGAATGACTTCTCCTGATTCATTCTCAATAGGTCTATACATGACATCTAACCATTGCATAGAACCATCCAAAAGCGGTCTTTCCACTTCCTTGCGCACAGCCTCACCGTTCAGTGCTTTTTCGAATTCTTGAGAAAAGGTTGGCTTAAAAATATCTGGCATCACGTCAATGTATTTTACCTCACCTTTGGTAGGATCTACATTATAATCGTGCTTTATGATTTCGAGAGTTTGCTGGTCAGCCATTAGCAATACCCCTTGCAGGTCAAGCAACATACTGTAGATGAAACCATTGTCAACCATTGCTTCCAGACATTTCTTGATCCGCTCTTTATCCCTTTCAAGTTTAACTCTATCATTAACATTGATTAGGTTGCCTACCATGCGAACGATTTTACCAGACCCATTTTTTTTGCACCATGCATAAGCCTCATAATGCTGATAACCATCATCCTTATGCCTTAACCGATAGTAATTGAAGTAGTGATCCACAGGTCTTTTTAGTTGCTTGATATATCTAAGAGTTGCACCTTCAATGTCGTCCGGATGTATAAGCTTTCTAAATTCTCCTTCTGGAAGTACTATATCATCAGGTAATCCGAGCATCCTCTTAAAGTCAGGACTGTAAAACACCGTATTAGAATTGAGGTCATGATCGAAAAGTCCTGATTTTATCCCTTTCAGGGCTAACTCCCGCGTCTCCGCCTCCCAAAGAAGTGTTTCCATGTTTTGATGAAGCTGAGTTTGATCTGCCATAACTCCTCTGATATAAATGATCTTGTCATCCTGTACTACCGGACTACCTATCGTCCTAACCCACTTCTTCTCTCCTGATGTCGTAGTGATCATACCCGAAAAGTCATATGGTTCATGTTTTTCGTAAAGTCTTTCAATGAGGGAATCTATCTCAGCTCTATACTTGGGTTGAAAATAGCTGATAGCCTCTTCGGACTTTATTTCGGTACCCAATGGCACTTCGTGGATATTATACATCTCTTCAGACCAGACAGTTTTGTCTCTAATTGGATCGTAGTACCAGGCTCCTGTCTTGGTCAATCTGGACATTTCAGTGAGTGAGGCATGCTCTTGTGCATGTTCTGTGACGTCAAATCCCACAATATAAAGCTGATTAGATGCAAATGTGATGTCAAATTGGAAGGAAAATGCATGATAATCATCGTCAACCATCGTAATAATCTTTTGACAGATTTGACCTTCCTGAACTGCCATATCAATGAGTATTTCCAGTTCGCCGACTTCAATCTCGTGTACTAGCTTGTAGATCGGACTTCCAAGTAATTTTTCTCTTGAAATGCCAAATCTTTCACACCAGCGATCGTTGATCCTTGTAAACGTACCATCCTGTTCAAGAATAGCCATAAAAACTTCTGTTCCCCTCGCGAAAGTCTCTAACTCCTCAATAGAAAACTCCATGTTTATAGTTTTGGCGGTTAGTAAGTAAAAAGGTGACTACCAGGTCGAGCTCTTGGTGTGAAATACCGCTTTCATTACATCTTTCTGACTGATCTGACCAACTAGTTTCCCATCTTTCACCACAGGGAATCTTCTAAACCTCATCTGTAGGAACATTCGAGCAACTTCCAGGATATTCAAATCTGGATCCACCGTGACTACATTCTGCGCCATATGCTCAGACACGGTACCGTGTGAGATAGGCATATTGTCGTACTTTCCTTTTACTACTTCTTTAAGGCAATCGCCTTCGGATACAATACCAACTAACCCTCCTTGATCATCTACTACAGGTCCACCCGAAATCTTATTCTTCATCAATGCTTCCACTACCTCGTACATAGGCTGATCAGGACTAAAAGTCACCAACTTTCGGGCCATGTAGTCTTCTACCTTTAGAGATTGGGATTCCTGGGTTTTTGGTGCTTCCGCACCTTTGTAGCTCATTACCATAAGAGAAGATGTTTATTCTTTGCTTAATAAGATAATGAAAAACTCACTTGATGGCAAATAGCTTATAGGCTACTACTAGCTGGTATGGTCGGAAACGATGACCCACTCATCGTCGAATCTTCGGAAGAGAAGTGAGAAATGACCATTTGGATTATCGTTTTTTCTTTGAAGGCTCCACTTTCCAA
>CAYYNA010000172.1:5315-7656 GCA_964472815.1 uncultured Roseivirgaceae bacterium
TGTTTCTAACCCTTCTATGATAGAGGGATCCTCAAAAGCATCGCTGATTTCACTATCAGACATTCCATTAGCCTTCCCAATTTGCTTAATCAAATCAATCTCTTCCTGAACGACTACACCATCTATTCGGGCAAGTTGAACAAGCATATTCAGGTGGGAACGGATAATATTTGGAAATGACTCTTCGATAATGGTACCTATTACTTACTAAATTACTGACAAATCGCTTATGTGTCACTTACAAATGTAAGTCTGCAATGACTAACACCAAACTAATATTAAGATACAGTAAATTCACTTCAATATGAATTTTTTAGCTCATTTATTGCTTAGCAAAACCGATGAGCAAATCATGGTTGGAAACTTCATTGGCGATTTTGTAAAAGGGAAGTCCATAAATGATTACGCACCCAAAATTCAAAAAGGCATAAGGCTACACCGGGCGATCGATTTTTTCACTGACCAGCACGACGTAGTAATGGAAAGTAAAAAGCGTCTTCGTGCGAATTTCAGACATTATGCACCAGTTATTGTGGATGTCTTCTACGATCACTTTGTCGCGAAGGACTGGGAGAAATTCACCTCCGAACCATTGCTTGATTTCACAAAGAGATTTTACGGCATTATGGAGCAATACTCAAATGCGATTCCGCAAGCTGCCTCCAATATGATGTATTATATGAGTAAGCAGAACTGGCTATTCAATTACCAATTTTTAGAAGGAATTGACCGAGCACTCACCGGAATGTCACGAAGAACCCGATTCAACTCCAACATGGAAGTTGCAGCTGCAGCTCTTGAGAAAGATTACTCCTATTTCCAAAATGAGTTCGATGAGTTCTTTCCAGAGTTGCAACAATTTGTAGAGAAGTTCGAGGCAAAATGAGAGATTTTATTTTAGTTGGACTTGGAGGATTTGTTGGATCTGCGCTACGATACGGAGTAGCTGTTCTTTTCTCTAGCTTTTATGCTTCCAGGCTATACCTAGGAACTTTAGCTGTGAACTTATTAGGAAGCCTGCTAATTGGAATTTTGATAGGATTACTATCGAAGAATCAGTCGCAACTGAGCCTTTTTCTTGTAGTCGGATTCTGCGGAGGGTTCACCACTTTCTCTACTTTTTCAATGGACGGAATCCGGCTGCTAAGAAATCAACTTTATGCTGAGTACTTCCTCTATGCCTCCCTATCGATTTTTGGTGGTCTAGCTTTATGCCTTTTAGGGCACTATTTATCGAGCAAAGGATAATCTTTATCTAAGATTTTTCGTTAGTTGCATAATCATCCAATATGGTCAACTACTACCACGTACTTGGTTTAACCGAAAATGCTTCACCTGAAGAAATAAAGTCTGCTTTTAAGAAGTTGGCGGTAAAGTACCACCCTGATAAACATCCGGGTCGGGCGGAGATGGAAGAAAAATTCAAAGAAATAAACCAAGCTCATCAAGTCCTTTCGGATCCCTATGAGAAGGCAAGGTTTGATCTAAAGCTGAAATACCAACAATTCTCTCACGACCAAAGCTCATCTGCAAAGCCACGTTCTTACCAAAACCCCTACCAACGTCCACCTCATTACAGGACAAGAGTTGATCATAGACAAAATGCCATTGCGACTGCTTATGCTTTTGGAATCACTTTTTTGATCGCAGTACTTGTCATGGGGGGCGTTTGGGTCAAGAGGTCCTATGACGATAGTCAGCACAAGAAAGTACTAGCTCAAAGGAGAGCAACTTTTGAGCAAGCTAAGAAAGACTTTGATGATGGAAATTATTTGCTTGCCTATGAGACCATGACCGAATTTCGCTTTTTTGATCGCGAGGAATCCGATATCAAGAAATTCAAAAAGACCATGGTCGATCAAATAATCAAGAGAGGAGATGAAAATATGGAGGCGCGCAAATACGAGGCAGCAATCTCCTTATATAATTTGGTTTTTGATCTAAAGCCTCAGTCACCATGGAATGAGGTGAAGAAGAAACTTGTCCACGCTTACAAGCACTCCGGAGAGTTGGACCTTGCCATTGAAATTTTGGAAGACTTCCTGGTGAATGAATATGATCTGATTGAATCATTGGTAGAACTGGCTGAAATTCACAGAGACTATCTGGACGATCCCGAGGAAGCGATGGAAAACTTCCAGCTAGCTCACCGATTGGCCGTGAAGAGATACAAGCGATTTTACGGCGATGCTTATATGATTGTAATAAAACAAGAGTATGTGCCAAAGTCGCATTACATGCTCTATACTGGGCTTGCAGATATGTATTTGCAACTAGATGATCCAGCGATGGCAATCAAAGCAGCAGACTGGAACAAGTACGTTTGGCCAGACAGCATACC
>CAYYNA010000173.1:0-7646 GCA_964472815.1 uncultured Roseivirgaceae bacterium
CCCTAGTTTTTATTAATTTCCGATCCTTATGGAAAATCAGAAATTCTTCAAGAAGATCATGGTAGCCAATCGTGGCGAAATAGCCATCCGAGTGCTCCGGGCCATCTCTGAGTTGCATATTCGCTCGGTGGCGGTATTCACGCACGAAGACCGCTACTCTCTGCATCGCTACAAGGCGGACGAAGCGTACCAAATAGGGTCCAGCGATGATCCACTAAAACCATATCTAGATATTGAGGAGATCATTTCTGTTGCTAAGGAAAATGGTGTGGAGGCCATCCACCCCGGATACGGTTTTTTGTCTGAAAATGTGCGATTTGCAACGAGGTGCCGGGAGGAGGGAATTACGTTTATTGGTCCTCAGCCGGAAGTAATGGGCCAGTTGGGGGACAAAGTGATGGCAAAGAAAGTTGCTAGAGCTGCCGAGGTTCCTGTAATTGAAGACAATCAGGAAGTGCTTTCTACGGAGGAAATCGCAAAAAAGGAGGCGCAGAGGATCGGTTATCCAGTTATCATCAAAGCATCTGCTGGCGGTGGTGGCCGAGGGATGCGTGTTGTGCGAGACGAAGGTCAGTTAATCAAGTCTTATAACGAAGCAAAATCAGAGGCGGGCAAAGCCTTTGGAGATGACACGATTTTTCTTGAGAAATATGTAGAAAACCCTAAGCATATTGAAATCCAGATACTGGCTGACAATTACCAGAATATTGTTCACTTGTATGAAAGAGATTGCTCGGTACAGCGCCGCTTTCAGAAAGTGGTAGAAGTTGCGCCCAGTGTCGGGCTTAAACAGGAGACGAGAACCAAGCTGTATGACTATGCTTTAAAGATTGCCAGGCAGGTCAATTACAATAATGCTGGCACGGTGGAGTTCTTGGTTGACCCAGAGGAAAATATTTATTTCATTGAAGTGAACCCACGGGTTCAGGTTGAGCATACCATCACCGAAGAAATTACCGGTGTTGATATCGTTAGGACTCAGATTCTGATCGCCGCAGGGTGCAAATTGGAACACCCGCAGATCTTCATCAGAAGTCAGGATGACATAGAGACTAAAGGTTTTGCGGTGCAGTGCCGGGTGACTACTGAAGATCCAGAAAATGGCTTCAAGCCTGATTACGGGACGATCATCGCTTACCGAAGCGCGGGAGGTTTTGGAATTAGGCTGGATGCAGGAAATGTTTACCAAGGGGTGAAAATTTCACCATTTTTCGACTCACTGCTTGTAAAGGTTACTGCTAAAGGTAGAACGCTAAAGGGAGCTGCGAGAAGATTGCATCGGGCATTGCGAGAGTTTAGAATTCGAGGTGTCAAGACCAATATCGGATTTCTTGAAAATGTGATTTACACACAAGATTTTTTTGAAGGCAGGGCTACAGTCAACTTCATTGACAATCATCCGGATCTATTCAAGATCTCAACGAGCTTTGATCGCGGCACCAAAATGCTCAACTACATCGGCCATATCTCGGTGAACGGTCATCCCGATGTGAAGGTCAAAGACTCAACCAAAAAATTCCGGACACCCATTTTGCCGGGAATAGAACGAGGAGAGGAAATCCAGGAGGGGACGAAAGATCTACTCCGGAAGCTTGGCAGAGAAAAGTTTGTGGAATCCATTAAGGATGATAGCAAGGTACACTTTACGGACACCACATTTAGAGATGCTCATCAGTCACTATTGGCAACTCGTTTCAGGACCGAAGATATGCTGAAGGTGGCTAGGACTTACGCCATCCAAAATCCAAATGTCTTCTCGCTTGAAATGTGGGGTGGAGCTACTTTCGATGTAAGCATGCGGTTTCTTAAGGAAAGTCCATGGGACCGAATGAGACTGCTGAGAGAGTGCATTCCCAATATACTTTTTCAAATGCTCCTACGCGGATCGAATGCGGTGGGATATACCGCATATCCAGATAATTTGATTGAAAAATTCATTGAAAAGTCGGCAGAGAATGGAATGGACATTTTCCGAATTTTCGACTCACTTAACTGGATAGAAAATATGAAAGTGAGCATCAAGGCAGTAAGAGAACGGACAGATTCTCTGGCGGAGGCCTGTATATGCTACACGGGGGAGTTGCAAGACGACAATCAAAAGAAGTACACACTCCAGTATTACTTAGATATGGCACGCCAGTTAGAGGATGAGGGTGCACATATGCTTGCCATCAAAGACATGGCGGGATTATTAAAGCCATACAGTGCTGAGTTACTAATCACTGAGCTTAAGAAAGCAGTAGACCTGCCGATACATTTACACACTCACGATACTTCATCTATTCAGTCAGCCATGTATCTCAAAGCGATTGAGGCTGGAGTAGATATTGTGGATGTGGCGCTAGCATCCATGTCTGGACTGACTTCTCAGCCAAACTTCAATTCGCTTGTCGCCTCTTTACAATATCACGAAAGAGGAAGAGAGATGAACCTTGATTCGCTCAATAATCACAGTACCTATTTCGAGGATGTTAGGGAGTTTTATTACCCATTTGAGTCGGGATTGAAGGCAGGAACTGCAGAGGTGTATGAGCACGAGATTCCTGGAGGACAGTATTCAAACTTACGCCCTCAAGCCATTGCGTTAGGGTTGGAACACAAGTTTGAGACCATAAAGAAAAATTACGCCTTGGTCAATGAACTGTTTGGTGATATTGTGAAGGTGACTCCTTCGTCTAAAGTGGTGGGTGATATGGCAATGTTTATGACTGCTAATGATCTTAGTGCAGAGGATATTTTTGAAAAAGGAGATGCGCTCTCATTTCCGGAATCTGTCATCGGGTTCTTTAAAGGAGACCTTGGACAGCCGCACGGTGGATTTCCTTCCGAGATTAGCAAGGTGATTTTGAAAGCTCAGAAACCGATCAGTGGGAGAGCAAATGATGTCTTAGAGCCGATCGACTTGGATGCAGAGTTTGAAGTGTTTCAGAAGGAATTTTCTTCAACTTCATTCGAGGATTATCTATCATATAAACTATATCCAAAGGTATTTAAGGAATATCATCAGCATATTCAAACCTATGGTCAAGTCACAAAGCTTCCAACTACGGCTTTCTTCTACGGTATGGAAGTAGGTGAAGAGATTATGGTCACGATTGGAAAAGGCAAAACCATCATCATAGAGTTAGTAGGTATGACAGAGCCGGACGATCATGGAATCAGGTTAGTGGCATTCAGATTGAATGGGCAGATCAGGAGGATTAGCGTAAGAGATGAAAGTGTAGCTGTACAGAAAAAGTCAAACAGGAAGGCTGAGGGAGAAATGGAGATCGGTTCTCCGCTTCAAGGAAAAATTGGGGAGGTGAAAGTGAAAGTAGGTGATAAGGTGTCTAAGGATGATGTACTGTTCATCATAGAGGCGATGAAAATGGAGACTACTGTTTCATCACATATGGAGGGTAAAGTAAAGATGCTACATCTGAAGGCAGGTGACCTGGTAGAGCAAGACGACTTGGTTATTGAAATTGAGTGACCAGAAACGTAATTACTGGACGATCTCTATTTTATCTAATAGTAGACTGAATTGCTCAGCTCGTTTGTTTCCAATGAGGAAGGTAATTTCTGCTATGGTGCTGTGGTCAAAATTAGAACCGTACAGTCTTCTACCCCTGAAGGAAGGGTACATCTCATTGAGTGGGATTTCCACAGTCTCCCATTCACCAGTTGTTTGAAAATAGGTGATGTAAGAATAGTAAACTCCGCTACTTTGCTTGACTCTAAACTGATATTTCTTTCCATCTCCTTTCAAACGGATTTTTATCATAGAAGCGGAAGAAACATTTTCGACTCTCGTTCTATGTCGGACGGAAGAGAAACCCCCGTTGTTTTCTAGCGAAACTTCTCCGTAGAACTGACCATGTCCATCTTCATTGATCTTAAAATTCCCATTGGAGCGACCACCCATGACCACATCGTCCTGAATGCGCCATTCGTTTTCGCTGGAGTTACTGCTAAAATCAAAAACAATCACTGAGTAGGAGATAGATAGTAAAAGTGCTATTTGATACATCATTCAATGTCTTCACTGTGCATAAACCAATAAGCATTCATTCTGTTTAGAGTGATGTTTAAGTATTAATAAAAATTAATTCAATTGATAATTATTATAAATGATCGTTTCATAACAAGAAAGTAAAGGTATCGTAGATAATAGTAATACTTTTACATAAAATATTAAAGCTATTATGTTCAGATATTTATTCATACTCCTATTTGTTCCGAGTGCTCTTAAGGCACAATCAGAAGTCGAGATTCCTTTGGCAGACCAGTTTGATGCGGTTGCCATTGAATGGATTGATAAAACCAAATACCTGAAGACGTATCAAGGAGTAAACGAGTATTGTCAGAATCCAAACTTTAGAAAATCAGTCAATAAACTATTGGTGACGATCCATTCATATGATTCATTGATTGTCAACAAGCTGGATGATCCATCAGCTTATTTGGGCTGGAATATGAAAGAGGAGAAGAAAACCCGCTCGGATATAGCTTCTTTTGAAAAAGACTTTCAACTGGATGATTTCATAGATGAAATGCGTGAAGCATGTCTGTTTAGAAATGAGATAGAAGAGAACTCTGAAAACCTGAAAAATGGGGTTGGAATCGAATCTTACGATGCAAAGGTGATGGTATTAGAAACAGAAGTTTCGAGATATCTAAATAAAATTGATAAGTTGGTTTTAAGAATTGACGATCATTTGCATGTGTTAGACATCTACTAGTAATCGGGGATATTCATCCCGAGAGTGATATCCCTTCTTACTTCAATCATCTCCTTTTGTAAAGGTTCGACGATACCAGATCCACCTCGATTACTGCTTCTTGAGATTTGCTCATCGGTTAGAAAAGAATCATCTCTAAACTCCACCGCATCGATGTAGTACGGGATGGTATTTGGCTCTTTCACAGTCATATGAATGTGTTGGGCGATGTTGCTATTTGGGTAAGAAGCTGGCCTAAATGTGTAGAAGTCATAGGTACCGCTCTTGTTCGTTTTAACCCATCCTCTGTAAATGCCATGCCGTGACTCCCAGCCCTTTGAATCAACTCTTTTTTCGTAGATACCCTTCCGATTGGTATGGTAGATATAAATAATCACACCCTCTGCTGGAGTCACTCCATCCCTTTCGTAAACTGTCCCAAATAGATGAAGTTTGGGCTCAGTGCCACTAAAAGCTGGCAGGGTATCGACATCATTGAGCTTGCGAGCTGGAAACTCCATTAGTGCTTCGCATCCTTCACACGGTCCTCCCACTTTTCTCTCTTGCTGCGCTTCGCAGGAGACTAGAAGTGCACTCATAAATAGCACAGAAATGAAGTGATTCATAGTAAGATATACGAATCAACTATCTCAAGGATTTTTAGTAGTGGATATGTCGGTCTTTAACCGACTGGTGGATATCAGCAATGGTCACCAGGATTCCGGTTTCTTCCACATCCCCAAAGTCAGGATTTTGGGCTGTTCCGAAAGTGATCATTGTTTCCGATAATCCCATATAGATATTGATTAAAGGAGGGATGTATTCTCCTCTTTCTTTTAGCAGTTTATTCAACAATTTAAATCCATCCTCATAGGATAATTCTTTATCAAAAAGTTTATCAAATAGTGATGAATCATAAGGAGCGTTCAATTCTTCTTTTGGCGTGCACAAGTCTGGTCGGTTGGGGAAAAAGTGGCCCATGAAGGATAGCAGTATATCCCTTGCTTCCTTGTCGTAGTGAGTGTACATGGTCACTTTCCCAAAGAGATACTTGATTTCAGGGTAGTTGATTACAAGTGATCCCAACCCGTCCCAGATATTCATCAGGGCAAATACACCCTTTCTTGGATTGACAGAAGGCTGATAATTTGGTTGCACCCAAGATCTTCCCAGTTCTATTGAATAAGGGAGATACTCTGACTTCATGCGATCCGAAAAATCGAAATAATGGGCAGTAGACAAATCAAAATCTCCGGTTTCTGGATCCTTGGCGCGTTCTCCGGTTATGAATCTATAACCACCAACAATTTCACGATCCTCAGGACTATACACAATCAGTTGCTCATAGCATCTCTCGCTTGTATCTGCTTCGTCAATGTCCACAGAGAGCCCGGTACCTCCGCCCGCAGCTCTAAAAGATACCTCCCTCAGTCTCCCGATCTCCTGCATCGTATTGGGAGAGTTGTGGTGATTTACCACATAGATTTTGTTGCCCGCTTTATTGGTATCTCTAATGAACCTTTCCTCATTCAATTCCTGCTCAATCAGGTCTCTTGAAACTGGTTCGATGATGTCCTGCAGGCTTTTGGTCATATTTCTTTACTTGATTTCAAATCATAAACCTTTTTCTTCATCCACTCCGCCCAATCTTTGTCATTTCTAGATTTATCAAACGTCTTAGGTTCTATAGGTTTTCCAATAACGATATCTACCTTCATGTCTTTTTGCCTGAATAGCTCATCCACCAAAAAGAACATCTCAATATTTACCTTGATCCCCAAAAACTTTCTGAAGTTAGCCAATCTATAGAAACGATCAGTCAGGCGGCCACCAATATGAACCGGTATGATCGGAATGTTGTACTTTCTAGATTTTGTGATAAAAGTTTTTTTCCACTCCAGATCCATTATTTCTCCGTTGATCTTCCTACTTACTAAGCCTGATGGGAAGATGAAAGTGGCGGTTCCATCCGCAAATTGCTCTTCGACCTTTTGCAGCGATTCCACTGCACTTCTGCCTACTTTATTCACACCAATAAATCGATCTTTCAAGTGGTAAACCGCCATTAATAGATCATTCACAATGAATTTGATGTCATTCCGGGTGTCCTTCAAAAGATGTATAATGGAGATGGCATCCATACCTCCCAGTGGGTGATTGGAAGCGAATATGATCTTACTAGGTTCTGTGGGGATGTTTTCTTTTCCGTGTATGGAAAACTGCAGGTTAAATTCTGCTAAGACAGCCTCACAAAATGTATAAACGTCGCTGTTTTGATGTTTTTCAAAAAAATCATTTACCTCCTCTTGGTGGATGATCTTTTCTATCCATCGAATGAAGAAATTAGGCAGCCATGTGAGTAAGCCTGGGTTTTTGCTCTTAATGAGCTTCCTTACTTCAACGAATTTTTCCAAGAATTATCGAATTATTGTAATTCGCAATGATAATCCATTTTGTACTTCAAATTCATAGAATACTTTACGACTGGTTATAAGAAAAAAACCGATTCTAAGAACCGGCTTTTAAGCTTGGAATGGGACGTTTAATCGAGCTGCTTTGACTGGACTTTCGCATTTTCAAACCAAAGAGCGGTCTCAAGAATGGAACCCGTCTTATCAGGAATTCATAAGTCAAAAAACAACCCGCAAAAGTAAAAATCAAGATGGCAATTAATTTGAGCCAAGGGTCAATACCCAAGTCAAATAACAAATATGATCCAAGGTAGATGAAGAGCATGTGAACGATGTAAATCGGGTAAGCTGCTTCACTTAGATATGTCAAGCGATCGCTTGGCTTATTCAAATACTTGTGACCCATACCCAATACGGAAAAAATCCAAAGACATGACTCGACCGAGATATAGTAAAATGGAGCCACAAGTTCCATTTCAACCAGACGAATCAAGTATAGCGTAAATGCCGCACCTAGAAGAATCCATCTGTATCT
>CAYYNA010000174.1:0-7637 GCA_964472815.1 uncultured Roseivirgaceae bacterium
CAAAGAAGGGGATGATTTAGCACTTGAGAAGTTAGTGAAGGCAAACCTTCGATTCGTGGTTTCTGTAGCAAAGCAGTACCAAAACAGAAGTTTACCACTTAATGATTTGATCAATGAGGGAAACCTGGGTTTGATCAAGGCCGCCAAGAAATTTGATGAAACAAAAGGATTTAAGTTCATCTCGTACGCCGTATGGTGGATTCGCCAGTCCATCATGCAGGCTCTGGCTGAGCAGTCACGGATTGTGAGACTTCCGATGAATAAGTCGGGAGCTATTAATCAGATTAGAAGAGCTTACGCTGAGTTGGAGCAGCAATACGAAAGGGAGCCTACGGAAGAAGAATTGGCGGATATTCTAGAGATGAAGCCAAGTGAGGTTCGGAATACTTTAGGTGCCGAAGTAAAGCAAATGTCCATGGACGCTCCATTCGGAGAAGATGAAAGCGGTTCACTTCTGGATGTTTTGGAAAATGTAACTACGGGACCTACAGATGGAAATCTTGTTTTCAACGATTCCCTCAAAGTGGAAACCATGAGAGCACTTTCTACCTTGACAGCTAGAGAAAGAGAAGTCATCATGATGAGTTTTGGTATTGGTTTTGACAATCCATACACTCTGGAAGAAATAGGAGATGCTATGGGACTTACGCGAGAACGAGTAAGACAGATCAGAGAAAAAGCGCTGCAAAAACTAAGAGAGCCTAGCAAGAACAGAAGACTCAAAGAGTTCTGTGCGAACGATAAATAAATATTGATCCCGGTTTTCCGGGATTTTTTTTGTCCTTATGCCAATACAAGATCAATTAGCATATTCCTTAGGGAGGAAAGATCAGGCGCCCAATAAATCACTTGCAAAAAATATTGCCGATTCGAAAGATGAGCTGCGATTGAGTGAACTGATTCAGTTCTTCGATTCAAAGCCACACAAGGAGCTGCAGAAAGATTGCTCACTCACTTTGGCATGGATTGCCGAGCGCAATCCGAAAATGATTGCACCGCATGTGGACTACTTGATGGACAAACTAAACGACCCAATTAACAGGGTAATATGGGGAAGTATGATCGCGCTTTCTAGCATTGCCCATCTTACACAAGATCAATTGTATCAAGCATTACCAGCTATTCTTGATGCTATGGACAAAGGGACAGTGGTTACGAGGGATCATGGCTATCGTATCTTAATTGTGCTCTATCAAAACAATAAATATCAAGAAGATGTCTTTCTATTGGTATTGGAGCAAATTGCTAAAGCTCCTTCTAATCAACTTGGTCAGTATACTGAAAATTTAATTGCGGTCTTAGACAGGTCACACAAGGAGCAATTACTGACTGTACTGGAGGATAGAAAGCTGGAACTAGTAAATCCACATCATCAAAAGAGACTGAGTAAAAATCTAGAAAAACTATACAGGATATGATTCAATGGAGTGATTTCGAGAAGGTGGATATGCGTGTCGGCACGATCATTAAGGCAGAGGAATTCCCGGAAGCTCGCAAGCCTGCATTCATCCTGACCATCGACTTTGGTCCAGAGATTGGGGTGAAAAAGAGCTCTGCTCAAATCACGGAATTGTACAATAAAAAGCGGCTGAAAAATGAGCAAATAATTGCGGTTGTGAATTTTCCTCCAAAGAAGATTGGCCCTTTTATGAGTGAGTGTTTGGTAATGGGTGCTTACAACGAAAAGAACCAAGTGGTCCTACTTAAACCACAGCGAGAGATGATGAATGGCTCTAAAATTGGTTAATCGATATTATTGATCTTTTTTAGTTCATAGACGTCCTGAAGATCCTTTTCTCTTTGTGATTTAACCTTTTCATCGATCAACTCTTCAAGGCTAATGAATGGAATTTCTGTTTCACCAAACTTAGAATGACTTGCATTTCCTAATAACTCAATAAAAGCTTTCTGCAGATTAATTCTGAAAAGAAGTTCTATCACTTGATGTCCTGCTGAAAATTGAATTAGTTCC
Source organism: uncultured Roseivirgaceae bacterium (assembly GCA_964472815.1). Lineage (GTDB taxonomy): Bacteria > Bacteroidota > Bacteroidia > Cytophagales > Cyclobacteriaceae > Ekhidna. The sequence continues at coordinate 1,973 of CAYYNA010000174.1, forward strand.
CCATTCTGTATGGCTTTCTTTGCATCTCCATCGATCAGAAAACCAAGCTCATCAAGTGCTTTGAACAATCGATTTATATTCTTAGTGTCTGGGTTCACAAAGAAGTCCATATCCCCAGTAGACCGATTATATCCCCAATAGTTTACTGCAAAACCTCCTATTACAATGAACTCAACCTGATTTTTCACAAAAACTTCACAGGTCTGTTCATACAATTTCATTTCCTACTGAGTTTATAACCGGTACTGAATTTAGGAGTAGGATTTATTTTAGCTTGAACCTCAATAAAATCTAAAAGCCACTGGATTCGCTCGTCGGGTTTGAGTTCTTTTTCTTTTTTTTGCGTTTTGCTTTTAAGCTTATACATCTAATCAAATTTAACATAAACAATACCAAAATTTTATGCCCCAAACCCATCTTGTGTCCTGGAATGTGAATGGAATTCGAGCCATTGTGAAGAAAGATTTTATTAAGGATGTAAAGCAAATGGATCCTGATGTCCTATGTCTTCAAGAGACTAAGGGGCAACCTGAGGATGTGAAGACGGCTCTTCAATTACTTCCAGAATATGATGTGGTTGTAAACTCTTCTAAGGCCAGGAAAGGTTACTCGGGAACAGCGATTCTTTCAAAGCAAAAGCCCATTGAGGTTTTCTACGACATGGGAATTGAAGAACATGACCAAGAAGGTAGAGTGATTGCAGCTGAGTTCGATCAGTTTTTTGTGGTCACCGTCTACACGCCGAATTCAGGTGAGGGCATGAAGAGACTAGCGTACCGTGAGACTTGGGACCAAGCCTTTAGGGAGTACATCATCAGCTTGGAAGAGAAGAAGCCTGTGATCATATGTGGTGACCTGAATGTAGCCCATACCGAAATCGATATTGCGCGATCAAAGGAAAACTATAACAAAGCTTCAGGATTTACTCAAAAAGAAATTGACGGTCTAGATGCCTTGATCAATGAAGGTTACATCGATACATTTAGAACCAAAAACCCAGAGGAGGTAAAGTATTCCTGGTGGAACTACAAGTATCGAGCTAGAGAGCGAAATGTAGGTTGGAGGATTGATTATTTTCTCGCCAGCGAAAAACTTCAAGATCGCATTGCAGATGCAATCATTTACAATGAATATCTGGGGTCAGATCACTGCCCAGTAGGATTGATAATAAACAACTAACCCATGCAAGTAAAAAAAGTACCCCTAAATGACCTTCATGAGGGTCTCGGAGCTAAAATGATTCCGTTCGCAGGTTTTAATATGCCTGTTCGATATTCATCAGACAAAGAAGAGCACCTCACTGTGAGAGAAGGTGTTGGAGTTTTTGACGTGTCCCATATGGGTGAGTTTATGGTTCGTGGGCCTAAGGCACTGGACCTAATACAGTGGGTATCCAGCAATGATGCTTCCAAATTAGTAGATGGACAGGCGCAGTATTCGTGCCTACCAAACGCCACAGGGGGGATAGTCGATGACTTGCTCGTTTACAAGGTGGCGGACGAAGAGTACATGCTTGTGGTAAATGCCTCAAATATTGAAAAGGATTGGAATTGGATCCAATCGCAAAATGAGGTTGGTGCTGAAATGGAAGATATTTCTGATGACACGGTTCTTCTAGCAGTTCAGGGACCCAAGGCAGTAGAGACGCTCCAGAAATTAACAGAAGTAGATCTTGCTGATATTAAGTTTTACACTTTTGTTAAAGGTACATTAGCGGGGAAGGAAATGATCATTTCTGCTACCGGGTATACTGGTTCCGGAGGCTTTGAGTTGTACATAAAAAGTGAGGATGCAGCGGAAGTTTGGAAGAAGGTATTCGAAGCGGGAAAGGAATTTGAGATCAAACCAATTGGTCTGGGAGCAAGAGACACACTTCGCTTGGAAAAAGGCTTTTGCTTGTATGGAAATGACATCACAGATCATACTTCTCCTTTAGAGGCTGGTTTGGGCTGGGTTACGAAATTCACCAAAGACTTTGTTAATTCAGATCAGCTGAAAATGCAGAAGGAAGCCGGTGTAAAAAAGAAATTGATTGGTTTTGAGATGGTTGATCGAGGTATACCTCGTCAGGGATATGACTTGGTGGATGCAGAAGGTAGCAAGATAGGAGAAGTTACATCGGGCACGATGGCGCCATCTTTGAACCTGGGAATTGGAATGGGTTATGTAAACAAAGAATTCTCCTTCCCGGAAAGCGAGATCTTCGTTTCGATTAGAAATAAGACCTTAAAAGCTAAAGTGGTAAAACCTCCCTTCTTAAAATGAAAACGATTGAAGTTTGTTTAACTCCTGAACTCATTCATCAGCATGAACTGAAGGGAAAAGTTGTGGTGGTAGTTGATATTTTTCGAGCTACCTCATGTATCGTCACAGGTTTGGCCCATGGCGTCAAAGCAGTCCGTCCTGTTGGAGAAGTTGATGAGACTATGGCGCTCGGCAAGAAGGGATACCTAACTGCCGGAGAAAGAGGAGGGGTGAAAGTAGATGGTTTTGATATGGGCAACTCTCCATATGAATACCAAGGAGAGGGAGTTGCTGGCCAGAAAGTGGCCATATCTACCACCAATGGTTCCCAGGCTATACTTAAGTCTGAAGGTGCAGAAAGTATTTTGATTGGTTCATTCTTAAACCTCGAAGCACTTACGGAGTACATCTTAGAGCTGCCTTTGAGTGTAGTAGTTCACTGCGCAGGATGGAAAGGCACACCAAATCTGGAAGACACATTGTTTGCTGGCGCACTAATTGATGAATGTGCCGAGGAGCTGAAGCCAACGGGTGATGCTGCCTTGCTTGCGCATCAGCTTTATATTTCAAATCATGAAAACCTATTGGGACTTGCCTTACAGTCCAGTCATGCAGAGCGCCTGAAGGGATTTGGCATTGAAGATGATTTGAGGTTTTGTATGACTGAAAACGAATACCAAGTAGTTCCGAGACTTGTAGATGGAGAGCTAGTATGACTTGGATTTACCTTCTTATTGCCGCAGTTGCCATCATTCAGATAGCAATTTTTGTTGTTGGAAGAAGACTTAGAAAAAAAGAGAAGGAGAACAATGTCCTTTTGAAGTACAATATCAATACGCGGCAAGAAGCCTGGAAGTTAATGGCAGATCCATCCACGCCAGAGGAGGATAAAGCGAAGATCAAAAAAATATATGACGGAGAGGAAGAATAGCCTTTCTCCTATTTAAGTTTTTCATTTTCCTGATGCCGGGTGGCATCTCTTATATTTTTCTTTTCAAGGTTTTTCTTTAGGGCTTCAGTAAGGTCCACTCCGGTTTGGTTAGCCAGGCAAATTAAGACCCACAGGACATCTGCCATTTCGTCTCCTAGGTCACGATTTTTATCAGATTCTTTAAAAGACTGTTCTCCGTATGTCCTGGCCATAATTCGAGCTAACTCGCCCACCTCTTCGGTCAACATGGCCATATTGGTCAGCTCATTAAAGTACCTAACCCCCGTGGTATTGATCCAATTGTCAATGACCTTTTGGGCTTCTTCTATGGTCATCTGCTGCTATTAGCTTCGAGATTTTCGTTGATGCGCTTGATCTCAAACCCTTCCTCATCAAGATGCGATAAGTAGAACTGCATTCTACTACTTTCCTCACTCATCAGACTGTCCATGTTTGGCGCAAACTCTTCAAATGTTTCGTGAGGAAATCGTTTACCTGGCTTGTAATGGTCCATCCAGAAAAGACACTCTGCAATACTGTCACCTTTTGGTGTGTAGTAATACTTGAATTCTTCAGCCAACCGGTCGTCCATGAAATTCATCATGTGGCCTGAAAAAATGGGCTTATTATTTTCAAAGTAGAAGTAATCATCTCTTTCAAAATGTGGGGTCTTGATTATGCCCACCAATTTCATCAATCTGCCTTCATTGAAATAGCCACGTACCTTATATATAGAATCTGCACTCACAAAATCATCCTCAATAATCTGTACTCTGTGGTTATGATCGATATTCTTCACTTTGTGATCAATGGCCTTCACGAGAGGCCGGTTCTCTTTCTTAATTTCTGAGCCACAAGCTGCTATGAACAGCGCCAGCATGAGATAAACTAGATTTTTCATTTTTGATCGGTTAGTATAATTGAAAGTTAAGCATTTCTTTTTTCCAAGGGAAAAATGCCATTTCCACTCAATGACTATTTCGAACAAAATGGGAATAATATCGTGGAATAGTCAGAATTAAATAATTGTGATTAGATATGAAAACATTGAAAAGTATAACCTTGGTAGCAGTTGCCATGCTGGTAACCTTCTCTTTATCTGCCCAGAAGGACAAGAGCAAGCGTCCAAGCCCACCTGCACAGGTTTCGGGAACAATAGGTGGTGCAGAAGTAACTATCGACTACAGCAGGCCTTCTAAGCGTGGTAGAGAAGTTTTTGGCGGCTTGGAGAAGTACGGAAAAGTATGGAGGACTGGAGCAAATGAATCTACATGGATTCAGGTGAATCAAGATGTAGAAGTTGAGGGCAAGAAATTAGCAGCCGGAAAATATGGCCTATTTACCATTCCTGGAGAAAGTGAGTGGACAATCATCTTTAATGAGAAATGGGATGGATGGGGTGCCTACAGTTATAACCAGGATGAAGATGTCTTGAGAGTCTCTGTACCTTCATCCCAAACGGATGAGGTAGTAGAGTTATTTACCATTGAAATCGAAGATAGTGGCAATGTGGTGATGGCTTGGGATCGGACGAAAGTGCAGTTTGCAATTAAGTAATACGTCACAAACGGTAGAGAAGAAACAAAAAACCCTGATTCGTAGGAATCAGGGTTTTTGATTTTTTGTGGGCGCTGAGGGATTCGAACCCCCGACCCCCTCGGTGTAAACGAGGTGCTCTGAACCAACTGAGCTAAGCGCCCTTTCGTAAAAGGATTGCAAATTTAGCTTGCTTTGAAACATCTGCAAGCTTCTGGGTAAATTTTTTAGTCGAGCGCCTTAGCTAGAAACTGATTGAAAGGGAAAAGGACGTTAAAACTTTGAGCAACCAGTTCTGAAAAGCCCGAAGAAACTACTTCTTTATCTGATGCTGATCTCATATAAACATAATGTTTTAGCTGGAGCAGATCCAAATGCTCATGATCTTTTGGGTATCCTTTCGGAGCGGTTTTCAAGCGATCTGCTGAGTGAGCTTCTGGGTACGTTTTTTTAAACTCTGCGCTATTGATTATGTCTTTAAGTTCTTGGCCATTGTAATCTATCTCCTGACGAACTTTCGAAAGCACCTCACTTGAAGGCTGATAGATTCCCCCACCCAAAAAGTTGTTGCCTGGCTGAATATGTAAATAATAACCAGCCTTCCCCGAGTTCCTACCTCCCTCTACCAAAAATGCTCCGAAGTTGGTTTTGTATGGGTCTTTGTTTTTGCTGAACCTGATATCCCGATTGATTCGAAATAGGGTCTTCTTGGGTTCGATAGATGAAATGGATGGGTCAAATTGAGATGTTTTTTGCAAAATGTCAGAGACTAGATCTATGATATGCTCTTTGGCTTGAAGGTATCTCTTCTTATTATCGTCCATCCATTGTTTATGATTGTTCTTGGCTAGATCAGTTAAGAAGTCGAGGGAATACTGTAAGTCCATTTAGTTAATATTTTCAAGTACTGTTTCTAGTTTGATCGAACGAGAAGCTTTCAACAGGACAGTAGTG
>CAYYNA010000175.1:0-7619 GCA_964472815.1 uncultured Roseivirgaceae bacterium
TTTAGCAAATCAGCTGCCAATTTGTGAAGCTCGAGGTGAATATTTTCTTCATCATCAAATGAATCAAGAATGGCACGAACTTCAGGTTCGTTGGAAAAATCATCAATCTCCTCCTTGGACGGAAATGCATCTACGTTTCCTAGCATCCCAAGATGGTTACCAGTTAAGACAGTACTAAGACGAATGCGGTCTGGAATTTGGTCAACTCCTATTCCCATGTTTTTAAGAGGTTTGGCTACTTCAAATATAGCATCACCGGAAGCTCTCACGTACCAATCTCCCCCCATTCTTCCCACAGGATCTAAACTATACGGATCAATCTTACCGTTTTCATTCAAAATTTCGTCCTTGACATGAATCAACAAAACCTCGCAAATGACCAATTGGCCAGCCCCTCCATTTTCTCCAAGAGATTTCACCTCCAGGACTTTACATTCAAATGAAACAGGGGCTTCCTTTACTCTTGGAGGCTTAACCAACTCAGAAGCTCTTTCCGAGAAGCCGGACTTAATAAATTCATTTACCCCTTTGTCATATTCTGTACTACTCAACGACATCTGCTGTACCATGGCGTAGGAGACAATATTGATCGTGGCTTCTGGGTGCTCTAAGACGTTCTCAAGGGTATCCTTTGTAGTATTATCTCGGCCTCTCCTCGAGGGAGAAAAAATCATTATGGGCGGATTAGCACTAAAAACATTAAAGAAGCTAAATGGACTAAGATTTACTTTTCCCTCTTTGCTGATCGTGCTTGCGAAAGCAATAGGTCTAGGAGCAACGGCACCAAGTAAGTAGCCATGAAGCTCCGCCGTAGAAATCTCATTTGGATGGATAATCATAAAGCAGGCAACACTTTCGTTGAAACCTCTCCAAAACCGATTCTTAGCTCTTTCTGTTTTGCAAAGCCACGCATTATCACTGTGTCACCATCTTGAATAAACTTTCTTTCACTTCCATCTTTCATGGGCACTGGCTTAGTGCCCCGCCATGAGATTTCCAACATGGACCCAAACTGCCTTGGGTCTGACCCGGAAATCGTTCCACTCCCATATAAGTCTCCCGTCTTGATATTGCAGCCATTAACCGTATGGTGAGCAAGTTGCTGAGCCATATTCCAGTACATGTATTTGAAATTGGATTGAGTCACTACTTGCTCCTCAGTTCCTTCAGGTTGAATGGCTACTTCTAAGTTGATATCGAAATGCTTGTTTCCGACGTATTCCAAATAAGGAAGCACTTCCGGGTCTTGCTTGGGCCCAGAAATTCGAAAAGGCTCCAGTGCATCAAGTGTCACAATCCATGGTGATATGGAGGAAGCAAAGTTCTTTGCTAAGAAGGGACCTAAAGGCACATATTCCCATTTCTGAATATCACGAGCGGACCAGTCGTTGAACAGGACCATCCCGAAAATATGATCTTCCGCATTCTCAGTAGATATGGACTCCCCCAAGGAGTTTTCACCGCAAGTGATAAAAGCCATCTCCAACTCAAAGTCTAAAAGTTTACAGGGTCCAAAAACGGGAGGTTCGTCATCATTGGGACGCTGCTGCCCTTTCGGTCTGTGAATGGGCACCCCAGACTCGATGATAGAGGAGGCTCTGCCATGATAACCAACAGGGATATGTTTCCAATTTGGTAATAATGCATTATCCGGGTCACGAAACATGCTTCCCACATTGAATGCGTGCTGCTCGCTGGAATAAAAATCGGTGTAGTCACCCACCTCGACCGGCATGCACATTCGTACTTGGCTTTGAGGGATTAACAAAGACTTGACCGAATAATGTGATTTTAGCTCTTCATTATCTTCTTGTAAAAGGATTGAAAGACGATCTCTTAGCGAGCGGCTCATTTTCTTACCAAGTGTAAGAAAGGTATTTAATGTGCTTCTTTCAAAGATTCTTTCCGGGAGTCCAAGACCATTGAGAAATCCATGGTTTTGAAGGCCCGCCAGATCCAAGACCATGTTTCCAATCGCGGTACCAGCTCTGCGGTATCCCTTATGCTCGAAAATACCAAAAGGTAGATTTTGAATGGGAAAGTCAGAATCTGGGTGCACTTCTACCCATGATTTCAGCTTGGGGTTGTTTGCTGCTATTTCGATCATAGAACAAGTTTAATTTTTTAATTGGGGTTCACAAAAGTCAAAAGCAGCTAAGCAACTAATTTTGCGGCTCGAATAAGACTTGAAGACAAAAAAGAAATGAGCATTTCGGCACAGTACGACCCGACCAAAGTTGAGGATAAGTGGTATCAATATTGGATGGATCACAACTTTTTTCATGCAACTCCTAAGGATGGAAAAGAATCCTACACCATCGTGATTCCACCACCTAACGTGACAGGAGTTTTGCATATGGGCCATATGCTTAACAATACCATTCAAGATATTCTGACGAGGAAAGCAAGGATGGAAGGAAAAGAGGCTTGCTGGATTCCAGGAACAGATCATGCCTCTATTGCAACTGAGGCTAAGGTGGTAAAAATGCTCCGAGAGAAAGGCATAAAAAAAAGTGACCTTTCGCGTGAGGAATTCCTGAACCACGCTTGGGAGTGGAAAGAAGAATATGGAGGAGTCATCTTAAAGCAGCTAAAAAAACTAGGGGCTTCATGCGACTGGGATCGGACTGCCTTCACCATGGATGAGGGCTATCACAAAGCAGTCATTAAGCAGTTCGTAGACCTCTACAATAAGGGATATATCTATAGAGGCTTGAGAATGGTTAACTGGGACTGTGAAGCGCAAACAACCATCTCAAATGAAGAAGTTATCTACAAGGAAGATGGAGAGCAAGCTGTGCTTTATCATGTAAAGTATCAAATCAAAGATTCAGACGAATTTGTAACAATTGCTACTCAGCGACCAGAAACGATTATGGGGGATACAGCCATTGCGGTCAATCCCAATGATGATCGTTTCAAGCACCTGATTGGCAAAAAGGCTCTAGTGCCTTTCATCAATCGAGAGATTCCAATTATCGGGGATGAATACGTAGAACTGGATTTCGGAACGGGATGCCTAAAAGTCACACCAGCACATGATCCCAATGATTATGAAATAGGATTGCGACATGACCTTGAAATTGTGGACACGATCAACCTCGATGGGACCCTCAATGAAAAATGTGAGATTGATAAGTACGTAGGTGAAGATCGATTCAAAGTACGAAAGATGGTTGTAAAGGATCTAAGAGCGGCCGATCTACTAGTTAAAGAAGAAGAATTCACTACAAAAATCGGTAGATCTGAAAGAACAAATTCCGTGGTTGAGCCAAAGCTTTCATTGCAGTGGTTCATCAAAATGAAGGAGATTTCAAAGAAAGCTCATAAGGCTGTAATGGATGATGAGGTGCAACTATTCCCATCCAAATTCAAGAATACCTACAACCACTGGATGGAAAATGTACGTGACTGGAATATTTCGCGACAGCTTTGGTGGGGCCAGCAAATACCGGCTTATTACTTTGGCAAAGGTGAGGATGATTTTGTGGTTGCTGAAACCTTGGAAGAAGCTGTTACGAAAGCGCAAGAAGTTACGGGTAATTCTTCTTTGACCTCATCTGACTTACGTCAAGATGAAGATGTTTTAGACACCTGGGCATCATCCAACCTCTGGCCAATAGCCGTTTTTGATGGGTTTAATGATGCCTGTTTTGATGCTGCTACTGGTAAAATTGATAAGGCAAAAAATGAGGAGCTCGATTTTTTCTACCCAATTGAGACACTTGTAACCGCTCCAGATATCTTGTTCTTCTGGGTTGCTCGAATGATCATAGCAGGGTATGAGTATCTGGATGAAAAACCCTTTAAGAGTGTTTATCTCACGGGGATGGTACGTGATAAACAGCGCAGAAAAATGTCCAAATCGCTGGGAAACTCTCCAGACCCACTAGAACTTATCGAGCAATATGGTGCTGATGGGGTAAGAACTGGAATGCTCTTCAGCTCCCCTGCAGGAAACGATCTTCTTTTTGATGAAAAGCTTGTAGAACAAGGAAGGAATTTTTCCAACAAAATCTGGAATGCATTCAGATTGGTAAAGGGATGGGAAACTTCAGATGAAGAGCAGCCTGAAGTAAATAAGCAGGCCATAGAATGGTTTACTAATAAGTTCAATAGCTCACTTTCTCAACTGGAGGATCATTTTTCTAAGTTCAGGATGTCAGATGCATTAATGACCGTTTACAAGCTCATCTGGAATGACTTCTGTAGCTGGTACCTGGAATGGATCAAACCTGAGTATGGTAAGCCCATCGATAAAACTACTTATGATGCTACTGTAGAGTTATTTGAAAAAGCACTTAAGATATTACACCCATTCATGCCGTTCATTACGGAGGAACTGTGGCACGAAGTGAGAGAGCGCAACGAAGAAGAAGCCCTCATCATTGCAGAGTGGCCTAAAGCGGAAAGTTATCTGGATGGAATTCTCAAAGAAGCAGATGCACTTTTTGAAATCACTTCCAACATCCGAAATATTCGAAGCTCCAAAGGAATCTCCCCGAAAGAAGCCCTGGAGCTGATTACTTCTTCGCCGATTATTGAAAGTGTGAGTCAATCGCTCAAAAAGCTAGCCAATATCTCAGCCATCTCGAACTCTGAAAAACCTGCAAATGCCTTCAATTTTGTTATCGGTTCTGATGAATTTTTCATACCAGCTTCAGACACTGTGGACATTGAAGCCGAGCGGAAGAAAATGACAGATGAGCTGAAGCGAATGGTAGGTTTCAAGACCTCTACAGAGAAGAAGCTTTCTAACGAGCGATTTGTGCAAAATGCCCCTGAAAAGGTGGTAGCCATGGAGCGCAAAAAGTTAGCAGATGCCGAAGCGAAGATCAAGACGCTGGAGGACAGTCTGGCTAGCTTGTAGAGTAGAATTCAACTAATCCTTCAGCACAAATTTTCCAGTCTTGGTAGTGAGCTGATCGGCGATTTCAGAGATATTCATAGAAGTCTTATGATATTCTTTCATAGCATCAGACACGTGCGTTGCTGAGGTGGCTGCCTCTTCAGCCCCGGCAGCAGTCTCTTCTGAAATAACCACCACCTGCTCAATGGATTTCACGATTTGACGGACATCTTCTGTTTGCCTCTTCGTGGAATTAGAAATATCATCAGACAACTTAAACGTCTCTTGATAGTTACTTAAAATCCTTTCAAATGACGTCTTAGCTTTGCCAGCAGACTCCTCACCATTTTTGACCACCTCATTCATGTCTGTGATGAATTGATGCGTGGACTTAGCGGACTTCTGCACATTCAAAACAAGCTTCTCGATCTCTTTGACAGAATCCTGAGACTGCTCTGCAAGCTTTCTTATTTCTGTTGCAATGACTGAAAAGCCACGACCTGCGTCACCCGCCTGTGCTGCTTCAATAGCTGCATTCAGGGCAAGTAAATTCGTCTGAGAGGCGATCTCCTGGATGATGCTAAGGATTGCTGGTATTTCTGAAGAGTATCTGGAGAGATCATTAATTGAAGTAGTACTTTGATCAAAAAACAGCAAGATGTTTTGAATACTTTGACCTACTTCTTCGATCATTTCCACTCCTTGTTTGCCACTTTCCACACCAGCAGAAGAGCTAGAATTGATAGATGCAGCTTGTTTACTTACTTCATCGGTGGACCCCAAAATGTTCTCAATTAGGGAGGAAGTATTGTTGATTTGCTGCACTTGACTGCCAGCACCTTTGCTTATTTCACCAATGGTCTGAGACATTTCAAAAACTTGATTGTTGACCTGCTCGCTATTCTCCTGACTCATCTGCGAGATGCTTCTGATCTCTTTGGCCTGATTTAAAATATCTCCAATCAGATCAGAAACACTGTCTAGGGCATTATTTAGATTTTGAGCTAACTGAAGAATATCACCTTTTGCCTCCACTGCATATCGCTGCGCCAGGTTACCAGATGCTAGATGATTCACCACCCGATTTAGCTCATCAAATGGAGCCATGATAGAATCAAACAAGGAATTGATAGACTCCTCTAGGTGCTTCCACTGCCCCGTTTGGTCGGACGTATCCATCCGGATGCTGAAGTTGCCAGACTCCACTACTTCTTTAATGATGTCATCCGTTTCCATGGCAGTTCGGAGTAAGTTGTCCTGCTCTGCCTCCAGATCCTTTTTGCGCATTTCGGACTCATGACTTTTCGATTCCACTTTCTGCTTTTCTTCCAAAATGTTTCTTTCAAATTTGAGATTGATAGAAACAATGAGATACAGCTCAAAAAGGACAATAATGGTCGTAGCTGTAGTGGCAATCTTGTTTTTGACTAAGGATATTTCCTCAAAAGGCAGCTCGGGAATGGGAAGCCCTAGCATTGCTTGAATGCCATCAAAAAAGATATAGCAAAGGAAAATACCGATCAGTGTAATGTTGAAATAAGTTCTTTCTCTGGTAAAATCGAAAATGATAGCCGTCCCGATCATCACAGGCAGTAAATGTGATTTGGTTGTAGGAATTCTCATGACTCCAGGATCAATTCCATTTTTGATAAACTGAAGATTGAAGTAGTAAAAGGAGAAGATTAGATAGAAGACAACTCCCAGTAAAAGTGTGAGTCTTCCCAGCCTGTCATATCCACTTCTGATCAAAATGAAACTTATCAGTGGCACTGGCAGCAGTAGCAAAGTCTCCATCGCAGCTTCGATCACTCCTGAAGAAATCTGGACGATAGACATAGCCAACAACAAAGGAAATAGAAACAGAATCAGGCAATTCGCATAAAAAATACGATTCTTGATGATATCGTTCATCTCATCATGGGTGCCAGCGTAGAGAATATTTCGGTTAAGCCAATTCATCAACTAAGTGGTTAGAGGTAGTCTGAAAGTAAATATAATTTTGAAGCCTTGCTAATTGTTCTAGATTCTGGCAGCCATGAATAAGCTGAGATCTTTGAACCCTAAATTGAAACGCTTGGCCAAATCAAGGTTGGTTAATGTTCCATTGTAGGAATAAACTCCTTTTTGCAACCATTGCTTCCGATAGATCATTTCATCAAAACCGCCTAAGTCTCCTGCTTCCAACAATATCGGGCTAAAAATATTTGAAATGGCCAAAGACGCGGTTCTTGCTACACGAGACGCAATATTTGGAACACAGTAATGGGTGACTTCATGCTTCACAAAGACAGGGTGATCATGATTAGTCATTTCAGAAGTTTCAATGCAACCGCCTTGATCAATGCTCACATCAATAATTACTGAGCCCGGCTTCATCTCCATTACTAAATCCTCGGTGATCAACATCTTAGTTTGCCCCTTTTCCATTCTAAGCGCCCCAACTAGAACGTCAGCTTCTCGCACCTCCTTTTCGATAATGGAAGCATCAAATGTGGAGGTGTAAATTTCCTGGCCAATTAAATGCTTAAGCCTCCGCATTTTGTAAATATTATCATCAAAAACACGGACTTCTGCTCCGTGTCCTAGGGCGGCTCTTGCTGCAAACTCAGCTACCGTCCCCGCCCCCAAGATTAGCACTTTGGTGGGTGGCACTCCGGTAATTCCCCCAACGATAATCCCTCGACCACCATTGGTACTGCTTAAACATTCAGCAGCAATTATCATCACGTTGCTACCAGCTATCTCACTCATCGCGCGGATTAAGGGTAAT
>CAYYNA010000176.1:0-4711 GCA_964472815.1 uncultured Roseivirgaceae bacterium
AGTTGTCCAGACCAAATGGAGCAATCACCGATGCTTTGGACAATATGTACATCACCAATGACTTTAGCATTCGGTTTGTGGATGCTGGAACCGGCATTATTTCAACTTTTGCCGGGACTGGGTCCAGTGGGTACTCGGGTGATGGCGGATTAGCAACATTGGCAGAGATGTCTGTTCCACTTGGAATGGCGCTGGACCCAGCCGGAAATTTTTACTTTACCGATAGAGATAATCATGTCATCAGGATAATTGATACGGGAGGCATAATAAATACTATTGCAGGAGATGGATCTCCAGGTTACACTGGAGATGGTGGCCTTGCCATAAGTGCTCAATTTAATGCACCCTCCGCGCTCTTCCTGGATGGATCTGACCTGTATGTCACTGATGCCGGCAATCATGTTATTAGAAAAATCGATCTGAACACAGGTATTGTTATTACCGTAGCAGGAAATGGAGGCCAAGGATTTTTCGGAGATGGTGACTTATCGACATTCGCCAGCCTAAATAATCCAGCAGGTATTTTTATTGATGACAATGGAATACTTACTCTGGCTGATGCATTCAATAATCGGCTAAGAGCTTTTGATATACCTCCAGTAGTAAACACATCTGACTCTCTCGCCCTTGTGGCATTTTACAATGCAACGAATGGCCCTTCCTGGAACAACAGCAGCAATTGGCTCACAAGCTTCGTCTCTTCCTGGAATGGTGTGACCGTGGAGAATGGTCGAGTGGTGGGACTTGATTTGAGTAATAATAATATTTCTGATACGATACCCCCCGAGATCAATGATCTCACGGAACTGAGAATCCTGGGTTTAGCTAGGAATAACCTATCAGGCGAGCTTCCGGACTTGTCAAACCTCACCAATTTAGAGCAATTCAAAGTGGGAAGAAATAACCTCTCTGGAGTACTTCCAAGCTATATCGGGACCTTCACCAATCTTCAGTTGCTTGGATTGGCTTACAATAATTTCACCGGTACTGTTCCCTCCAACTACGATCAATTAACCAACTTAAGTAATTGGAACATACGCCAAAACAATATTACAGGCTTGCCCGACCTGCGAAACCTCTCGTTAATTAACAAACTGGATGTTTCATACAATCTCATTCCTGATGCAGATATTGAACTGAATGGAAGTGTGATTACGCAAAATGATGGGCAGGTGGATGTTGCTTCCAATATCACCAGTGATACTACCTGGTCTGGCTTAGTGATAATAAAAGGAGCCATCTTCGTGGAACCTGGTGTTACACTTACCATAGATCCGGGTTCGATTATTAAGGCGACAGAGGCACCTGACGTAACCTATTTGGCAGTCTCAAGAGGAGCAACTATAGACGCTTCAGGTACACCTACAGACCCAATCATTTTTACGTCGGTACAAGACAATATTAAGCTGGGAAGAAAGACGGGTGATAATCTTGGTGAGTTTGATCAAGGGCTTTGGGGCGGATTGCTCATTTTGGGTGACGGAGAAATTTCAGATAGCGGGGATATAGGTGAGGCGCAGATTGAGGGAATTCCCATTGAAAATACCCTGGGTTTATATGGAGGATCCCAGCCTGCAGATAATTCGGGAGTTCTTCAATATGTCTCCATAAGGCATGGAGGAATAGAAATTGGAGCTGGAAATGAAATAAACGGGCTCACGCTTGCTGCAGTGGGGTCGGGCACTGCAGTAGATAATATCGAGATATTTGCTACATCTGATGACGGGATTGAATTCTTTGGTGGTAGTGTTGATGCCACCAATCTCTTGGTAAACCACCCTGGAGATGATGCTATTGATACCGATCAGGCATTTGCTGGATCCATTGATAACTTCATTACCCTTGGGGCAGGCGATGTGCCATTGGAGCTAGACGGTCCGGAAGGCACCTTTACAAATACCGGTCACAATATTCTCAATGGATCGATCAAAGGGGCTGCAGGTCAGGCCGTAATTGATTTGGATTCTGCCACTGACGCCAGTATACAAAACTTATATTTCTTCGATTTAGATGGTGCACAAAATCCTGCGATCGAAGATTATGGAATTTATTCTACGAATTCAAATGGCTATACCGTTTCCAGTTTGGAAGCGACATTACCAGGAGGAAATATTCTTACAGACTTTTTTGCAGAAGGTAGTGATCTGCTTGTCACGGAAGTTTCTTTCGGGGCAAATACGGTCGGCGCAGACCCTATAGGCTTTGATTGGACATATTCGGCACTAACCGGCCAGTTGATTGATTTTGGGTTAAACCCTCCCGCTGTTCCAGCTTCAGACTCTCTTGCCTTAGTCGCATTATATAACAGTACCGATGGCCCAAATTGGTCTAATCAGTTTGGCTGGGAATTTATCAATGGTGTCGGCTCTCCTGAGCCAATTTCTAATTGGTATGGTGTGAAGGTGAGTGAAGGGAGAGTTATTGAACTAACACTATTTGAAAGCAACCAAGGTTTTTTTGATGGAAACAACTTAGCAGGAACGCTACCCACAGAACTTGGTGATCTAGCGGAACTAGAGGTATTGGACTTGGGACTCAACAACATCACTGGGTCCATACCTGCGGAGTTAGGGAATCTATCAAAACTAGAATTCCTGAATATTCCGCACCTTAATGGCAATGGACTGACCGGCACGATCCCTCCTGAATTAGGAAACCTTAGTAACCTCATCCAGATAGAGCTGGTAGGTAATCAGCTGTCTGGATCTATACCCATTGAATTAGGAAACCTATCCACATTGCAGACTTTAGGATTGGGCGGAAATCAATTGACCGGGGAAGTCCCAGTTGAACTTGGAAACTTAGCAAGCATCAAGACCATCAACCTGGATGGAAATCAGTTGACAGGTGAGATTCCAACGGAATTGGGGAACCTAAACCTGCTGGAAAATCTCTATTTGTCTCAAAACCAATTGACTGGTACTATTCCAGCATCATTCTCCAACCTGGATAATCTGCAAGATCTTCAGTTATGGTTCAATCAACTTTCTGGACCCGTACCGACCGTGATTGGTGAAATGGTATCACTGAGAAACCTTGATTTGAATGCGAATCAATTTGATGGAAGTCTACCTGTGGAGCTAGCAAACGCAACTAACCTTAGGAACCTTGCAATTCCTGCAAATCAATTGACTGGTGACATCCCGATTGAGATAGGGAACCTAACAAACTTGGAATTCTTGAATCTGGATAATAATCAGCTGACCGGTGCTATCCCAATTGAATTCAATAACCTTACGAATTTATTCTCTTTAGGGGTAGCCAGAAATAACCTAGACGGCACCTTTCCCGAGCTTTCAAATGTGACGCAATTGACCGAGCTTAGACTTGGTCAGAATCAATTGACTGGGTCAATTCCAAACTTTATTGGAGATAACCTCAATCTGTTTCGTTTAGGGCTTTCCGGGAACAACTTTACTGGGGCCGTGCCTGCCAATTTTAATCAGTTGACCGTGCTGGACCGTCTGAATATCCGCGAAAATCAGTTGGAAGATCTGCCAGATCTTTCAAACCTCACCCAGCTAACCAAGTTTGATATCTCTTTCAACAAGTTTGAGTCTGATGACATCAATCCAAACTTGGGGGTCATTACCCAAAACGATGGCCAGTTGACACCCGTTTCGGCTGCTGATTCTCTGGTGCTAGTTAATCTTTACAATGCGCTCGATGGACCAAATTGGAGTGGTGGTCAATTGTGGTTGACCGATACTTTAGCGGCCGCTTGGGAAGGAATAGGAGTCAACAATGGTCGAGTGACCCGCGTTGACTTAAATAGTTTTGGAGCTGTCGGAGATGTTCCTGCATCCATTGCTGACTTGGATTCTTTAGAGACATTTGGTTTCGCCAATAATGGCGTTAACAGCCTGCCGGATGAAATTGGGAACTTGTCAAACCTTAGATTTCTATTTGCAGATAACAACCAGTTGACTGCCCTGCCAGCAACGCTAGTTAATCTGCCAAGTGTCGAGCAGATCTTTGCTCAGATAAATCAGATAAGCTTTTTGCCTGATTTAAATGCCATCCTTCAACCATTGATTCTGGAAGTAAGCGAAAACAATCTGGACTTTAACAGCATCATTCTCAACCAGACGATTGATGGCTTTAACGCGAACCCACAAAATTTAGGTGATGATGGGTCTACGATCATTCTACTTCCCGGAGATGACAACACTATTGACCTGAGCCCATTTGTGGACCCGGGTGATACCTTTCAATGGACCAAGGATGGGATTGATATTCCGGGAGAAACCAACTCATTCTTGAACCTACTAAGTGTGGATAATACTGATCAGGGAGTTTACCGATTGGTTGTTACCAATGCCTCAGCACCAGGTGTGGAACTGTTATCTGCTGAATACACGATAGGAGTGAAATATACCTACTATTGGATCGGTGATGGCGGAAATTGGTATGATCCGACGCACTGGAGTTTGACCTCAGGAACTGCAGATTCTAATGGCTTACTTCCTGCGCTTTTTGATGATGTGAGATTCGATTCAGCCTCCTTTAGTCTGCCAAGTCAGGTCGTATTCATTCCAGACTCAGGCAACTCTGTAGGCCCAAGCTTTTCAAATATGGATTGGACAGGCGTGACCAACAATCCTACTTTCCAGATTTTGGCTGATAGCTCACCGTGGATCGCCCAGAACGTGAGAGGCTCATTGATCTTTGATGAAAACATGACCTTGGACTTCTTTCACGCAGAGTTCTA
>CAYYNA010000176.1:4811-7542 GCA_964472815.1 uncultured Roseivirgaceae bacterium
GCAGACACCATTCAGTTGGGAGGAAATAGCAATACGTTCCAGACACTGGAAATACTACCAGGTGCTGGAGTGAGTTTGGACCCAAACCATACGCAATTCGTGAACAATATGATTGCGAATGGTACGAACGAAGACCGGATTTTGATCAATTCTACAGTGGATTCAGTTGCTGGAACCATGAGCAAGGCAGAAGGGGTGTTGAATGTATTTAATGCAACTATTGAAAACAATACTGCAATTGGAGGTGCGTCGTTCAATGCGATTGCTTCGCTCGATAGCGGGAATGTTTCTGGTTGGAATTTCGTTCCATTGGAGCCAGTGGATGTTTCAGACTCTTTGGCTTTAGTCGCATTGTATCAAGCCACAGATGGAGATAACTGGACCAATAATCAAAACTGGCTTACTGGTTCTGTTGCCACTTGGTTTGGCGTTGGGGTGACGGGTAATCGAGTAACTGCAATTGACCTTGGTACGCAAGATATCGGAAATAACCTGGTAGGAAATATCCCTGTAGAAATCGGAGATCTTACAGCGCTGACCTTCTTGAATCTTGGATCAAACAGTCTGGAAGGAGAGGTGCCTACGGAAATTGGCAATTTGTCATCGCTGGAATACCTGCAGCTTAATAGCAATTTATTAACGGGAAGTTTTCCTGCATCCATCGGCGGTCTGTTGAACTTGCAAACACTCAGTTGCGGAGCTAACTCATTTAGTGGGGACATCCCACCGGAACTAGGTAACCTGAGCAACCTCAATACCCTCTATCTCTGGGGGAACAACTTTTCTGGGGAAATTCCGAAAGAGCTGGCAAACCTGACAAACTTAGTTGACCTCCAGTTGTCTCAGAATGTTCTAAATGACACCATCCCTGCCGAATTAGGCAACCTTTCTAATCTGGAGACGCTGTATCTCTGGGGGAATGTTCTTTATGGAGAGATTCCAATGGAGCTTTCGAATCTGACCCAGCTAGTTAATTTAGGACTGAGTAGTAACCGACTTGAAGGGACAGTACCGCCTGAGCTAGCTACTCTTCCAAACTTAGCTTTCTTTGATGTTTCATCAAATCTGCTAACGGAGCTGCCAGATATTACCGGATTGGCAAGCATTACAGACCTTCAGGTAGATGATAATCTTTTCTCTTTTGAAGACATTGCGCCAAATGTTTCCATTAATGGCATCATCTATTCTCCTCAAAAAACCTTAAGCCCTGATACGCTTATTGGTCTCGCGGTTGGTGAAGGAGTCACTTTCGAAGTAGATGTTCCGGCATTTGATGGGGATGATGCTTTGATCTGGCGACTAAATGGTTTGGATCTCACAGGAGAGGACCAATCCGCCATAACGCTCTCATCCTTTTCCTCCGCTGACGAAGGTGTGTATACTTTATCATTTACCAACCCGATTGTTCCAGATTTGGTATTGACCTCTGGAAACTTCAATGTGAAGTTGAGAGAGGAAGGCGCCTTTACGTGGGTGCTGGATGACAATTTCATTGATGAGGGTTTAAATGGAGTGACCTACGGAGGAGTAGTCGGTGACTATAACAATGACGGGTTTGACGACATTTTCACCTTGAACTTAGATTCAGTATTTAGTTACCTGTATCGAAATAATGGCGATGGAACATTTACTCGGACAACCGGAGCTTTGCCTGGTAACGATGCAGCCTACGGATCAGCTTGGGCGGATGTAAATAATGATGGTTTTCTTGACCTATTCGCGTCGGATGTTCAGTTTTCAGGTGATGGGTTTTCTGACAACATTGCCGCTATTTACATGAATAATGGCGATGGGACATTCAGCTTAGACCCCCTCGATGGTCAATATTTTAGTGGGGCATGGGGAGATGTGAATAACGATGGATGGGTTGATGCTGTGGGTATAGATTCAAATCAAGATCCTGTGCTATTCCTAAACGATAGCACTGGAAATTTGATAAAAGCAAATACGCCGATTTCTGAGTATGATGAAGCAGGAATTGTTTCACCGTTTTTAGTGGATGTTAATGGAGATGGGTTCGTAGACCTCTATACTACTGGAGACAGAAGGGCCCTATTCATTAATGATGGGAGCGGAGGATTTACGGAAGAACTAGCCGACCCTTTAGTGACCACAGAAATACCGGGAGCATGGGGGGCTTCATGGGGTGACCTTGATAACGACGGAGACTTAGATGCATTTGTGAGAGCCTATTTTGGTGGCGGTGATAGCTACTTCTTCTACAATGATGGTTTGGGCAACTTTACTGGTCAACCTTGTGTGGATGTGTTAGGTGAATCATGTGAGCGAGGAAGAGCAAGTATACTTGGCGATATCAACAATGATGGCTACACAGATGTCATCTTCAATGAAGCGGCCAACCCAACGAGCGATACATTGAAAATCTACTTGAATGACTCAAACACCGGCTATACATTGGTTGATAATCAGACATTTGTTGGAACCTGGATTTTGAGGGGCTTGAGTTTAATTGATTTTGACAATGACGGTTTTCAAGATATTTATTCTCCAAGTTCGCTAGGTACAGAACCAAACCTACTTTACCGAAATAATGGAAATGCAAATAATTGGCTGAAGGTTAGATTGGGCGGCACCCAGTCAAATAGCGCTGGAGTTGGCTCGAAAGTAGCCGTTTATGGTGGAGGTCTAGAAAGACACCAGCAGGTGGTAACAAACAGCGGACTGCACTCAGGGAATAGTTATTATCTGAATTTTGGTATGGGTGCATTGG
>CAYYNA010000177.1:0-7528 GCA_964472815.1 uncultured Roseivirgaceae bacterium
ACCTTCTCATTTAGAAGTTTGACTATTTCAGATACCTTCTGCGTACGCTCTTGGTATTCGGTCATACCCTCACTTAGTTCATTGGATGAACTTGCTATTTCCTCAGTTCCAGCGGCGGCTTCTTCAGAGATCACCACTACGCTTTCCATAAGGTGCACTACCTCTTTTACTTTCATGAATTGCTCGTCCGTAAAGGATACGATCTGCTGAGACAGATTAAGGGTTTGAGCGTAGGAGCTAGAAAGCTCGGTGAAAGACTGTGTGGCAGTTTTTGAGGCATTTACACTTTCTTCAATATCGCCACTCATTTCATTCATCAATTGACTGGTAGAACCGATCGAGTCTTGCACATCAGAAATGATATTTTCGATTTCCTTAGCAAAATCACTGGAGTTCTCTGCCAGTTTTCTGATTTGATCTGCAACCACTGCAAAACCCCTTCCAGCGTCTCCTGCTTTTGCTGCCTCTATGGCCGCATTCAGGGCCAGCATATTCGTTTCGACTGATATTTCTTTAATGGAATTTAGTATGCCCGAAATTTCTGAAGACTTTTCACTGAGAACGGAAATGGAATCGCCCGTCTTGGTCGAGACCTCTTGCATTTTTTCAATGCTGGTACCCATCTTGTTCATTTGCACTTGTCCGTCTTCACTGATCTGTACACCACGCTCTGCACCTTGATTAATAGATTGAGCCTGATCTCCCATGGTGGAGGAAAGTTCCAGAATGTTTTCCAGCGTATTGGAAGCCTCATCAATTCGACGGACTTGCTCTTGCGCGCCATTGCTGAGCTCTCCGGTAGATGCCGCGATCTCTGCAGTGCCGACATTCATTTCTGAACTTGACTCATTCATTTCGTCTGTGAAGTGTCCGATGAACATGGTGGTTTGTTGAATGGTAGCAATCAGATCAGACAAACTATCCAGTGCAAAGTTGAGACTGCTGGTCAGCTTCAGAATATCTCCCTTAGCTTCTTTTCTGTACCTCTTAGAAAGATTACTTGAGGCAAGCGCGCCTACGATCTCAGTAATGGTGTGGAAAGGAGTGATGACCGTATCAAAGAGAATGTTGATGGATTCGCTCAGTTTTCTCCATTCTCCAGTCTTATCTTCTAGGCTGATTCTGGCTGAAAAGTCACCTGATTCCACCGCGCTCTTTATGACTTCATTTGTTTCCTCGACCGCCTTGTTGAGGTTTTCCTGCTCTTTTATCAGGATCTCATTTTGTGCGTAGGCCTTATCGGTAGCTTCGGAAATCTTTTCATTCAAGGTTTCCTTTTGTCTACGATGCGATAGGGTCCTCCATCTGGCAAAGAGAAACACTCCCCCTGCGATGGAAATAACTACCAAGGTCCTGAACCACCAGGTAGACCACCAGGGAGGTCGCACTTTGATAATGAGAGTCCTTCGATTGCTAGACCATACTCCGTCGCTGTTTGTACCTTCCAAAATGAATGTGTAGGTATCAGGATCGAGATTGGTATAGCTGGCTGCTCTTTTCATGGCATTAGTATAAACCCAGTCCTTATCAAACCCCTCCAACATGTATCGGTATTTGTTGGACTGAGGAGAAGTAAAGTCCAAGGAGGAAAATTGTATTTCCAGCACATTTTGATCGTAATTCAATGTCAGCTCTTCCAATAGCTGAGGTGATGTATCGATGAGCATTTCCTCGTTTTCGTCAGTCACCCCTGCAATGGATTGATCAAATAGGCGGATATCTGTGATCACGATATTAGGTTGGAAAGTACTCATTTCTAACTGTGAGGGGCGAAAGGCATTTAACCCCTTTACACCGCCGAAATACATGGTCCCATCCTTTGCTTTTGTGGAGGTAGTGTAATTGAATTCATTCCCTTGTAAGCCATCCGATTTTGAGAAATTAATGATGGTGTGATCTTTTGGGTTGTATTTACTGATTCCCTTGTTGGTCGATATCCACAGATTGCCCTTAGCATCTTCTTGAATTCCGTTAATTACTTTGCTCGGCAAAAGTTCGTTTACAGGAGCTCTTCTGATGGCCTTGCTATCAGTATTCATAATATTAGCTCCTTCAGAGGTTCCGATCCAGAGCTGCCCTTTGGAGTCTTCAAATAAGGTTCTAACGTTGTTGTTTAATAGGGAGGTGGAGTCGTCCGAAATGTGACTGAAGTTTGTAAAGACTTCTGCTGATCGATCAAAAAAGTCAAAACCACTGTTTTCAGTTCCTATCCAAAAATTATTCTTTGAGTCCTCAAGCATGCATATGATGACATTGCTACTTAAAGATCCTGGCTTTTCGCTTGGTTGGAAGTGAGTAAAGCTCTCCGTAATAGGGTCGTACTTGTCCAGCCCACCATTTAGCAGCCCAATCCAAATCGTTCCATTCGAATCCTGCAAAATATGCCAAGCGTTTTTACTATTGATGCTGGTTGGGTCATTTGGATCAGGCAAAAAGCGTTTAAAAACTCCCGTTTTTCTATCAAGCCGGTTGAGTCCACCGGCGTAAGTTCCTACCCATATGTACCCCTGGTCATCCTCAAGTAATGCTATTGCCACATTGGTACTCATAGAGGACGGATCATTGGGATCATGCTTGAAGTGTTCAAAGGTTCCTGTGGTTGGATCAAGACGATCTAAGCCACCACCATCCGTACCTATCCAGATGTATCCGTCAGAGGTCTCCATTACATCAATAACGGAGGCAAAGCTTAGACTATTCGGCTCATATGGAATCTGCTGGTACAAATCAAACTTCAACCGCTGCGGACTGTAGGTGTTCACACCGCCTCGAAATGTACTCACCCAGATAACCCCTGAATCATCTTCATAGATTTGATACACAGCATTACTTGACAATGTGGTAGGATCTAGCAAGCTTGATTGCAAATAGGAGAACGTCTCTGTATCTGGGTTCAAGATGTTGATACCATAGCCGTCCGTTCCTATGTAGATCGATCCGTTTTCAGCCTCGAATACGTCCGTGACAATATTAGCGCTAAGCCCGCTGTTAGCTACATTATAGACTTTCGTTTGTCCAGTCTCTACGTCAAAGCGAACCAGCCCTTTGCCATCTGTTCCCATCCAGAGGATACCTTTAGAATCCTGGAAAATCACTTTGCGATTGATTTCGGCAGGCTCGTAGGCAGCATCATAGGGATAAGCTTCAAACGAACCTGACTCTACCGTGAAGAGATCAATGCTTGTCGCTAAGGAACTTATCCAGAACTTTCCCTCAGGCGTCTTGACGGCATTTAGTACGGTACTGTTGGAGAGGTCGCTGTTATCTGCTAGGAACTGCTTATGGCTTTTACTTTTTGGGTCGTAAAGAATGATACCACCAGCTTCGGAACCGATGAGGACTTCATTGGTATTTGCTAGATGTAATGCTCTTACTTGCCCTGTCTCAATTTCCTGTCCGATGAGTTCGTTAAAATTGGCAAACTTTTCTGTCTCCCAATCGAAGATGCTGATTCCACTATTTCTTGTTCCTACCCAAATGTTTCCATCTGCATCTTCGGTGATGGCGGTGATGATGTTGCCTGAAAGGCTTTTCGGATCGTCTTTATCATTTTTGAAAATGGTAATGTCGTAACCATCGTACCTGTTTAGTCCATCTACAGAGCCGATCCAGATGTACCCCTTGCTGTCTTTGTACACACAATTGACGGTTCCAGTAGAGAGGCCATCATCAGTAGTTATGCGATTGAACCTCCATTTGTTTTGAGAATAACTGAATAGGGAAATGGTAAGCAGCAAGCAAATAGTTGACAGACGCATTAGCTGAGTTGCGGTTTAGAGCTAATTAATTTAATAAAATTTTAAACGATAGGGGGGATATGCCTTCAATATTAGAGATATCACAAGTATTATCCAACATAGTACTTCTGATATATATTCTTCACCTTTGAGAGGTGGAACGTTTGGAGCAAATACCATGGGATCTGGTTGTGCCTGTCACCGGAGTTTTACTGGGTTTGGTGTTTGCCACCATTTTGTCGCTCATGAAGTTCCCGGCTGCTCGCCACTTAGGCAGGCTGATCTTTTCCTGGCTAGTGCTTCTGGCTGCTTCAGTCTATGATGTTTTTGTCCTTAAATGGTTGAGCATCGTATTGGTTCCTATCTCACTTTGTCTTTATTCGGTCACCTTCTTTTCCCAAAAGACCCGTTTGAGCTATTTGCACCTTTTGCCGCTGCTGTTGTTTGGTATCACCTGCTGGATTGTTCCTTCATGGGTCGCTGGCGTTTCGGTTCTTATTGGAGCTACTTACCTTTTATTTCTGATTCGTCATTTGAAAAAAGAGACAGCAGTGCGTGGCTTGAATTGGTTTCTGAATCCGGGGGATCGAATTGGATGGTTCAGGAATTTCCTCCTTGTAAATCTTGGATCCCTTTTCTACTTTCTGGTCAGAGCGGACTTGAGTCCGTTGCTGCTCGCTGGCCTGCTCATGCTGATGATTTCCATGGTCATCTATCAAGTCTTTAAGGAGTCTACTTTTCTATCTCCCATACCCGTCGGCAATAAGTACAAAAAGTCTACGCTCACACCGGAAATAAAATCGACGATCCTTCGGAGAATAGAAGGCGTGATGGAGAGCGAGTTTTTCTTAAGAGATGACGCATCGTTGAGTGAGTTGGCAAAAGAGCTAAAGGTATCTACTCATCACCTTTCCCAAGTATTGAATGAATCGTTGATGATCAGTTTCCAGGATCTGATGGCGAAGTACCGCATTCGCAAAGCTTGTGAATTACTGAAAGAAGAAGCAAATGAGCAGCTAAAGATCGAGAACATTGCTGCCATGGTTGGCTATAACTCCAAGTCTGCCTTCAATCACGCATTTAAGCGAAAAGTAGGCATGACCCCTTCTGAATACAGATCTTCAAAAGATGTGCTGACTTATCGGGAAGCACCGCTATCCGAGCGGAAAGTACCAAGTACTACCAATGCTTTCCTTGATTTGAATCATGTTTTTAACCTCAAAATCAAAAGCGACATGATTCAGCATTTTCTAAAGATCTTCGGACGAAATGTCAAGAGAAACGGACTTTTCTCTTTCCTTAACGTATTGGGTTTGACCATTGGGTTTACTTGTAGTATCCTGATTTATCTCTTCATTGCGGATGAGCTATCCTACGATAAGGCCCTTCCAGCGTCGGATCGGATTTATCGGATTGCCTGGAACAATGAGAATCCACAAACTCGGACGCCTCACCCGATGGCTCAGGCGATGCGAAATGATTTCCCCGAAGTGGAGCAGGCTGTCAGTATCTCTCCGTGGTATGGGCCTGGTTTGAGTAAGGAATTGGTGCGGGTGAAAAATGTAGCTTCTAATGTGCTCTTTGAGGAGCCCGACTTCTTCTTTGCGGATTCCACCTTTCTGGATGTTTTTCAGCTTCAGATTCTACAAGGGGATAAGGATGCCTTGAGAAAACCGTGGACATTGATGATCACGCAATCAATGGCCACCAAGTACTTTGGGGATTCCATTGCCATCGGTAGGGAATTGGAATTAAATGACATGCCGATTGCGGTCAGTGCAGTTGTGGAGGACATGCCGGAGCATTCGCATTTCCATTTCAATGCCATTATCCCTTATCTCACTCTGAAAAATATCAACCCAGAGGACAGCTGGATGACTTGGGCCGACTTTGGTCATTTCAATTACGTGAAGCTTGCCTCAGATGCTAACGCTTATTTGGTAAGTAAGAAAATAGAAGGATGGGCCGGCACCTACCTCGACTGGTGGGAGGAGCGGCTTCCATTCCTACAAGAAGCGGGGATGGGTTTTGTCTTGCAACCGATAGAAGATATACACCTCAAGTCGCACTTGAGATGGGAGCTGGAAAACAATGGCAACATACTATACATCTACATTCTCACGGGTACGCTAGCTTTTTTGCTGCTGATTGCTGCGATCAACTACGTAAACCTCACCACGGCTAAGTCCATTGAGCGAGCAAAAGAAGTAGGGGTGAGAAAGACACTTGGTGCAGTATCGCAAAACCTCTCTCTTCAGTTTTATCTGGAATCGATCTTTTTCTGTGCCATTGCGATGCTTATCTCCTTTGGATTAGCCTATTTGATGTTGGGAAGGTTCAATGCCCTTTCGGGAAAAGCATTTGAACTGTCACATCTGATTCAGACAGATTTTCTCTTGAAGGCATTGGCACTTTGTGCGACAGTCGGATTGCTTGCAGGTATATACCCAGCCATTGTCCTGTCAGCTTTTCGCCCTACGGAGGTACTGAAAGGAAAGGTGACGACCAGCAGCCACGGAGTGAGGTTGAGAAGTGGATTGGTCATCCTGCAGTTTGCGATCTCCGCGATCCTGATTAGCGGGAGTTTGATTATCAACCGTCAAATTAACTTCATGAAAGACAAGGATCTGGGATTTGATGAAGAGGCGGTTATTTCATTGAACATTCCGGTTAGCGTAGAATTGGGTGATATCGATTTGGAGAAGGTGCGCACAGTTCAACAACAGATCGAGTCAGTTAATGGAGTGGTTGGCACCACGCTGATTTCTAACCTTCCAGGTGGTCAATTCAATCAGCATGCGTACTACTTAAAAGCCGATCCTGAAAGCAGGGTAGACGCCTCCGAGGTAATGGTAGATTTCGATTTTGAAAAGGTACTTGGTATTGAGGTCATCCAAGGACGTTGCTTTGATCCATCCTTTCCAACCGATACCGTAAATAACTTCATCATCAACGAAATAGCACGAGAACAGCTAAACCTGGAGGATCCTGTCGGAGCGAAGCTGGTTTGGGTAGGAAATGACGAAGAGATCGAGGGAACCATCATTGGGGTGGTAAATGATTTCCATTATCGCTCCATGCATGAAAGCATCCAGCCTTTGGTAATGAGTGCTCGGCCCTACGGAGCAGGACATATTTTGGTGAAGGCAGAAGGGAAAAGCTTTTCGCGGATCGTAGAGCAAATTGAGCCTATTCATGCCCAGTTAGAAAGTGAGGTGCCCTTTGAATACACGTTCCTTGATGAGGAACTGGCCACCTTATACAAGCAGGAAGAACGTACCCTTTCCATCTTCTCGGTCTTTTCTCTGATCGCCTTGGTGCTTGCGAGTCTTGGGTTACTTGGCATGGCCATTGCGATCCTGAACCAACGAATTAAGGAAGTAGGAATGCGCAAGATTCTTGGGGCTACTTCGGCACAGATCATGCGTATGATTCTCGGACAGTTTGTCCGGTTGGTTCTCATTGCTGCCGTGATAGGCTTGCCGGTTTCTTACCTGTTGATGCAAACCTGGGTGACGGAATTTTCCTATCGAGCTCCTTTTGGGGTCATGCCGTTTGTGTGGGCACTGCTGGTTTTGCTTTCAGTAGCTATGCTGAGTGTGATTTCTGCGGTTTCCAAGATCACGTTTTCCAATCCGGTGGATGCCTTGAAATATGAGTGATATAAGTGGACTAGTTTCTGCCGAGAGGATTGGAAACATTCAGAAAGACAGTGCAGTATTCCAATGATTCTCAATCCTTAGGCGCACTGTCTTCTTGATCTTCTATTTCCACAATCTTGACTGTGATGG
>CAYYNA010000178.1:0-7471 GCA_964472815.1 uncultured Roseivirgaceae bacterium
GAGCCCGCACCAGTATCATTGGTATTGGTCACCTCTATATCTGGCATGAAGGAATCATTACTGATCACCCAGTCATTTGGGGAGCTTGTAAGAATGTTTCTCGCTGTTTGACCTGCATTGTTATAGCTGAGATTGGCATTCATGGAGACACCATTTTGAAGAGTTCCCGACTGAGCAGCCCATCCAATTAAGGTGTTGCTGTAGTTACTATTTGAAAGACCAGAATTGAAAAGCATGAACCCAATCGTGGTAGCGCTCGACATATTCCAATTGGCTAGGGATTGATCAAAAGCAGTAGCTCCGAAAAACATATTCCCGAAGTTTGATACAAGCGTTGTATTCCAATTATCAAGCGGCTGGTTATAGCTGGAGGCTCCTTCAAATGTGCCAGCTAAATTCTGAACAAGCCCGATATCCCAAGAATCGATATTCTGATTGAAGCTGGTAGCATTTTTAAACATTGATGTTGTTGCAATAGCACTTGATGTTATCCAGTTGTCTAAAGGCTGATTGAAACTGGATGCTCCCTCGAACATGTTTTCGAAGTTGGTCCCTGAGCTAACTACCCATGAGTTTAGAGGTTGGTCAAACGATGTTGCGTCAAAGAATGCCCCAGTAAAGATCACTACATTGCTCACATCCCATGCATCGAGGTTTTGATTAAGGCTTGAGCACCCTCGGAAGGTATTTCTAAGAGAGTTTACTCCTGAAAGATCAGGCACATCCACTGCATTTATTACCAGGTTTGTGCACCCATAAAATGCTTCCTGCATCGTCACCCATGGGTTCGCACCCCATTGTTCCACACTTAGGATTTTATCTTTATCTCCTGTATTGTTGAAGTAAATACCGTCAAATGTTCCAGTCAGTGTTACTTCATAGGTACTTCCATCTTCAAGTCCGGAAATGGTGAGGGACCCAGTTTCATTATTGAAGGGTCCTGGCTCGAAAGTTCCAGGGTTGTCCAGGTTTGCTACGGATACATCATAATTGTAACTAAAACCGTCCCTTGCAGGTATGGTAATGCTTCCTCCGGTAGCTGCCCAAGTTGTAATAAACTGGGCAGAGGCTAGATTAAGAAAACAGAATAGAAATACAACAACATGCAGTGATCTACGATTGGCGATTGGTCTCATAATTTCCATGATTTGGTGGTGTGTAGGGTGTATCAATTGAGGCTAGATCTAAATGAAATGGGAATTGAAAATAAACGAGTTGAAGCTATTTCTTCCCTATACCAATTTAATAGTTAACCTTCACAGTATCCCTCTTCGGAGGATTAATTCGACAAATATTCCTATTTCCACTATTAATTGTAAAAAACTAAGAGGAGCAATGTATTAATTTTATCAATCGTTAAATTGACTGATAGCTTCTCTAACCTTTTTTACGTTTTCTATCTAACTACACTACCATGAGACATATAAAAGCCCTACTGTTTTGCATTATTTCCACTGGTCTTCTCGCGCAGTTTGCGAATAAGAAGGATGAGAAGTTCTACAACAAGCTGGATAATGCCAGCTTGGATTACGATTATGGTGTGATTCTCGACAATGAGGAAAAAGCAACAGCTACTTTTTTGTACAATGAAGATACTGTTGCAGCGAACGTTTATAATTTTCTTGCCGAGGCGTATTACTGGGAGCTTGGGGAATTACAGAAAGCACTCGATTTCTACAATCAACAGTTAGAATTACAGCAGAAGCTTGAGCCCGAAAAAACAGACAACAACTTACTCTTCAGTATTGCAAGCATTCAATCTGAACTGGGTTACTACACGAAAGCAGAGAAGATCCTAGTAGAATTGAGGGAAGTTGATAGAGAAAAGAGTGGGAAAAAGAGCGAAGATTACTTCGAGTCATCAATGGCATTGGCCGAGCTCTACCTTCTCACAGAAGATGCGGAGAAAGGCCTGGTAGTATTGAAAGACTTGCAGAAAAATGTTTCAGCGCCAGCCGAGAGAATCGGAGTTCTCAATTCAATTGGCGATTGTCATGCTATAAATGGAGACTACCGAAAAGCTGAAAGGACTTTTATGGATGCGATAGACATTGCATTTAAGAACGGGCTTGAAACGACTTTTGAGTATGTCTCAACATTAAACAGTTTGGCGGTAGTCTATGAAGACAAGAGCAAACTACCCGAGGCAGAGGAGTTGTTTTTGGAGGCGATCAATATTTTGGAAAGATCTCAAGGAGAAAATGAGGACGCCATCATTGCCATAAAAGGGAACCTGGCCAGAGTCTATTTTAATCTCGGTAATTATGAAAGAGCTTTAGAGCTTCAATCAGAAGTAGAGGAGGTTGATAAGGAGTACTACGGTGAAGATTCATTTATCTACGGACTTGATCTAGTCAATTTGGGTAGGACGCATATGTATGCTGGAAATAATCGCGAGGCGGGGCAGTATTATACTACAGCGCTGAGCACTTTCGAGCGTGCAAGCGGTGGAGGAGAAAAAGTTTTGGATTATGGTAGAACGGAGAGTTTATTGTCAAGACTCTACGTTCAGACTGGGCAAATTGATGATGCCATTAAATATGGTAACCAAGCAATTGAGACGTATTCCAATACCCTAGGAGATGATAATTTCGAAACAGCTTTTCCTTATTCGTTCCTGGCAGATGCCCACATGGTTTATGATGAATTAGACAAAGCAGAACCTCTCGCTGAAAAAGCCTATGACATCAGAAAGAAGCTCCTGGGAAGTGACCACCCACTTTTTGCGAGAAGTTCAAGGCAAATGGCTTTTCTGAATTGGAAGAAAGGAGATTCGAAAGAGGCGCTTAAGTACTACAAGGAAACCTTCAGGAATTATTTTAAGCAGATCAATAGCTTTTTTCCAGTCCTGACGGAAGAAGAAAAGGCGACCTTCTACTATACGAAGTTGCGGCCTGGGTTTGAGCAGTACATATCTTTCATAGAGGAGACCTCTCGGGAAGACAAGGAATTGTTGGGCGAGATCTATGATTATCAGCTGGCACTAAAAGGGCTGATCATGTACGCGACTACTAAAGTGAGAGAAAGTATCCTGGAAAGTGGCGATGAAGCATTAATTGAAAAATTCGAGCTGTGGATCTCGCAAAAAGAGCAGATGGCTAAACTCTTTAGCGCAACAGATTTAGACATTGAAATAAGAAACCAAAGAATTGACTCATTGACGGAAACGTCTAATGCTTTGGAGGAGGAGTTGAGCAGGTCATCCAAGGCATTTGGGAAAAATTTCGCGAATAAAAGTCTTTCCTGGAGAGATATTCGAGATGTGTTGAAACCTGGAGAGGCAGCCGTTGAGATGGTTCGCTACAGAAACTTTTCTACGGATTCTGCGGGAGTATTCACGGATGAAGTGCATTACGCCGCTATGATTGTTCGGCACGATACAGAAGATTACCCAGAGATGATCATTCTTCGAAATGGTGCGCAAATGGAGAAAAAATTCCTAGCAAACTATCGAAATGCCATTCGTTTCAAAATTTCTGAGAACTACTCCTACCGACTGTTCTGGGAGCCGATTGCCAGGCGTTTAGAAGGCATTGACAAAATCTATTTTGCTCCTGACGGGGTGTATAATCAGATAAGTATTTACACGCTCCAGAATTCCAAAACCAAAAACTACCTACTAGATGAAATAGACTTGGCTCTAGTTACTAATACCAAAGATCTATTGGAAGAGTCTCCAACTTTTGAGGCTGGAGGTAGAAGCGTGTTCTTTGGCTTCCCTGAATACAGCATGGGCTCAGATGAAACTACTTCGGAAGAAGCGGACGATCGTGGAATAAGAGGAGTTAGAGGGATCAGAGGAACACGAAGTGGCAATGAAGGATCACTCGCCAGAGGTGCTTCGATCCCGAGAGGAGTTCGCGGCAATTTGGTCAGATACATGAGATCGTTTAATGGACTTGCCATGCTACCAGGTACTAAAAAAGAAGTAGAGTTGATAGATAGTCTTTATTCTACTACGGATAAGGTTGCTGACTCGTACTTCCTAAGTGACGCACTTGAAGGTACTCTGAAGTCCGTTGATAACCCCAATATTTTGCACATCGCTACACACGGCTTTTTCCTTGAGTTAGATCCTGATGAAAAGTCGGAAGATAGTTATGCTGAGAATCCGCTATTGAGGTCAGGATTGATCTTAGCAGGAGCAAACACCTACATTCAAAATGGAGAAATTACGGCTGAACACAATGGTGATGACGGGATATTGACGGCTTATGAAGCCATGAATATGAATCTCGATCAGACAGATGTGGTAGTCATGTCGGCTTGTGAGACAGGATTGGGAGAAATTAAGAATGGAGAAGGAGTATACGGTCTTCAAAGAGCCTTCCAAATTGCGGGAGCTGATGCAATCATCATGTCTATGTGGACGGTGGATGATGACGCAACTCAGGAGTTAATGACCGTATTCTATGAGGAGTGGCTATCGCACGGAGACAAACAAAAAGCCTTCAACTCTGCTCAGAAGCGAATTCGTGATAAATACAAAAAGCCTTACTACTGGGGGGCGTTCGTGATGATCGGAGAGTAGATTATCCAGCTTCAGAAATTTTTACAAGGGAAGTTAACGCTTCCCTTTTTTTCTTTCCCATTTAGCTAAGTCAAGTACTAGAATTCCTCTTCCCTGACCGGCAGCATCTGTTGAGATGGCATATTGAAAAGCCATAAACTTGCCATCATCGCTAACTACTGGATTTGAGGCCTTGTACTCAGGGTTATCATTGAAATAGGTGATTCGCTCTACATCTCCCTGTCCATCCAGGTTTAGCTTGTAGATATCCAGGGTAAGGAACTCCTTCATACCTTTGTATTTCTGTCTGTGCCGATTGCTCTCTATGAGCATACTTACACCATCTGGGAATACACCCTCTGCCTCATCATAGGTCTCCCTGCTCTTGGAAAAGTTCGTGAACTTTTTACTTTCCATATCGAAACTGAATACCTCCGCTTGATAGCCGAACTGACCGCCAAAGGCATAAAAATAAAGCTCCTGCTCATTGAAAGGGTTGAAGTTCTGAGTCTCCACATCCCAGCCTTTAGCTGGCGATGGCAAGTCGCTTGAAGAAAACAGGGGTCTCCATTTCTTCAATTTTGGTTTTCCATTGACATATTCAATGGAACCAGAATATACAGTCGACCCTAATGCCCAAGCGATGGTTAGCGTTTTTCTGGAAACTGCAGGACCTTCTTTGCAATGCACACCTAATGCGACGGGAGGTGATTTCAAATTCTTGTCTAATACCCAGAGCTCTGTATTTCTAGCATCTCTACTTTTCCAAGGATCCTCTGCATTGAAGTTCTTTGCTCCGGATAGCAAAATGTCTCCGTTTGACAAATACAACGCACGCACAAATCCCTCATGAAAGAAATGATGAGTTATGGGTCGAATAACACCTGTTTCCACCTCAACCTCGAACACATCACCAAAAGTCTTTTCAATGAATAGAATTTTTTTTCCATCAAGCGACCAATCTGCTCTTTGACCAAATTCTGTGATCTGCTTAATGTAATCAGGCAGTTCTTCCAGCGGAGATTTTTGCTGTTGGGCATAAACTATGGAGCCCAATAGAAGAGTCAGAATTGCAAAAAGTGATTTCATTCGTTTGAGTATTAAGACTCAAAACTATGAAAAAAACAGCGCGGGCCTCCTATCTGGGTGCAATCTTGGCGTTAGCAGGCATAGCAAATAAAGCAGCATCGGGAGCAATTTTTGAAAGCTCAATGTTTTCGAAAATTGCTTCTGATCGAATATCACCAACAGTGTCATTTTGGTACTGGTACCATGCTATTTTTTGAGGAAGAACTGTTCCTGAGAAGTTTTGCCAGTTTTCATATTTGATCAGGCTGTAACGATCACTTGGTTCACCGCTCCTATACGTAACTGTATACATTAGCCATTCCATTTGGAAGGTCTCTGGGTCATACCAGATGATGTAGTTATCGTCTGGTGCATCACCCACTCCCTGATTGTAGGATACTTTGATTCCACCGTAGGTCCTTCCATTGATTTCTTTCTGTGGAAGCTCTTCGTAGTAGGCTCCTGGATCCCCAACCACGAAAGGCATGGCAAAGAAGTAGAAATATAGGTTATGGTAAAACCTTGCTCTGCCAGCATCCAGGCTATCTGGTGCAATCCAAACATTTGTTCCATCAAATCCGATTGTGCGCTCAGATGATTGCAATAAGATTTTCCTATTCTGTAAGTCAGTCAATGTGCTTTCATCTCCTTTGTTGTAGGACAATGATTTTTGCTGACTCCAATTTTCATAGCCTCCGTGTGCGTTAAAAACTTTAGTCAGTGCTTCTGTGTGATGAGATGGCGGACTGTAGGTTTCTTGATCGGATTGCTGCTCTTGAGAGCTGCATGCTGCGATTATCAGAATGGATAGGAAGGATATTTTTTTCATACTGCTTTTGTTGGGCGCAAATATGAAATATAGAATGAAACGATCTGACTTAGTGGGAGGAAAAACGAAGGAAGGTATTCTCCATTACACTTTGGGGAGTGCAAGGAAAATACGATCCATCATAAACTACAGGCGATTATGTTTTAGAGAGGATTAGAAATGATTTGTAATTGAATCTTCTGTGCCTCTTTTTGTCTTTTTAGGCTTTCTTCTGGATTGACCTTAGAAAGTTCGTAAGCTTCTCTCATCAGCTTATCATATTTTTTTTGTAGTGAGTTTACTTTGGTGGTTTTGAACAGGCTTAGCATGACTTAATTAGCTTGGTTGAATTTATATACTCCGAAACTAGGTGTCAGGATTTTATGATTTGACCATAAATCTGCGAACTCCCATAAATGATCGATGAACTCCCTAAATCTTTCGAAAAGTCAAGGTTACCTCCCCTTTTGGATACTAAGGAGGGTAATGTATTAGAATAATACAATTTATGCTTGACTTAATTCAATAAGTTTCTGATCTATTTTCGAAATAGATTTCTGATCTTTATTTCATGATCAGAGACATCTCTAGGAAAGACCTTTCAGCTATTGTTAATATCTATAACCACTACATCATCAACTCGCATTCTACGTTCGAAGTGCGGAAGATTGATGAGGCGGAGATGAAGCTACGGGTTGAAAGAGATACCGAGGAGTACAAACTGCCCTGGTTAGTAATTGAAGAAAATGAACAGGTCATTGGCTATGCCTACGCTACGCGGTGGAAGGGAAGAACAGCTTATGCCAGAACAACTGAAACATCAGTTTATCTGCATAAGGATTCGGGTGGAGGAGGATACGGGAAGAAACTCTATCAGGCGCTTATGGAAAGGCTAAAAGATGATGGCTATCACGCGATTATTGGAGGAATCTCATTACCAAACGAGGCGAGTGTGGTCTTGCATGAGTCACTCGGTTTCAAGAAGATTGGAGTCTTTAGAGAGGTTGGCTATAAGTTTGATCGCTGGATAGACGTGGGGTATTGGCAGCTCATTTTTGACTGAAAACTTTCTTGTAAATGGGCTT
>CAYYNA010000179.1:0-2962 GCA_964472815.1 uncultured Roseivirgaceae bacterium
GTAGTATCCGGGGCAGTATTGCCCATACAGGCCGCTCTTAATGGAAAAATGGGGAAGGCCGTCGGCGATCCAATATATGCCGCACTCATCTCTTTCGTAGTTGGTTCGATCGGCTTGCTTGCCTACGTAATCGTCTCCAAAACACAGCTTTCTTCCATCACAGAAGCCACCAGTGTCAACTGGACGGTTTGGTTGGCGGGAATATTGGGAGCCTTCTATGTAGCCTGTGTGATGATACTTGCACCAAAACTTGGAGTAGCACTCACCTTCGGGCTCGTTGTAACCGGTCAGCTGGGCATCTCACTGATACTTGATCACTTTGGACTCATCGGCATACCGGTTCGGGAAATCAATTGGCAGAAAATACTCGGGATGGCATTCATCATCGCGGGAGTCGTCATCATCAGAAAGTTCTAGACATGAAACTTACCCTGTCATCGATACTTGTTTTGTTCTCACTAATGGTAACAGCTCAGGAAGAACCGGTTTTTTCATTGCTGCGTCAGGATGATGAGGTAGAAGGCTTTCAGAGGGAAAACCCTTCTTTCTATCAGAAACTGAAATATCAGCCATCATTTAAAACTGGCAACATCTCATTCGGTGGAAGCTATCGGGGGCAGTATGAGTATTTTAATAATGAGGAATTCTCGTTTTCACCCAATCGGGAGAATGGCTGGTATCTTCAACGGTTCTTACTACATGCGAACATACAGTTCAATGAAAACCTTCGATTTTTTGGGGAGCTGGGATCCAGTACGATCAGTGGGAAGGAAGACCTGGCACCCGTCGATCAGGATGACCTGTACGTGAATCAGCTTTTTCTGAGCTATCGTAAGGAGAACTTGGAACTTCGATTGGGGAGGGAAAATCTGAAGCTGGGAAGTCGAAGGCTACTCGATCCAAGAGAAGGACCAAACGTTCGGCAATCTTTCGATCACGTCACGGTGGAGGTTTACAAGGGCAAGCGAAGCTTACGAGTATTTGCAGCGAGACCGGTTTTTCCAGAAGCAGGGATTTTTGACAATGAGGATTTTGAAAACGAAGAATGGCTATGGGGAACCTACCTGAATAAGCTCTACGCAGGAGCATTAAACCTTGACGCGTACTATCTCGGGTCTCATTATGGAGCTTCTACTTATGCATTGGGGACAGAGGAAGAATTACGTCACAGTCTAGGTGTGCGTGCCTGGAAGAGTTCAGGATCATGGCAATACGACAATGAGGCAATCATCCAATTTGGCTCTTTTGGAGAACAGGACATTTTCGCGTGGACCATCTCTTTCAACTTAAAAAATCAAGTACATGAAAGACACCAGCTAGGAGTGAAAACGGAGCTGATTAGTGGGACTACTTCAGAAAACACATTAGGTACATTCAACCCGCTCTATCCGCGTGGAGCTTATTTTGGTCGGGTAGCACGCTTTGGCCCTGCCAACTTGATTGACATTCATCCCTACTGGAACTATCGGGCTGGGAAGTTCACTATGGAGATTGACTATGACGTCTTTTGGCGGTTTTCTAAGGACGATGCAATTTATGGTCCACCGCTAAACATTGTGCTAGAAGGAGAGTCTGACGCACGATTTATAGCCCAACAGGTTGGGACGATTTTCAATTATGAGTTCAGCCGTCATGCTGTCATGGAGCTGGAAACCAACTTCATCTTCCCCGGTGATTATATCGAGCAGGTCAGGCCGGGAGCTGAAAAACTCATTCACGGCGTATTTACAGTGGAACTAAGATTTTGAATTATGCAAAAAGTATTGGTAATTGGACTGGATCAAATGATAACACAAACCATTGAGCGTTTGATTAACGGGTTTGAAAATTACGAGGGAGTTGCTTGCGGCTCATTGGACGAAATGGTTGATCGGCTAAAAGCTGATCAATACAATATTCTTTTGATTGGAGCTGGATTTGATAAAGCAACGGAGCAAGAATTGCAGCATATTGCCGGAAAGATTCAGCCCCAATTGAAAATCATCGAGCATTATGGAGGAGGCAGTGGTCTCCTATTGGAAGAATTGAATAGAGAATGAAATCTCGCAGCAATCATTTAGGTCGGTTTGTTGTTAATGAAGATGTACTAACCTTTAAGCTGTGAAGAAAATACTCGTACTATTTGCTCACCCTCGATACGAGCAATCCCGCACCAATCAGGCACTAATTGAAGGAAT
This sequence comes from uncultured Roseivirgaceae bacterium, assembly GCA_964472815.1. GTDB lineage: Bacteria > Bacteroidota > Bacteroidia > Cytophagales > Cyclobacteriaceae > Ekhidna. Next base: position 2,178 of record CAYYNA010000179.1, read on the forward strand.
CAAGGGAATGGAGGGAGTAACCATCCATGATCTATATGAGAGATACCCGGACTTTAACATTGATACCTTCATTGAAAAAGATCTCTTAAAGCATCATGATGTAGTGGTGTGGCATCACCCACTCTATTGGTACAGTTGTCCGCCCCTGCTTAAGCAATGGATTGATATTGTGCTCGAATACGGATGGGCATATGGGCCTGACGGAGATGCCCTTGAAGGCAAGAAGGCTTTGAACGTTATCACCGCAGGAGGCACAAGAGAAGTTTACTGTTCAGAGGGTAGAAATCACTATACCATTCGTGAGTTTCTGCGTCCTTTTGAGCAAACGGCTAGATTGTGTGGTATGGAATACCTTCCACCCTTTGCTGCTATGGGGACACACAAGCTGACCAAAGCCGAGGTAAGCAATCATGTGCAGCAGTATCAAGAGCTTTTGAGGTCTCTGCAAGAGACAGATCTGGAAGTTCCAGAAGGGGATAATTGCCAATTTCTAAACGATTTGCCAATCCTTCAAAATGCTCAATCAGAATGACGGGCAACTTTCTATTTCAGGCTGTTATTTACTTAAGTGCCGCAATTATTTGCGTACCTGTTGCCAAGCGCTTTGGCTTAAGTTCAGTACTAGGATATCTGTTAGCTGGCATAATCATCGGACCCTATCTATTAGGATTTATTGGTGAAGAAGGAGAAGACATCTTGCATTTCGCTGAGTTTGGCGTTGTGATGATGCTTTTCTTAATCGGCTTAGAGATTGAACCCAAGGCCTTTTGGAAGATGAGGAAGAC
>CAYYNA010000179.1:3062-7450 GCA_964472815.1 uncultured Roseivirgaceae bacterium
GATAACCTTCCCATTGGATTGCAGACAGTCTTCGTATTGCTTTCTGTGGTTTTCGTGGTTCTTGCCGGGCGCTACCTTTTTGTTCCCATTCTCCGTGTTGTTGCAAAGACTCGACTAAGAGAACTGTTTTCCGCGTCTGCCTTACTTATCGTAATGGCTATTGCATACCTCATGGAGTTGGTAGGCCTTAGCCCTGCTTTGGGTGCTTTCCTTGGTGGAGTGGTTTTGGCTACCAGTGAGTTTAAACATGAGCTGGAAAGCAACCTTGAGCCTTTCAAAGGGCTACTCCTTGGGTTGTTCTTCATCGCCGTGGGAGCATCGATCAATTTTGCTATGGTCATAGAAAATCCGGTTGAGATTTCTTTGATGGTTGTAGGTGTGATTGCCTTGAAGGCACTGGTGCTTTTTGTCGTCGCAAGCTTTTTCAAAATAAAGGTTGATCAAAAACTCCTAATAGCAGTAGGGCTTGCACAAGTTGGAGAATTTGCTTTCGTCCTGCTGTCATTCTCCAATCAGCTCGGTATTTTGTCAGGAGAACAGCTTGACTTATTCTTAGTAATTACCGCAATTTCCATGACATTGGCACCTCTTCTTTCCATCTTTAATGAGCGCCTGATTCTTCCAAAGATTGGTACTAAAGAGGCTGAGGAGCAACCGATGGATGCGATCGAAAAAAGGCACAAGGTGATTTTGGTAGGATTCGGGCACTTTGGAAGTACCATTGGTCGCTTTCTGCGAGCAAATGGAATCGAAGCTACGGTCTTGGATCATGATTCTAATCGTGTAGATCTCCTCCGAAAGCTTGGTTTCGAAGTGTATTATGGTGATGCCACGCGCTTGGATTTGCTTGAGTCAGCAGGAGTGGCAGAAGCAGACCTACTCATTTCTGCCATAGATGATCCAGATGCTACGCTACAGATGGTGGAGGTTCTGAAACACAATTATCCTGATTTGAAATTGCTTCTGCGTGCGAAAAGTAGGGTGGATGCTTACCAGCTACTGAATGCTGGAGCAACGAATATCTACAGAGAATCACTTGATACTTCGGTTCGAATGGCCGGTGAAGCGCTGCACTTTCTTGGACACAGGAAATATACCATCCACCGCCAAGAGCAAAACTTTAAGAAGTACGATGAGGAAAGCTTGCGCAGATTAGCTGACAAAGTACTTAATAGTGAAGAATACATCTTCAAAGCTCGAGAAGAAATTGCGCAACAAGAGGAACTGCTTAAAGAGGACCTCAAGCGTGGGAATATCGCGGATGATGATACCTCGTGGGATAGTGAGTCGATGAGAGCAAGAATCAATGGAAAATAAAGAATTGGAATAGTAGACATGGAAATATTTAAGGAAGAAACAGAATCAAAGGGACGCTTGGTCGCCAAAGACGGAGATGCAGAAATGGGCGAAATGACTTTTTCATTGGCCAATGAGGGTCAATTACTAATTGTTGATCATACGGGTGTAAATGAAGGATTTGAGGGCACTGGCGTGGGTAAAGCCTTATTTGAAGAACTGGTAAAAACGACGCGTGCCGAGGAACGAAAGGTGATGCCACTTTGCCCGTTTACCAGGGCTATGTTCGAGAAGAATACGGATAAATGGGACGTGCTACGACACGGATCTCTTTAGCGAATTCTGGTAATCTCTAATTGCAGATTTGACCATATTCAATTTGGAAAGCTCACCGTGCGAAAGCAAATAGGTAAATCCATGCTCTTTAAGTTGGAGTGATTTGAATACCTGCTTTGCCTCGAGTCCCTTTTTGTGCTCTGTTACCACTTTGTCATAAAAGTCCTCCATATAATGGAGTTTTTGGGTCAGCTTCTCTCTACCGTCTTTGATTCTAGGATTATGGCTGCAAAACAGGATTTCAAAATCAAGTGAAAGGATGCGTTTGATAGAGTCAATCTGTTGGGTTACGCTCTCACTTTTCAAAAAGTATCCGATGTAGGAATTCACAAATAAATCTGAAGAGAAAAGCCAACCGTTTTCCTGGTCATAGAGGGCTACCATATCTTCAGCGTGACCTGGTATGGGAATTTGCTTAAGCTTATAGTTTGGAGTTTCGATCCGACCGTCCTTGGAAATGATGTCATTATTTGGAGGCCTATTCCCCCAAACCATTTGCTGAGCAAAGCTCAAAGAAGGTGGTGATTTCATCAGTTCACAGCACTTGGAGGGAGCATAGACCGGACATCCGAATTTCTTACTCAGTGAGGGGGCATTTCCTGTATGATCTTCGTGATGATGAGTAAGAAAGATCTGGTCCACTTTCAAATCTCCTAGAGATCTCAGTATCGTTTTCCTTGCTTTTGGCTGACCAGTATCTACCAGAAGTCCATCCAGATAGTAGACATAGACAAACAAAAAGGGCTTACCAATTGGATTGTATCCGTATTTGAAATATTGAATGTTCTGGTACTTAAAACTTTCTGAACGGATCATTTATTCCAACTGTTTAGCAATGCAAGCTGTACAAGAAATGGATTTATTCAAAATGCTATTTAGGTCTGAATTAGATACAAAATGAAGGAGAAGGAGGAAGTGCTCATTATAGGTGCTGGCCTATCTGGGTTAGTTGTAGCTTACCAGCTTCAGAAATTTAAGGTTCCTTATACAATTATTGAGGCCCGTGAAAGAATTGGTGGTAGAATCCAAACGATAAGGACCAGTGCCGGTGCACCAATAGAAATGGGTGCCACTTGGTTTGCAGACAAGCACATTCACTTAATGAAGCTGATCGAAGAATTGGGAATTTCTTACGAACAGCAATACATCGGAAATAGAGCCATTTACGACTACCACAATTCAAGGAGAACGATTGAAGAGATCTCTCTTCCAAATTCGAATGAGGTCAGCTATATTTTCTCTGACGGTTCAGCAGCGTTGCTTGATGCATTGTCGAGTAGACTACCAATCGGTAAGCTTCATACAGGTGAGCCTGTGAAATCGCTTTCTTTTCAGGCCGGAAAATGGAAAGTACAGACCAGTCAAAGAGAATTTGTGGCTGGATGTGTTATCAATACTTTGCCCCCAAACCTCTTTGTAAACAAAATAAAACTGACTCCTGAGCTCCCTAAGGAAACTATTGACCTATATAAAGCTACTCACACATGGATGGGAGAATCCATCAAGGTTGGGGTTGAGTACCAAGAAGGTTTTTGGAGAGGAAGAGAAGTAGGTACCATATTTAGCCAATACGGTCCTATTGTTGAGCTACATGATCACATCCATTCCTCCTCTAAAGATGCGGTATTGATGGGATTTATTGATCCTCACTTTAGTAGACTCAGTGCAGAAGAGCGAAAGGCATCCTCAAAGGAGCAATTGTCCCTATACTTTAAGCAATCTGAGGCCTTGCTTAAAGCTTACTATGAAAAGGATTGGCAGAAAGATGAATTTACTTTCCATCCATATTTGGGAAGTGTATTGCCTCACCAAAACAATGGTCATCCTGAGTTAAGAAAACCCCATTTTGATGGTCATTTGCTTTTTGCAGGTTCCGAAACTGCTAGCAGCTTTCCAGGCTATATGGATGGAGCGGTCGAGAGAGGGATAGAAGTAGCTGAGGAAATAAAGTGCTTACTTGTAGAGCGAGTACAAAGCAGTTGATTCCAGATAGATAGTTTTGTTGTTTTTGATTCGTCAGTGATCGTAGTTTAGGTCTTTGGGCCACTTGGCAAGCTTTGAGCCAGCAGCATAGGTCGATTGTAAGAAATTCAGCAGTTCAGCTTTCGGATTAGCTAATTTGGTCAAATCGTCATACATTAATACTGCCATTGGGCTGCCGCTTGAAAGGTCCCAGTTTGCTACAGAGGGATAAAGCGTTTCCTTTTCAATTCCTTCCGGTGAAGGGTAGGCGTAACAGTAGAAGGCTGCACCTCTTACGTTTTCGTCACCAGCCCAGAAACCCGCAGAAATCACCTCATGGGAGTAAGCGTCTTTATCCGCTTCTGTTGATCCATCCGGTAATCCAGGTCCTTTGCGGCCAGAAAACCTCGTAACTGCCAAGTCCATATGGTGCCAATAGATTTGCGATGGACTCACCTTTCCGTAGAACCTTCCTGAGAACTCTTTGAACACATTATCAACGGTCACCAAAACCTGCCAAAACGTAGAAACATACGTTGCATCGTATGACCGATGTGTTTCACATTCTGCAAAAGGTTCTTCACAAGGATGATCATATGGGATGGGAGTAATTCTCGCTTGAATCTTAAGTTCATAAAGAATTTCGAAGAGTTGTCTATGAAACTCCTTGACACTCAATCCATCTACTAGATCGAAGAATTTGTACGCTCCCCAACTGGTTGTGAATTCTAGTTTGTGATCAAGAAAATTAAAATCTATCTGAAAACTACCTCTATCATCCGGTATCGGTCCGG
>CAYYNA010000180.1:0-7443 GCA_964472815.1 uncultured Roseivirgaceae bacterium
GCGCCGGATAACGAAGATGTTTCTGAAGTTGCATAACTTAACCCATGTAGATTTTGAAGTATGAAGGCAACCATTGCGCTCGCTAGAGAAGGAAAAATCAAAGAGAATGCAAGTATCAGAGATCAAAGGTCGATAATAATCAATGCACCCATTGACAAGGTCTGGTCTGTTCTTACTGATGTCGGAAATTGGTCGAACTGGAATCAGGAGGTAAAGAACCTAAAATTGAGTACTGAATCAGCAGTAGGATCCGAGTTTCAGTGGAAGATTGGAAAGATGAATGCTCGCTCTGTGATACAGCTCATGGATGCAAATCAGATCTTCTCCATCACCTGCAAAAGCAGCTTAGTTGAGCGCATTTATGTCTGGACATTGGAAGAAGACGAAGCACAGACGATCGCAACCGTTAGCACTTCATTGCAAGGTCTTTTCGCCATCTTAATTGCAAGCCATCAAGAAGTCCATTCAGAACTTCTCAACTGGCTTGAATGTCTTAAGCAAGAAGCAGAGAAGAGCTAGAAATTACTCCCCTTCTTTCTTCTTAGTGAGCTCTCGCAGTTGCTGCTGAACCACCTGAAAACCAGGAAACATTTCCAAAACTGCCAGGTACTTCACCTTCGCTTCTTCGGTATTTCCTTTAGACTGTTCAATCATTGCTTTCACGCGATGTGCAGCTACATCGAGAGGCACCTGCTGTCCTTGTCTATCGGTAGTTGGGAAAACGATCGTGATTTCCTTGGACGTTGGATCTCCAATAACAATATCCAAAGAGGTATTTGCTTCCGTATAGCGCTGCAATTCAAACTGCAAGAACGAGATTTTGTAAAGCGTATTGATGTCTTGATTATTCAGGTACAGTTTTTCATAGTTGTTGAGCGCTTTGTCTTTGGCTCCTACCTGGTCAAATCCTTCGGCAGCAACCTCGACAGCAAACATGTCATTTGGATTAATACGTAGTGCTTGCTGCGCTGCTAGCGCAGCAGAGATGTTTTGGTTGTACTGCAGATAGGAAAGGGCTAACGTATCGTACAGAGCTGCATTCCCAGGGTTCTCTGCTAATAGATTGTAGATCGCGATACGTGCCACTAGCGGATCGTTGAACGAAAGAGCCGTATTGTAAATAAAAGATTGCTTTCGGAGCTCCCATGGGATAGAATCTCCGGGAATAACTTCCTGACTCTGGGCAAATGAACCATACGCCACCCCACTCACAATAAGCGTAAAAAGTAATTTCTTCATTGATTTTGTTTTATCTGATTTCTTGCATTAGGTCAAAGGACCCCAATGAGCCCGCAAACATAACTATTTGTACTGGGAGGCAGAAATGATTTTTGGATTGGCGGTCAGCCCTCTTCTCTTTCCGATTTTGAGCATGAACTCAAAAGCTTCAGCCGGATCGTTCTTGATTTTGCCATCCAGGATCGCATCCTTGATTTCTGACTTAATGTCGCCAACCACTTTGGAGGGAGGAATCCCAAAGGTTTCGATCACCTGCTCGCCAGAAACCGGAGGATTGAAATTCATGACTCGATCTCTTTCCTCTACTTCCTGTATCTTCTTTTCGACTTTCACAAAGTTCGTTTGATACTTCTTTACACGCTCCGGGTTTTTGGAAGTGACATCTGCCTTGCAAAGCGTCATCAGGTCACCTACATCACTCCCGGCTTCAAAAACCATCCTTCTCACCGCTGAGTCGGTGACCTTATCATTTACCAACGCAATTGGTCTTAAGTGCAGTCGCACCAACTTTTGAACGTACTTCATGCGATCATCCATCGGGAGCTTCATTCGCTTGAAAATCTTTGGCACCCATTTCGCACCCAGATCTTCGTGCCCATGAAACGTCCAACCAACCTTCTGATTGAATCGCTGCGTTGCAGGCTTGGCAATGTCATGCAAAATGGCTGACCATCTCAGCCAAAGGTCCTCCGTCATCTCGGAGATGTTATCCAAGACTTGCAGCGTATGATAGAAGTTGTCTTTGTGCGTCTTGCCATTCATTTTCTCCACTCCCTGTAGCTTAGCCATTTCTGGAAAGATGAGCTTCAGTAATCCTGAATGAAATAGCAATTGAAATCCGTAGGAAGGCTTAGATGATAAGATGATCTTGTTTAACTCGTCCGTAATGCGCTCCTGTGAAACGATTTTGATCCGCTCAACATACTTGATAATGCCATCAAAGGTGTCTGGCTCAATGTCAAAATGCAGCTGAGAAGCAAAGCGGATTGCTCGCATCATCCGCAGTGGGTCGTCAGAAAAGGTAATTCCAGGCGCTAAGGGCGTGCGAATCATCATGTTTCTCATGTCCTCCATCCCATCGAATGGGTCCACCAGTGAACCGAAATCATCCTGCTGGAGACTTATTGCTAACGCATTGATGGTGAAATCTCTTCGGTTTTGGTCATCCTCCAGGGTTCCATCTTCCACAATGGGTTTTCTCGAGTCCTCTCGGTAGGACTCCTTCCTAGCTCCGACAAATTCGTATTCATATTCCTCAAAGTGAATGGCGGCAGTGCCAAAGTTTTTGAAGACGGATAGTTTGGCCTCCTTACCTAGCAGCTCACTCACCTTTCTTGCCAGTTCGATCCCACTGCCCACACAGACAAAATCAATGTCTTTGGAGGCTCTTTTTAGGATAAGGTCACGTACAAAACCTCCGACCACATAACTTTTGAATCCTAGTTGCTGAGAGGCATTTTGTACCAAACCAAAAATAGGGTTCGAATGAAGTTCGCTTGAGAAGTCCTTAGGCATACCGCAAAAATAGAGAAGCAAGCTGGGTTCGCTGTAGAAACCATTTCTAAAAAGAGATGAATCAAATAGATTTGTCAAAATGACCAAGGAGGAAGCGAGACAAACCATTCAGGAGCTCACAGACGAGCTCAATCACCACAACTATCTGTACTATCAAAAAAGCGAGCCAGAGATCTCGGACTATGAATTTGACCAAAAGCTTAAGGAGCTGGAGAAACTAGAGGAATCTCATCCAGAGCTGAAACTTGCACACTCTCCTACTTCCCGTGTGGGTGGCGAAGTGACCAAAGAGTTTGAAACGGTCCAGCATCAATATCGCATGCTTTCCCTGGGAAATACCTACTCCAAAGAAGAATTGGTGGATTTCGACGGTAGAGTGCAAAGAGGGCTTGGCACAGACGAATACGAATACATCTGCGAATTGAAGTTTGATGGAGTAGCCATTAGCCTTCGATACGAAGATGGGGTTTTGCAAAAAGGCATAACCCGAGGAGACGGAACAAAGGGTGACGATATCACCACGAATACAAAAACCATCCGAACCATCCCATTGAAAATCAAAGGTGAAGCACCCGAACGTGCATTTGAAGCCAGAGGTGAAGTATTTATGCCAAAAGAAGCGTTTACTTCCCTAAACAAGCAACGTGAAGCAGATGGCGAAGCTTTGCTGGCCAACCCACGCAATACCACATCCGGAACACTGAAGATGCAGGACTCGAAGGTGGTAGCTGATCGGAAGTTAGACTGCTACATCTACACGTATATCGACGATCAAAACACCTTTGATACACACGAAGAATCGCTTCAATTTCTAGAAAGAGTGGGCTTCAACGTCTCTCAGACCTATCGCAAATGCAAAACCATCGATGAGGTATTGGAATACATCAATCATTGGGATCAAAGAAGGCACGAGCTAAGCGTTGAAACGGACGGTATCGTCATCAAAGTCAATAACATCAACCAGCAAGAAGAGCTTGGGTATACCGCTAAGAACCCGCGTTGGGCCATTTCTTATAAGTTCAAAGCTGAATCAGCTACCACCACGCTCAAAGACATTTCCTATCAAGTGGGGAGAACAGGCGCCATTACCCCAGTTGCAGAACTCGAGCCTGTGCTACTAGCAGGAACGACGGTTAAGCGCGCCTCATTGCACAATGCAAATGAGATCGAAAGATTAGACGTGCGGATCGGTGATCAAGTGAATGTCGAGAAAGGTGGAGAGATCATCCCGAAGATCACAAGTGTGGTGCAGGAAAGTCGCAAAGGCTTAGAAATAAAGCACGCATATATCACCTGCTGCCCGGAATGTGGGACACCTCTAATAAGAAAAGAAGGTGAAGCGCAACACTACTGTCCAAACAAAGCCACCTGTCCTCCACAAGTTCAAGGTCGAATTGAGCATTTCATTAGCAGAAATGCCATGAACATTGAATCCTTAGGACCAAGAACCATCAAAGGCTTTTTGAGTAAAGAACTAATCAGTGACTTGTCTGATTTGTACTTCCTTACCTATGAAGACATCAACAACTTGCAGTTTGAAGAAGTAGATGAGGAGAGCGGCGAAGTAACGAAACGGTCCATCAAGGAGAAAACAGCTACGAACATCATCGACTCCATTAAAAACTCAAAGACTCAACCTTTTGAAAGGGTGCTGTTTGGTTTGGGAATCCGATATGTGGGCAAGACAGTAGCTGAAAAGCTGGTCCAACACTTCAAATCCATCGCAGCACTAAAGCAAGCATCGAAAGAAGAAATTGAGAACGTCCATGAAATAGGTGAACGTATCGCCGAAAGTGTCGTTGATTACTTCAGTGACGAAAGCCATGTACACATGGTAGATAAGCTGGTGGAAGCCGGACTCAGCTTTGAAATCGAAGAAAAAGAAGGTGGCAGTACCAAGTTTGCCGGCCTCACTTTTGTGGTTTCTGGGGTATTTTCGTCTTTTGATCGCGAAGAACTAAAAACCATCATTAAAGACAATGGTGGAAAAGTTTCTAGTAGCATATCTGCAAAAACCAATTATCTGGTGGCGGGAGAAAATATGGGCCCAGCCAAAAAGGATAAAGCAGAGTCACTGGGGATTACAATTTTGAATGAAACAGCGTTTAGAGAACTTTTAACCAATGATTAAAGGAATATTCCTGAATTATAAATCCAAGACCGCACCCAAGACCAAGGAGCACACCACGTATCAAAAGGCCAGGAATATCGGGATTCTCTACAATGCAGAAGAGTTTGCAAAGGGCATCATCGCCAAACTGATCAATGAGCTAGCTAATGAAGAGAAGACGGTGAGCCAGCTCGGTTTCCTTGAAAAGCCCGAAGATCCAAAAAATGTTCAGGAGTTCTTATTTACCAAAAAAGACATTTCCAGTGTAGGAAGCATCAAAAAAGAAAGCATCCATACGTTTGTCAACCAGCCTTTTGATTTCCTAATCTCACTAGACTCCTCTGAAAACATCAACTACAGGTACATACTTGCCGCAAGCAAAGCCACTTGCAAAGTAGGAATCGAAACCGAAACGTATCGGGATTTGTTGCTCATGTCGATTAAGCAATCAGAAAGCCCGGAAGATTCCGTACAGAACCTAGTTAAGTATTTGAGAAAGATTTGATTTGATGGATGAGATTAAAGGAGTTGGTGTAGCCTTAGCCACACCGCTGAACAGCGATTATTCGATTGATTTTCCTTCCCTGGAAAAGCTGATCAACCACATATCTGCAGGAGGAGTAGATTACCTGGTGGTCTTAGGAACCACAGGTGAATCCCCTGTTTTCTCTTGGAAAGAAAAGCTCCAGATATTGGAATTCGTCTTTGACAAAAACAAGAAAAACCTTCCGGTGGTCTTTGGTCTGGGTGGTAACAACACCTATGACCTGATGGAAAAATCAAAAGACCTGGAAGGCTATGATCTTGCGGCCATCTTATCTGCAAGCCCTTATTACAGCAGACCTTCTCAGCAAGGCATTGTGAGGCATTACAAGCTATTGGCGGATGCTTTTCCAAAGCCTATTATTCTTTACAATGTGCCGGCCCGGACAGCTTCAAATATGGAAGCAGCCACGACACTACAACTCGCATCGCACCCTAACATTGTGGCCATGAAAGAGGCGTCCAAAGACCTAGACCAGTGCATAAAGATTATGCAAGAGAAGCCTGACGGGTTTATGTTTCTATCGGGAGAGGATTCATTTACGAATGAGCTGATTCAGAAGGGTGCCGAGGGCGTTATCAGTGTGATAGCCAATCTGCTACCTAATCAGTTTGGAGAGATGGTTAACACTGGACTTCAGGGCAATCATACCGACGCGGATCAACTTAATGCACAGCTACAAGAGGCCTATCAACTGGCTTCAGAGGAAGGTAATCCTTCTTCGCTAAAAGCGGGACTTGAAGCAGCGGGCATCTCCAGTCGGACCGTAAAGCCGCCGCTTTTTGATGGTTCCGACCATCTGGTTCAAAGCTGGAAGAATTACCTCTCCTAGCGGCTTCAAATTAGCAAGCACCATAGATTTTCAGAATTCTGTTTGTATCTTTCTCTAGATGAACAAACAGCTGGAAAACCTGATCACCGCGTCGCTACTATTTGCGGGTAGCATTGCTATCGGGACCATTGGGTTCATCTCGATTGAGAATGTGTCGTTGATTGATGCCATCTATATGAGCATCATCACGATCAGTACGGTAGGATTTACCGAAGTGACCGAACTAAGCGCCACAGGCCGAATCTTCACGTCGATCTACATTCTGCTCAACCTGGGCATTTTTGCTTACACGGTCTCTGCCCTATCCAGTTATTTCTTTGAAGGTAAGCTCAAGTCAATATTTAAAAGTTACAAATCAGGTATGGAAATAAGTAAGCTCAAAAACCATGTGATTGTCTGTGGGTTCGGGAGGAACGGCATGCAGGCTTGCGAGGAACTGGAAAAAAGCGGACGGGATTTCGTCATCATCGAAAAGGATGCCCAAGTAGCGGAGGAGATTCCCGAAAAGATGATTTGGTACCTCGGAGATGCTACGCACGACGATACGCTGAAAGCGGTAGGAATCGAGCGTGCAGAAACCATCATCGTGGCAACACCTTCTGATGCCTCCAATGTTTTCATCACGCTTACGGCGCGTCACACCCACGAAACCATCAATATCATTTCCAGAGCGACCAATGTGGAAACCGAGAGCAAGCTGTATCGGGCGGGTGCCAATCGCGTGATCCTACCGGATGTCTTGGGCGGCATGTTCATGGCGCAGCTCATCACCAAGCCAACCGTCATAGAATTTCTGAACCTGCTCAATGGATCTTCTGGTCAAAACTATCACCTGGAAGAATTTGGTTATGAGCAGCTTAAAGAAAAACACCGAAATAAAACATTGAAAGAACTAGAGATCAAAAAGCACTGCGGCGTGACGGTGGTCGGCGTGAAAGACAACATGAAAGGCATTATCCCCAGCCCGGATGAGGACACCTTTATTGGCAAAGATGATCACCTGATCATTCTCGGTTCGGATCGTACGCTAAAAAGCTTTGTAGAACAGTATACCACTCAAGGGTAATAAAAAAAGGCTCCCTATCAGGATTGGTGGTGCCATTCTTGAAAAGAAGCCTAAGTGAATGATTAACAACCAGCTAAAATTTTAAACGACCTAAGTTTAATACCCGTTGAAATCACCAACCATAAAAGCGAGATCAC
>CAYYNA010000181.1:0-7350 GCA_964472815.1 uncultured Roseivirgaceae bacterium
GAAGGTTACGACGGGTTTGAAGAAGAGGTGGTTACACTGGACGAACGAGCTTCCCCTTTTGATGATCCCTTTTCCTATTTCGCAGCAGTGATCCGAGATAAGGTTCCACCTTCAGCATATGACTTATCCTCCCTTGAGAACAATATGATTGTGATGGAAATCCTGGATGCTGCCAGAGAGAGCGCCGAAAAAGGTAAGTCGATTCAATTGAAAGATTGAAGCCTCTTTGAACAAAGGATTATTTGAGCAGGTTAGAAGTACCTAACTTGTGAACTATGCCAAAGCAAATCCTTAAAGAAGCTCAGTGGAGCGTACTCATTGATCAGGTAAAAGCAGTAGCACCTGAGGCCTTCAACAGTCAAGGAGAAATTCTCAACCTTATCAGAGGGAATTGGGAGAATGAGGGAAATCATAAACCTTTCAATTCATGCATTGACGGAACGTTACTGGGTCATTATCCAATGCTGAGAACGAAAGAAGGAAAGGAAGCGGTGGAGTATTGTGCCAAGGAGTTCAAGAGTTGGAATAAGGTGGACCTAGATGAGCGGAAACGTCGAGTGACGGAAACACTTGATGAGATGGAGAAGCACAAGAATTTGCTTGCTTATCTACTGGTCTGGGAAATTGGGAAGCCCTTTGATCAAGCGCTAGATGGCGTAGAGCGCTGCATTGATGGTGTAAGATGGTACATTGATGAAATTGAATGCATGATGCAAGGAAGAATCGCTCTGGGGGTCATATCTAACATTGCTTCCTGGAACTATCCTTTGTCTGTACTTGTGCATGCCTGCTTAGTGCAAGTTCTTGCTGGGAATACGGTGATTGCCAAGACGCCATCCGATGGCGGTTTATGGTCTCTTACCGTCTGTTTTGCCATAGCAAAAAGGCACGAGTTACCAGTTTCTCTGATAAGTGGATCTGGCGGTGTGTTGAGCGAGGCGCTCGTTACGCACGACTCTGTAGACTGTCTTTCCTATGTAGGAGGGAAGAGCAACGGACGATCTATTGCTAGTTCTTTGTACGATAAGAACAAACGATACATGTTGGAAATGGAAGGTATCAATAGCTACGGTGTTTGGAACTTCTCCGACTGGGATAACCTGGCAAAGCAGCTAAAATCTGGCTTCAAGTACGGCAAGCAACGATGTACAGCATATGTTCGATATGTTGTTCAGCGAACGCTGTTTCCGAAGTTTCTGGAGATGTATCTCCCAGTCTTAGGATCCCTAAAATATGGAAATCCCTTGCTGGTTGATGAAGGCGAGACGGTCCCTCCATCCTATGATTTTGGGCCACTCATAAATTCCAAAAAAGCAAGCGATGTGAATGTGATGTATAATGACGCCCTGGGCAAGGGTGCCGTGTCCATCTTTCAAGGCGAGTTGGATGACAACAATTTCTTACCCCATCAGGATACGTCGGCCTATTTTGCTCCTGCTTCTCTACTCAACTTACCAAGGAATGCGCAATTGTATCACAATGAGCCTTTTGGACCTTTAGATAGCATAGTCTTAGTTGATCATAGAGATGAGTTGGTGAGTGAAATGAACGTCTCGAATGGTGCTTTGGTATCTTCGATTGCTTGCGATAATAATGAGGAGTCAAAGGAGATTGCTGGACAGCTTCGCGGCTTTAAGGTAGGAGTAAACAAAATGAAGTCACGGGGTGACAGAGAAGCGACTTTCGGAGGAATTGGTGAATCTTGGAAAGGATGCTTTGTTGGTGGCCAATACCTGGTAGAGGCAGTGACCAATTCAGATTCAGGAGAGCAGCTTTTCGGAAATTTCCCAGAGTATACTAAGCTTCCAGACTTGAGATAAGGCTAGTTGCAACTAGGCTCAAACTGAAAGTCTTTACCCACGAATTCATTCCATTCATCGGTGGTCATATCTCTATCAATGTAGTCGCAGATCCGCGTGGCAAGTGCAGACTGCTCGACGGGCCAGGCCCGAATGAAATCATCCCCGCATCCGGTAAGTATTTTATCTCCGGTTGGATCAAAGCTGCCGGTAAGGACCCAGTCGTCATGGTCGTTCAAAATAATGGGAAGTTTTCTCGACTCGCTCAGAAACCATACCCTTGCTGTACCATCTCTGCTAGTGGTCAGAAGCTTGTTACCATCAGGACTGAACTGTAAATCGGTGACAGTACTCTGGTGACCGGAAATGATTCGAATGAGCTTTTTTCCTGGGATGTTCCATAGAATGACATCTCCGCGATCTCTTCCGATGGCCAGGATGTTTTTGTTTGGACTCACATCGAGACAATTGATGGAGAAGGAGCCTAGCTTGTAGCCGAAGTAGCTTTGTTCTTTCCAATCACCGATGATATCGTCAATAGGGGACTCTTTTACAGCGTATGGCTTTTGCCAAGCCTCCAAGACACCTTCTTCAGATCCGGCATAGATGGTTCCACTTTTAGGGTCTACTTTAATTTGATTTATGGTCAGGGCAGTTTTACCCACGCTATCTACTTCTGCATCAAATCCCTTCATCATAAGTTGACCTTCTTTACTTACGCTCAAGTATTTGCGCTCGCCAGGCATGAAGGTGGCGGTCTGGATACGTTCCGGATCTTCCAGGATCGAGATGTCTCCCTTGAAGTCTTTACTTGTAGGTATTAGTGCCAACCCTTCTTGATAAAAGATCGCCATGAGTACCTGCCCATCATCCGATATTTCTAAGGATTGGATGATTTTCTTGGACTCATAGACAGTCTCTGGGATAGATTTTGGATTATTGATATCCCATTTTAGGACTTTTCCATCTGTAGAGGAAGAGTAGTAGAAATCCGGGTCCTTTCCGAACACAACGGACGTCACAGCATTGGAGTGAAACCCAATTTGATTATAAGCAAGCTTTCTTGCAGAGTCGTATCCTAGGTACTTATTGGCTTCATAAAGCGCTTGGTAGACATTGAGGTGTGATACGTAAGGATCTACATTTCCTTCCTGCCAAAAATTGTATGCTTGTTTTGCAATTAATGCTTTCAACTCTGTGAGATAACCCGGCATAACCAATGATCGCTGAGACATGGACATGACCAATTCAGTGATTTTCGGATCGTCTGCCTTGGATTGCGATTGAAGGCTGCTCGCGAAAACAGGGAGTAGCAAAAGGGAAAGCAAAAGGCGCATGGGGATTCTTTTTTGAAAGATAGCATATCTTGCTGGACATGTTAAAAAGCGTGCTCAAGAAGGTTTCACCGTTTCCCTTGATCTTACTCATCTTCGGATGTACTCAAACCCCAAAACCGGGTAGTCAACTGTTCATTTCTGACGGAATTCTCTCTAACAGCGCGATGGATGGATACTACCTATACCTGCCAAGAGGCTACAGCTCTGATAAGAAATGGCCGGTTATTTTGTTTTTGCAAGGTTCCACGGGGATGAATCATAGGATAGAAGCTGTGAAGGAGTACGGCCCGGCTAAGCACGCAATAGAGGAAAAAAGCACTCTTTACAACACAGTAGGAGACCAGTTCATTATTATTAATCCACATCTGAAAGCAGGTCCACCAGAAAAAAGGCAATGGTTTCAGTTTTCCAAGAGCATGGAAGGTATTTTGGATTTTGTCAATGAAAATTACAATGGCGATCCTACGAGAACTTACATTACCGGACTTAGCAAAGGTGCTTCTGGCTGCTGGGGAATTGCAAAAAGACTCCCCCACCGATTTGCCGCAATGATCGCCATAGCAGGGAGGATAAATTGTGAATCGAGATGTGAGGCATTAGAGAATACGCCCACTTGGGTAGTGCATAATACAGGTGACGAGCGCGTGACCTATGACTATTCGCGCGAGACTGTTGATTACCTGCAAGACCAACTTTATTTTAATTTCCACGAACTGGGAACGGTATCCCTGGCCGCAGAAGAAATCCAATTCGATTACCTCTTTTCCAGCTTACCTGATTCAGGTCATGATGCCTGGACCCAAACATATTCCAGTGCTTCTATTTATGAGTGGATGCTGTCGAAGAAGAAAAACTAGCTCATGCCTATATTACCCCCATTTTTTTCATGATGAAGCTGGCACTCTTGTTTTCACAGATACCTTCTCTCAGCTTGTAGTCAAAAACTAGTTCATCATTTACGATCTCTACTTCAAATCGCTTATTGCTAAGTACTTCAGGAAACTCATCTGTGACCTTGCAGACTTCCAAGTCATGCGTGGCGATCCCTCCAAAAGCTTGCCTTTGCGCCATATTTCTAATCACTTCCAGTGTGCCTTCTCGTTTATCATCTGAGTTGGTACCGCGGAGGAGTTCATCTAATAGCGCGAAGGATGGCTGCTTATCAAGTTGGTCCATGATGGACTTCAGTCGCTTGACTTCCGCATAAAAATAGGATTCACTATCTGTCAAGCTATCGGATAGTCTCATGGATACAAGTACTGGAAGGGGATGTACGTTTGCTTCGGTAGCGAAAACGGGAGCTCCAATTCCCGCAAAAACCATATTCACACCCACTGTTCTTAAGAAGGTACTTTTACCAGACATGTTGGATCCTGTTAGCACGAAGAATCTGCTCTCTGCAAAATTGATTGAGTTGGTGACAGCCTTTTCTTTAGTTAGTAGCGGATGTCCCAAATTCTCCAGCTGGATTTGATAGCTAGTGTTAATTGATGGAAAAGTATATGTTGGGTTATTGAAGCTAAAGTTTGCTAGGCTATTTAGCTTTTCAAATTCTCCTAGTGTATCTAGCCATTCCTGGATATGTACCCCGTGATTTTCTCTCCATCTAGATAGGCCTCTCAGCACATGGATGTGGTATTGAAGAAAACCATTGAATAGCGGACTAGCAAAGATATTTACTACGTGCTCCATTCTGCCGAAAAGAAGTGAAAGCTGATGAATGGCTGTACTTGCTTTAGTATGTTTTGACACTAGCTCTTTTTGTAGTGTCTTGAGCTTGGAGGAATGAAATTCTTGATTCTCGATAAGTTCTAGCAAAAGGGAGTAGTGCTTGAGAATTACTTCCACCTTCGTGGAGGGAACAAGCTCTTCTCTTACCGTCTTAGACTTAGTGATAAGAATCCCAAGGTTAATCAGGAAAAGCAAAAAAGTGAGATTTCCATAGAGCGCCCCAGAGAGTAGGAAGCTAAGAACCAGGGTTAGTATAGTTGCAGCTGGCAGTAGGAAGGAGAGAATTCTCAGAATAGCACTCTCCTGAATAGGGGTTCTTTTTGACCAGGTGACTATATCCTCATAATTCTCCTTGCTCTCTTTATCGATGGATCCTAGGGCTAGGAAATGTTGGCGCCAGGAGATCTTTGGAGTTAACTCCTTCACCGCATCTTGTGTCGCAAGTATCTCCTCTTTGTCCTGGATATGTAAAAGGCTCTCGGCAAGGATTTCTTTTCCTCGTACTGTACCTGTTCTATTTAGTAGCTGAAAGATGGACTTCTTACCGAAGAAGTCTAAGTCGTACGAGTAGGGGTGGTCTGTCTGGATGAACTCCGCTCCTGATTCGAAGGGAAAGTTTTGTCCTGCAAGAAATTCCAACTCATTTTCATTCACCTTCATCTTTGATTTGGCTAGTCGGTTTAACCACCTAATAGACTGGTGCCGCTTAATAAGGATCAAAAAAGCCGCCATAGAGACGATTGAGGCTAAGTAAAAGAGAAAATCTTCCTGTAAATAACCTTGGTAAAACAGCAGTCCAGCTGCTACCATAATTAGTAACCGGAGGATACTGATTCGGCGATCACTTACTGAGAGTTGCTTGGATTCTATGTCCA
The DNA here is from genome assembly GCA_964472815.1 of uncultured Roseivirgaceae bacterium. Lineage (GTDB taxonomy): Bacteria > Bacteroidota > Bacteroidia > Cytophagales > Cyclobacteriaceae > Ekhidna. The sequence goes on from CAYYNA010000181.1 coordinate 5,743, forward strand.
GCTCTTGGAGATTTTCTTGGTAAATATTCACCTTCTAGTTGCTATCCTTTTTTGACTTGAGTGGGACCTGTGGCACAGGTGTTCCATGACTACCATCCTTACAGCACATCGGTAAGTTGGCGTAAGCTTCTGGATCCCTTGCGAGTGTATCGGCGTGATACCCGACTTTGGTAATTCGTTCCCTGAGCGTCTGGTCGTCAGTTTTTTTAGGATTATACGTGATGGTCATAACCTTGTTATCCAGATTAAGTATTGCTTCTTTGACCCCTTTTTCAAATGCTAGGTCTTTCTCTAAGGCATATTGGCACATGGCACATATCGCAGAGGTCTGGATCTCAATTTGATATCCATTAGAAACCTCAATAGGTTTTTGTTGACCATAGATCCCGCTCAATGCAGTAACTGACATGAGCGTGATAAGTAAGCTATTTTTCAATTCTCTCATTTTCAATTCTTTATTTTATATCTAAACCCAGCATAGATCATTCTTCCAGCTATAGGTGCCCAAACAATTGAAGCATCAAATTCATCGCCAAATGGATTTTCGGCATCTATAATGGGTTCCCCTTGTGTGAAGCCAAGTAAGTTTTCCGATCCGACATAAACATTGCCCCATCGGAATCCACGGCTAACTTGTGCATTTAGCAAGAAGAAGTCAGGTGATGCTAAACTTCGCTGTAGCTCCACAGGTTTGTCCGAAGTGCTGGGAAGTCTTTTGGAACCATACCAATTCAAGGTGGCATCTGCTTTCCACTTATCGAATTTTGTTGCGTAGGCAGTATTTACAAAAAATCTGTTTCTAGCATTGAATGGGACTGCCCTAAGCTCACCGTTGATTGTGGCTTTCACATCATACAATTTGTAGGCTGTTTTTGCACTTAGTCTGTCGGAGATTTGGTACTTGCCCTCTACTTGAAAGCTATGTGCATAAGAATCTCCTCTGAGATTATATACTCGCAATTGGTTGGAGTTTGCATCCATGTCATAGATCAACTGATTTTCAAAACTGGTGAAGAAGTAGTCGGTAGTGAGCGTAAGTTCTCTTTCCCCAATCTTTAATGCAGTTACCAAACTTCCACCTAAGTTCCAACTTACTTCTGGCTCTGGTTCCTCTTCAATAATGAGCTGTCTAGAGGAAACAAGAATGCTGCTATTTTCCATGATTGCGTTGGCTGTTCGGTATCCTCTGCCGATGGCAGCTCTCAGTGTTGTGCTTGGTGAGATCTGCAGTCTGGAATGAATTCGCGGTGTGAAATAGGTTCCGTACAGGTTGTGAAAGTCAGTTCGTGCTCCAGCCAAAAGGGAAAATTTATCGCTGGGAGTGAATGTGTATTCGTAATAGATACCTGGTATTATTTCCTGTCTACTAAAGGCGGAATCTGCGTAGATCTCATCAAAGTTGTCGTACAATATACTGGCGCCAGTCTTGTACTGATGCATGGTATTTCCAATAATATTCTGGAAAATGACGTTCCCGTACAGGGTGGATTCTTGTCCTTCGTAATTGTTTCTCCCGAACCCTCCATCAATATCAAGGAAGGAAGCCGAGTAGATGAAACCCCATCCTTTGTAGGGTTTATGAGGGAAGAGGAGCCCCGTTTTTCCAAA
>CAYYNA010000182.1:0-4980 GCA_964472815.1 uncultured Roseivirgaceae bacterium
CGCTCTTTCTCATCTATGGATGACTTAATACTGTATACCAGAAATACGGCCAAACATACCCATACAACGAGCATGACCACAGAAATAATCTTCGTTTTACTCATTACTTAATTATCTTGTTAGCTAGGTTTTTGCAATTATAATTATTTAAAGCTGATTCTAGAAGTGGTTTCAAGCTATTAAGCCTTAAAAGTAATCAAACCCCTGAGATCGTCAATTTTATCTCTTGATTTTGCGACAAGGAATGAACTGTGAATAGTGGCTTTTTCGAGCGCATCCAACTCACTTTTATCAAAAAATTTCGCCTCTTTAATGATCTGATTCGAAGAGTCTAGTTCTGGATCAAAACCAACCTTAAGTTCTCCCGATACTCGTGATACTTTGTAAAAGTGTTCAACCGCATGATGCTTAGAATCTATGTGTTCATTGGCAAAGAGGTATTGGTCTACAGAAATGTTCAAGTTTGTCTCCTCCAAGAACTCCTTTATAAGCGTGTTCTCCATGCTTTCACCAAATTCCACACCACCTCCGGGAGGTGACCAAAGAAAATTTGCAGGACCGATTCCCATGTGCTTTAGCAAGAGAATACGATCATTTTCTTTCAGTACTCCGCATACACGAACTCTTATTTTGAATGCAAATGGTGAGTCATTTTGATTGGATTGGTTTAACATATAGCCTGTTGTTTCGTTAACTTTACATTCAAGAATGATACTAAGAAAAGCAATATGAAATATTTAATGTCGATCTCCTTGTTGGTAATTTGTTTGGTTGGTTTTGCACAAGAAGATACAGAACCTTTGACAGGGCCAAAGATTTATTTTGCTGAGAAGTCATTTGATTTTGGAGACATAACACAAGGTGACAGAGTAGAACACGTTTTTGAGTTTGAAAATACAGGAAATGAACCTCTAATACTTTCAGATGTGAGGACAACCTGTGGATGTACAGCCCCAGAGTGGCCGAGAGAACCAGTGGCACCCGGAGCAAAAGCTAATCTTAAGGTAGTTTTTAACAGCACTGGAAAATATGGAGTGCAGAACAAAGTGATTACTGTCATCTCTAACTCAGTCAATAGTCCAGCAAGAGTAAAGATTGTTACAAACGTGCTTCGAAAAGAAGCTGACGGGAGTTATTGATATTCCCTGCTTCCGAAGATAGCACTCCCTATCCTTACCATGTTACTTCCTTCTTCTATCGCAATGCGGTAGTCACCGCTCATTCCCATGGAAAGGGTAGATATTTTCATGTTGCTAATTTTCGAGCTTTGACACTTTTGATAAAGCTCTTGGAGCGAATTGAATTCTCTTCTTACTTGGTCTTCATCTTTAGTGAAAGTAGCCATTCCCATTAGCCCAATAATTTCTATATGCTCAAGGCTGCTGATCGGATCTTCCGAGATTAATTGTGTGATCTCTTCGACATCAAAACCAAATTTTGATTGCTCTTCAGCAATGTGGACTTGCAGCAAGCATTGAATGATTCGTGCCTCATTTTTTGCTCGTTTATTTATCTCCGCCAGAAGTTTGAGCGAATCAACGCCATGTATTAGATGAACAAATGGAGCTATGTATTTGACCTTGTTCCTTTGCAAATGCCCGATCATGTGCCATCGAATATCAGATGGTAGTTTAGATGCCTTATCCGTAAGTTCCTGGACTTTGTTTTCGCCAAAGTCTCTTTGGCCAGCATCATAAGCTTCTTGGAGGTCCTCAATTGGTTTCGTTTTGCTGACTGCCACAAGCGTGCATTCCTTTGGAATGGTTTGTCTAACATCTTGAAGATTAGATATCACTTTACTCATCTAGAATAACTTTCTATCAACTAAATTTGAAAGGTCGGCAAAAGTTTAAGACATTTTTAATAAATGGCAATCTTAGGCACATTATTGAAGAGAGGAGTGACATTGCGTGAGAGCTTGGAGCAGATGTATAGTTCTCCGGAAGACCTTCAGAAACAGGAACTTAGGAATTTGCTTATTACTTGCCAGAGTACCCAGTTCGGCCAAACCTATAATTTCAATGAGATTCTCTCGTCTTTTAAGAAAAGGAACCCTGGTAGTTACTATGATATCTTCAAAAAGAATGTCCCCATTTTCGATTACGATTCCATATATGATGAATGGTGGCATCTCGCTCTTGAGGGAAAGAAGGATATCTGTTGGCCGGGTAGCATAAAATACTTTGCATTGAGTTCTGGTACTTCGGGTTCACCTTCCAAACACATCCCAATCACTAGAGATATGTTGAAGTCAATTCGAAAGACTTCAACGCGTCAAATGCTGACGATGAGCAAATACAATTTGCCTGCCTCCTTGTTTTCAAAAGGAATCTTGATGCTAGGGGGAAGCACAGATCTTAAGAAGAGCGGAAGCTATTTTGAAGGTGACTTAAGTGGTATTACCACCTCGCAAATTCCATTTTGGTTTCAACGCTTTTATAAACCAGGTAAAAAGATTTCAAGAACTCGGAATTGGAATGACAAACTTGAGGAAATTGTAAAAAAAGCACCAGATTGGGACATTGGCATTATAGCCGGCGTACCTGCATGGCTGCAGATTCTCATAGAAAAGATTATAGACAGATACAAAGTGAAGACCATTCATGATATCTGGCCTAACCTGCAAATCTTTGTGCATGGAGGTGTCTCATTTGAACCCTATCGTGTGGGCTTTGAAAAGCTGCTTGCCAAGCCACTAATCTACATGGAGACTTATCTTGCATCAGAGGGATTTCTTGCATTCCAAGCACTTCCAGGTAGCAAGTCAATGAGGCTGGTCTTAAATAATGGGATCTTCTATGAATTTATTCCATTCAATGAAGAAAATTTTGATGAAGACGGAAAATTGAGAAGGCAGGTTGAAACTTTTAAAATTGATCAGGTAGAAGAAAACAAAGACTATGCTTTGCTGATTACTACTAATGCGGGAGCTTGGAGGTATATGATTGGTGATGTGATCCGATTTTCTTCACTAGATGACTGCCAAATTACTATCTCAGGCAGAACCAAACTTTTTATGAGTTTGTGTGGAGAACATTTGAGTCTTGATAATATGAACAAAGCCATTGAGTTGGTGGCAAAAGAATTAGCAATCGATATTAGGGAATTTACTTTGCTTGGAGAAAGAGCCGATACTTTATTTGCACATCATTGGTACATCGGTACCGATAATGAAGTAGATGCAGAAGTACTGACAGGAAAAATTGATAAGCACTTGAAAGAGATTAATGACGATTACAAAGTGGAGAGAACTTCCGCTTTAAAGGAGATAAGATGTTCGGTTTTGCCCACGTCAGTATTTTATCAGTGGATGGAAGAACATGGTAAAGTAGGAAGCCAAAACAAATTCCCAAGAGTCTTGAAAAAGGAAAAGGCTAAGTCTTGGGAGCAATTTCTAGAGCGTCAAAATATTTCTATTCACTAGATGCCACCTTTTGTCAACGGGCTGATTTTCGGCTTCATTTTTCTTTTAATAGTGGGACCTGCATTTTTTGCACTGATTCAAACCAGTATTCAGCAGGGTTTTAGGAGAGCCATTTTTCTAGCGCTCGGAATTTCTGTTAGTGACACCTTCTATGTTGTCATAGTTCTTCTTGGTTTGTCCACAGTGTTACAAGATGAGAATATTGAGTTTTGGTTGGCCGTCTTTGGTTCTATAGCTCTGGTGGCCTATGCCATCTATTCCTGGTTTAAGTCACCCAAGGTGGGGGAAGAGGAGGATGCTCAAGGAAATCAGAAAAGCTATGCGAAGAATTTCCTCAAAGGATTATTGCTCAATGGTCTAAATCCGCTAATTATCGTATTCTGGGCTACTTGGGTCAGTACGATTACTATACAATTCAACTATGAATTCGATGATCGAGCTCAGTTTTTTGGTGGTATGCTGGTAACGATTTTAAGTATGGATATTGGTAAAGCTTACATCGCTCACAAACTGAAGCACCTTATCACAGTCAAGTTTGTTCAGAGAATGAATAGAAGCATCGCTGTGATATTACTGCTTTTCACTGTCCAGATATTCGTCTTTTTGTATCAAAACTACGCATAAAAAAAGCGCAACTCCATCTTGAAGTGCGCTTCATATTCGAACATCTTTTTCAATTATTGAATAGTGAACCCTATGGTCCTGTTTTCTTCATCTGAGTCTTTCGGAGCGAGGATCATCAAGGTGTAGGTACCGGAAGTCAGACCTGATATTTCCAACTTTTCCTCGTTCAGTTTCTTCTCCTCTTCGTTGATATACATCCGATAATCTTCTTGAGTAGGGTTAGATACCCAGATTTTTGTACTCTTTGAGAATATAGGCTGGCCACTTTCGATCCCAATGGCCTTCTCGCTAAATTCCACTTCTACATCTTCAATTTGGATTGATCCGGTGGTGGGGCTCGGAAACAATACTAACGATAACACAATAGACATAAAATTCATCATAACCTTCCTGCTTTATTATTCATATACAAACAACGAGGAAATAGATGATATTGTATACGACCTTTAGTTGAGTCGATACTTTTTCAAGCTGAAAATACGGATAGCTTCGTTTTAAGCTTTAAGGTCTTTCTTGTTCAATAGATACGTAATAAAGCCGCAGAAAATTCCAATCCAGGCGAACACGATCAAATACTCATACCAGAAAATATCCGTTTTAATTTCCTGCAAAAGGTAACGAGCAAAAGGGCTCTCATAGACCTTTCCCGTCAGTTTTTCTATAGAATACAATGGGAAGAATTTCACATAGTCGGCCATGTAATCTTTAGTCCAATCAGAAAACTGTAAGATGGAAGTAATGATTAGCTGGAAAATGGAATAGATCAATATGAATACAATAGCAAAGCCTGCTTTCTTTATTACAAGTCCCACACAAAATGCGAAAAGGCAGAAAGCAATGATTTGGAGGAAATAAGAAAAGATGTAGTCTATTTCTGAGAAAATGTATTTTACATCAGTTACGTGAGAATAGGTAAGTCCAGTAATCAGAGC
>CAYYNA010000182.1:5080-7281 GCA_964472815.1 uncultured Roseivirgaceae bacterium
ACAATACTTGGCTGAATCCCATCGAAATCAGCGCCTTTACTTTCGAGCCACTCAAGCAGAAAAGTTCCGCCATTCGTAATGATAAATTGCGTGATGAGATACAGGCCAAATAGGATCCAAAAAACCTTATAGTGTCGGATTTTAAGCCATTCCAGTTTAAAAGCTCTAATCATTTTCTTTAAGGATTTTTAAGAATTCTTGTTCTAGGGACTTGGACTGAGGAATGAGCTTTTTCAAGGTTATTCCCTGCTCGAAGCAATATTTGTTCAGCTCAGCAGATGACTGCCCTTCGGTTAAGAAGACTTTTATCGAGCCATTTTCTTTCTGCACTTTTTCTGCGCCCTTGAATTTTTCTACCTCAACTGACAGTTGGGCCAAATCATCGCCTAAAATGTCAACAACATTGGTTTCCCCAAGAATCTCATGGACCGATCCTTCATGCAGTTTTACACCTTTTCTTAGAATGCAGAAGTTGGTGCACACCTTTTGCACTTCATCCAGTAGGTGGCTCGCCATGATGATGGTCTTTCCATTAGCGGCAATATCTCTAATCAACTGTCTGACTTCAGCAATACCCTCTGGATCTAGTCCATTGGTGGGTTCATCAAGCATCAAAACAGGAGGATCTGAAAGAAGTGCAGCTGCAAGCGAAAGTCGCTGCTTCATGCCCAAACTATACGTCTTGAACTTGTCGTTTCGGCGCTCATACAAGTTGACTTGCTTCAGAATATCATCTATTCTGGCTGTATCAGTATTTTTAATGTGCGCTACTATTCGCAGGTTTTGAGTGGCGGTGAGATAGCTATAAAAGCACGGTGTTTCAAGAATTGAACCAATCTTTTGGCGAGCTTCCACGTGGTTCATCCCACCAAACCATTCAAAGCTTCCGTGGGTAGGTGCTACCACATCCAGTATCATTCCCAGTGTTGTTGTTTTCCCACTTCCATTTGGACCTAAGATGCCGTAGATCTGTCCTTGCTCGATGGATAAATCCAATTGGTTTACTGCTATGAGCTTACCGTACTTCTTGGTCAGGCTATTGATCTTTAAAACACTACTCATTTGAACTGATCCGTTACAATGTTTAGAAAATCACCTTCGCCGAAAGAATTAATCAATGTTGGTATTTTGTGAAAAGGAATTGCCCCACGGAGGTAGAAAGTGAGTAGTCTACCTTCAGCTTTAACCACACCTACATACTCTTCTTCCTTTCCATAAATCTTCATAGTCTGCTCCCCGTAAAGGCTTATGTATTCTTCAAAACCAATCTCCTCATAATCAGAGATCCATGAGTCATAATCGTCCGAAACTGTGGTTGCCGAATCTAGGGTGTAGATTAGTATTTTCTCTATATCATTGACCAGCTCATTATAATCTGGATTGCCAGAAATGTTGATCATCCTTAAGGTGCTAGGATATAAGCAGATAGGGTTTAGCCACCTTCTTGGTCTTCTAGGCTCAGAGAATTCCTTGATGATTGATTCTTGAGCTGTGGTAGTAATGGAAAGTAGGAGTAGAAGTAGAGAAAAGGTTTTTTGCATTTAGTCCAATTTATAAAAAAAGTATGGCCGCCGGTCCATGCAACCGACAGCCACTTGTCAACTTGAATAATTCTTAGTCAATCACATCGTCTAAGTTTTTCAGATATTTCAACTGATTGACGCGCATTAAGCTAGCAAGCTTGGAGATTTCCTTAAGGTCAATCTCTCCGAAAATACTCACCATTGCGAACTGCTCTTTGCCTCCCATCACCATGATCAACTCTTCTATGGTGCCGGATTTTTCTTTAATGGATATTTTCACATTTTCCTCGGCATCCTTCACCGTCATCAGCTCTTCAAAACCAGCTTTTTCTACATCTGAAACGGCCCCACTATATAACTCTTTTGGTTTTGATACCTTTTCGCTAGCTACCACTTTCATTCCCTTTAGCTTACTGGTGATGTCATAGAACAGCTGTTCATCTTCTTCACTTCCTTCCATTTCAGCAAAGAGCGAAAACATTTTGCTACTTACAGATACCTTGGTAAAGGTTTCGTCATTCTCATATTTATCCATGTATTTCGTAACTACTTCCTGCGAGAAAGCAAGGCTTACGATGGATACAGTCATTATTGTTAATACGATTTTTTTCATTGGTCTATTTTTTAGAATGTTCTTAATGTCGGTTTTGGTTTTCGAATAAATTATTCTGTTTCAGC
>CAYYNA010000183.1:0-7235 GCA_964472815.1 uncultured Roseivirgaceae bacterium
AGAGTTGAGGGATCTTCTTTTGTGGATGAATTTGCGCTTGATAGAAAATCTCGTCGGCCATCCAGTTTCCAATTCCAGCAGTCACAGACTGGTCCATCAATACCGGTTTCACGAAGGTTTTTCTTTTTTGGATAGCCGCCTTGAAAGCTTCGTAGGTCATGATCCGTGCGTCCGTATTGAGTCCTACCTTCTTTTCATAGCCATCAACACTGTCAGTGAGATCATTCCATCCAAACTTTCTACGGTTTTGGAAACCAAGGTTGTAACCGTTGGAAAATTGATAGACGATGTGCGCGTACTTGGGCCTAGCTTCGGGACCATAATAGTAGGCAGGCCTTCCCGTCATCCCAAAGTGCATCACCACCGTCTTGTTCCCTGAGGTTCTGAGGAAAAGGTATTTCCCTGTTCGCTTCGTTTCTGTGAAAGACTGTCCGATAAGACTTGATTCAAACAAGTCAATATCTTGTTTTAGCAAACGATTATCGGCACAATCAATTCCCACAATTTTCTGGTGGAGTGACGTACCTTCAATGTACTTTTTAAAAGTTTCTACCTCCGGGAGTTCTGGCATGGTTCAAGAGAATTTTACTCTTCAACCTTGCCACCCATTGAAAGTTTCAAGATCCAGAGGGATTGATTACAATAGCGCAAAAAGATTAACGATAGCAATCAAGATCTGACCTAAGGATGCCAAAAGGAAAACCGGGATGGTTACTCGCATCGGTTGCACAGCCAGGTTAGTCACCAGTACCGAAAACAAGCCAAGGACCACTATATAGAGTTGGAAGTCCTGGAAGCCGTAGACCAGGTTCATCGTGTACAGCGCGATAGGTGCTGTGATACAAGTTTGAGCCATGATCATAGCAGCCAGGATAACCACGCGGTAGTAATCCATTCTGTCTGTCCACGCTATGAATTGCTGGAAAAGTCCAGTGTGGCTACTAATTGTGATGGGTTTGCTTTGGAGCGTTTGAGATTGAGCTTTCATAATTTCTTCTTTTTGTAACTGAATTGATTGAGCGTTTCCGCTCAAGACATGTTACAAGGCTAGAAGAATTGATAGTGCAGAATATTGAGTTAGACCACCTATTAGACTGATTTATATCACAGGTAATTATTTACCACACTTCTCGCAACCTGGATCTTTTTTCTTTGGACCAAGAAATGGCTGAATTAATAGGTAGCACGAGGAAAGGAATAGAAGACCTACGATTGATAGCTGAATCATGATAATATCTGGTATGCCACTAAAGAACTAACATAAGCGAGAATTGTCATGTACCCCATTTGTACCAAAGGCCATTTCCAGCTTTTTGTTTCACGTTTTGTGACTGCAAGGGTGCTCATACACTGCATGGCAAAGGCATAGAAGATCATCAAAGAGATACCAGTGGCTAGGCCATATCTTTTCTCACCGGTAATGGTGTTTACTTCCGCATTCATCTTAGCCAACAGCGACAACTCCGCGTCTTCCGCATCTATGCTATAAATGGTAGCCATCGTGCCTACAAATACCTCTCTCGCAGCGAACGAGGTTATCAACGCGATACCGATTTTCCAATCATAGCCAAGTGGCCGGATAACCGGCTCTATCTGTTTTCCCATGATTCCGATGAATGACTCTTCCAAGGAGGTTTGCTGAACAATTTCTTCAGAATTCTCCGACGGGCTAAATGAATCTGGGCCATACGAGCCTAAAACCCACAGAATGATAGAAATAGACAAAATGATTTTGCCAGCTCCCCAGACAAAGGCTTTACTTTTTTCATAGACATTGAAAAAGACATTCTTAAAGCGAGGCAGCTGATACCTTGGCATTTCCATGATCAGAAAGCTCTTCGATTTCGTTAACAAAATGGCTTTGAAAATCAATGCGAATACCAAAGCCGCAACAAAACCTAGGACATACATTCCAAAAAGAACGAGCCCCTGGAGGTTGAAAGCGCCCAGAACCAATGTGTCCGGTACGGTTAATGAGATCAGCAAAATATAGACCGGCAACCTTGCAGAGCAGCTCATGAGTGGAGTAACCATAATGGTGATCAGCCGCTCTTTGGGCTGGTCAATGGCTCTGCTGGACATGATAGCGGGAATGGCACATGCAACACCAGATATGAGCGGTACGACACTCTTCCCATGCAATCCTAGTGGTCTCATGATGCGATCCATGATGAAGACGACCCGTGTCATGTAGCCAGTCTCTTCCAGGATCGACAGAAACAAAAAGAGAAATGCAATCTGTGGAATAAAGATGACTACTCCACCGATTCCCGGGATGATACCCTCGGTAAGCAGCGAGCTTAGCGGCCCATCTGGTAAAGTCTCAGCCAGAAAGGAACTTGAGCTGACAAAGAACAGGTCGATGAGATCCATCGGTACATTCGCAAAGACATAGACGAATTGGAAGATCACAAACAAGATGGCTAGAAAGATGGCGTAACCCCAGAATCGATGAATCAGGACCTTATCAATACGGTCTGTCAAAGAAGCGGCAGGCCTTTTTTCTTTCAGCACAAACTTGAGAAGCTTACCTATGCTTTGATATCTTTTCTCCGTCTCTTTTAAGTAATCAACACCATTGTCGCTTTGGTAAAATGGTTGCCATGCTTTTGGTCTTTTGTAGGAGTGAATTGCTTCCTTTAGATCATCTATTTCTCCTTGCTTAGCGTTCATTCGGACTACTGGCACATCACCAATAAGGGAACTCAGTTTATCTATTGGGATCTCAACGTTATCCTTTTCCGCCAGATCAATTCGATTCAGGACCAGCAAAACCGGCAAATTCAGATCATAGACCTGTGTAAATAGGAGGAGGTTTCTTTGAAGGTTGACAGCATCGGTAACCACAACTACCAGATCTGGTGACTTCTCTTTGGTGAGGTATTCGAAGACCACCTTTTCGTCTTCGGTTTTTGGGTTGATGCTGTAAGTGCCCGGAAGGTCTACTACCTCATACGCCTCCTTCTCAATCTTCAAATTGCCGTATTTCTTATCTACGGTGACTCCCGGGTAGTTTCCTACTTTTTGATTGAGCCCAGTCAATAAGTTGAAGATGGTACTCTTACCAACATTAGGATTCCCAACAAGTGCGATTGTTTTTGCCAAGGCTTTTACTTTTCTTTCATTACAATTAATTCGGCTTCATTAAGCCTAAGCATGATCAACTGCCCATCAACTTGTACCAGCAGCGGATCTCCAAGAGGTGCCTTGTTCATTAATTTGAGCTCTTGATTCGGGTAGATACCCATCTCGTAAAGTCGATGTTTTAGCTCACTTTCCTCAACATCCGCAATGGTGTGAGGCTCATTAGATCGAAGGGAAGATAGTTTCACAAAAGAGAAAATAAGAATGTAAAATTACTATTTGGATCGAATCTAGATAGTTAAAGCAAAGCCCCACCTACTTAGTTCACAGCTCCGCAGCAAAATCACTACTTCTAGTGATTGACCTAGCTACAAATAGTTAAATAAAATTCCTGATTGGTAGCGATTGCACAGACTAGGCTGGATTTTCATTTTTACATTGTTTAGAAAGGTTCTAAATAGACAAATCACATATAAATTCACAAATCGAAATGAAGCGCATAGTACATCTAAGTAAGTTTTCATTAATTCTATCCGTCCTGATATTCTCAAGCTGTTCAGATGACGATGATTCCGGAATCGCAATTGATGAGCCGATAACGTATGCATTTGCAAGAGATGGGGTTTCTACCGTTTCATTTAGTGGGCAAACTACTCGCATCCTCATGGCGGAGGAAATTATTTCAGCTCTGAAGGATAATACGCTTGCGGAGGCTGAGGCAACTATTGACGCGATGTACGCACATGTGGAAGGAAATGATGACTTTGCTGATGCAACTTTAAATGCTTCGGACAAAAGCGTAAGGAGCAAAACAGCTGCCTCTTCAGACTTTTTCTCTACTAACGCAACAGACGCTGCAGCGATAAAGGCAGACTTTGATGGGTGGATTGCTGCTCAAGTCTCAGAAGTTTTTCCCAATTGGACAACTGAAGCGACTGCTGGGCAGGCTGGTTTCATTCAGGAAGCTGGAGGTGGCCCTGTTCGCTATGTAAGTGCAAAAGGACTAGAGTATGATCAAGCTTTTGGAAAAGGGCTGATCGGGGCGCTCATGGCAGATCAGATCTTGAACAATTATGTAAGTACGTCGGTGCTTGATGCAGGTAGCAATATAGAAGACAATGACCTTGCAAGAGTAGCAGACGGAAAGACCTACACCAACATGGAGCATAAGTGGGATGAGGCGTACGGGTATGCGTATGGTACTGCAACCGATCTCACTGATCCGAACCCAACCATAGGTAGTGATGATAGCTTTTTGAACAAATACATTGGAAGAGTTGAAGGTGATGCAGATTTTGAGGGAATTGCCGCAGACATCTACAACGCATTTAAACTTGGAAGAGCTGCTATCGTAGCAGGCGACTATGCATTGCGAGACATCCAGGCGGATATTGTCAGAGAAAAAATATCCAATGTGATTGCTGTTCGAGCGGTTTACTATTTGCAACAAGCGAAAGCTAATATCGGAAGGGACAATGGGTCCGCCTTTCACGACCTTTCGGAAGGATATGGCTTCATCTACAGCTTGCAATTCACCAGGCAGCCAGGTACAAATACACCGTACTTCTCCAGAAGCGAGGTTCAAGATATGATTAATAGCCTGATGGCGGGTAATGGATTTTGGGATGTGACATCTACTATTTTGGATGATGTCTCTACCGAGATAGCCTCCCGATTCAGCTTCACGGTGGAGCAGGCAGGAAGTTAGACGTATTGAAGTAATAAAAATGATTGAAAGGGGCTGAAGCCCCTTTTTGTACTGAATAACGAGATAATGATGAGCAAAAGAAATGTATTGATGGGTTTGATTTTTTCGGGAGTTTCGATCTTTTTGATTGGATGTTCAGAAGACGATTCGGGGGACTCTGTAGATAATTTTGACCGACAAGCGATGCTTGCCAATTGGGCTGACAATATCATTATCCCAGGCTATCAAGCATATGTTTCTTCTCTAAATGACTTGAATACATCTGCTAATGAATTTGTAGTGGATCCAACTGTAGATAATCTCAATGGATTAAGAGCTTCCTGGCTTTCTGCGAACCTTTCGTGGCAAGCGGTCGGCTTCTTTGAAATAGGAAAAGCTGAAGAGATCACTTTGATCAACTATACGAATATCTACCCGACCAATACTTCCGATATGATTGCCACCATTGAATCAGGTAATTACGATTTGACATCTGTCAATAAGCAAGATGAGCAGGGTTTTCCAGCGATCGAGTATTTGATCTATGGAGTACGAGCAACAGATCAGGAGATCGTAGACCTATTTCTTGAGGAGACCACATCCTCTTTGTACAGCACTTTTCTCACGGACTTGACCGGGAGGCTTTCATCGTTGGCGCAAATTGTGCTTAATGATTGGGAGAATGGATATAGGGATGCATTTGTAAACAACAGTGGCTCGGAATCTACCTCTTCTGTAAATAAGCTGGTGAATGACTACTTGTTCTACTACGAGAAGCATTTGAGAGCTGGTAAAATCGGTATTCCTGCGGGTGTCTTTGCTGGATCAAAACTGCCGGAAAAAGTGGAGGGATTGTATAGCCAGAAGTCAAAGGAACTGTACTCGGCGGGGTTTGATGCAATGAGGGATTTTTTTAATGGACAGTCTGCAAGTGGTCAAGGTGAGAGCTTGAATAGCTATTTGGAATTTGTTAACACCATCAGTGATGGTGAAGACCTGTCGCAGACAATAAATCTTCAGTTCGATCTGGCCCAGGCAAAAGCCAATCTCCTATCGGATGATTTTCGAGCTCAGGTTGAAAATGAAAATACTTTGATGCTCGAGACTTACGATGAGCTGCAAAAGAATGTCGTAAACATGAAAGTGGACATGTTTCAAGCCCTCAATATACGAGTGGATTTTGTGGATGCCGATGGAGACTAATGTCCATTTTTGACTCAACGTATTTTGCGCAAAAGACTAAGGCCGCTCCTCTAGCGGTCTTTCGTATTTTTTTTGGAGTCATGATGCTACTTAGCGTGATCCGTTTTTGGGCCAATGGCTGGGTTGATAAGCTCTATGTCCAACCTTCCTTCTTTTTTTCATACTATGGGTTTGAATGGGTCAAACCATGGGGCAATTTCACTTACGTCTTGTTTGCGATTTGTGGTTTGGCGGCATTGGCAGTAGCAATTGGGTATCGCTACAGAGTAGCCATCATTCTGTTTTTCCTCAGCTTCACATACATCGAGCTGATGGACAAAACTACTTACCTCAATCACTATTACTTTGTCAGTGCGCTTAGTTTCCTGATGATCTTCTTGCCAGCAGGTTCTTATTTTTCGTGGGATGAAAGAAGACAGGGTTCGATCGAAGAGATCCCAAAATGGACCATTGACAGCATTAAGCTATTGCTTTGTATCGTCTATTTCTACGCAGGACTCGCTAAACTTAATTCGGATTGGCTTTTGAATGCCATGCCCCTAAAAATCTGGTTGCCTGGAAAGTACGACGTTCCTTTATTAGGTGAGCTCTTGCATAAAGATTGGGTCATTTATGCCTTTAGCTGGGGTGGGGCTCTCTACGATTTGTCGATTCCCTTTTTGCTGTTCTGGAAGCGAACTAGGTTGGCTGCTTTTGTCTTGGTAGTAGTTTTCCATGCCCTTACCAGGGTTCTCTTTCCCATTGGGATGTTCCCATATATCATGATCGTGAGTGCGTTGATTTTTTTTGATTCTAGCCTTCATGAGAAAATCATTGGTTTCTTAAGAAAAGCATTCAAATTAAGAGGAGGCCTGTCTGTTGCATATTCCACTTCAGTTTCTGAGAAATGGAGGCTCATGCTTATTTCTACTTTTTTTTTGGTTCAGATACTTCTTCCGTGGCGCTACCTTCTTTATCCTGGAGAGCTGTTCTGGACTGAGGAGGGGTTCAGGTTTTCGTGGCGGGTCATGCTGATGGAAAAGGCGGGATACGCAAATTTCAAAGTGGTAGATCGTGCAAATGATGAAGTATTTTATGTAAACAACAGCGACTTTCTTTCATCCTTCCAGGAGAAGCAAATGTCATTTCAGCCTGACTTCATTGTAGAATATGCGCATTACCTTCGCGATCATTTTCGAGAAGAGGGAAAGCAGGTGGAAGTATATGTGGAAAGCTATGTAGCGCTGAATGGTAGAAAAAGTCAGCCATATATAGATCCTTC
>CAYYNA010000184.1:0-7178 GCA_964472815.1 uncultured Roseivirgaceae bacterium
CTTGGTTTTAGAAAAAGACACCATTCTGTTCATCAGCATGCTGGAGCTTCCAGATGAAGAACCTCCAGGAGAAGGAGCATTAGCTGGAACCATAGAAGAAGACTTTGGTGATGAGGAAGCAAGAGTTAATACAAGACGAAGAGCCAAGCGAAGAAAATGTGGGTTAAGGCGAAGGAGAACCGGAGGAAGACAAGATGATAATTTTGAGCTATTCGCTTATGGCGAAACCAATGATCAAGGCGAATTCGAATTTGGCTTTCTCCCAGAAGGGACCTACCGATTTTTTGTAGAGTATCCTGGTATTCCGCTAGATCCAGATGCGGAAGTTGAATTCACAGTGGGGGCTGCTGGCGTTTCTGACGATTCCTTCACCTTGGCAGTCTTTGCCTCGCCGGAAGGAATTGAAATTGAGTTTATTCTAGGGTTCACCAGGGACTACTTCACTGAATTCAATATCTATCCTAATCCCACTGCTGATCTCTTAAACATTGAATATTCGGAGATTAGAGTTAATCAAGTGTTTATGGAAATCATGTCTCTGGATGGACAAATTCTGTACAAAAAAGAACTTAGCAAGTCAGAAAACGGCTTCCAATATGATACGGCATTGTTGAAACCAGGTATGTACCTCGTGCGATTTAGAGGGGATGCTGGAAAGGAACACTTAGTCTATCGAATCATAAAGAAATAACTGTTTTAGAATCACATGGCAAGATTGTTAAGTTTTATGCCATGTTTTTTTGTTCCTACACTGTTTTTGTAATTTCATACTAGAAATATTACCACGATGAAAAAGCTACTTTACTCTCTACTTACATTTTGTGCATTTGCGCTTAGTGCACAATCCATCTTGATTGCAGATAACAACCCAAATGCTCCTACCGGAACGAACATTTTCGCAACGTTACAGGAAGCAATAGATGCAGCCTCTCCCGGAGATACGATTTACATCCAACCAAGTAATACCACGTATGGTACTGGAGAAGCACGAATTGAGTTGCATTTTCGCGGAATAGGTTTCAACCTGGACAAAGATGTCCCCTACACTTCCAATGTAGCTCTGCTAGAATTGTGGGGTTCTAGCGACGGGTCTACCAACGCATCTAACAGCTCCGTTTCTGGACTTGGTATTACTACACTCTACTTAGGCAGGGGTAGTGGAGACTTAAACTACACACTTACTGGAGTGCGAATTTTCAATAATTCTATAAACTCTCTCACCTACTTCATTTCTGCCCCCATCGATGATTTGGTAGTAGCCTACAATTTCATTAACAACATAAGCTTCAACGAAGGAATGACCAATACTTTCATTAGGAACAACGTGATAGATGGAAATATACAATTCTTCAATAGTGTAGCCATCAATGCGAACGTGACCAACAATATCATTAATGGTGCGATTAGAAAAGATGCAATTGATGACTTCCTAGTGATTCAAAACAACAATTTTATTGGGAATGGGTCCAGTTCTGCGGCATTTTCCTCAATCATGGAAAATGCCATCATTAGCAACAATATTTTCTATGGAAGTACTCCAAGCACCACTGGCGCAGGAAATAGCAGTTCAGCCAGTTTTGAAAACAATGTATTCACTAACAACATTTCATTTAGCACCGGCAATAATGATTTGCCACCTTCTGGAGGAGGAGCGGGAAATACTGGCTCGGGAAATCTTCCAGGAATTGATCCTCAATTTGCCACAGCCACTTTGTCTACTACTTGGCAAAGTAGCGATGATTACACTACCAGTGCCGCCGAAGTAACCAATGGCGGAACTGATGCAACCGATATTGGAATATTTGGAGGCCCATTTCCTTTTGGTGCGGGAAATCTCACTCTTACCACTAGCCCGATTCCGACCATCCAATCACTCAATATAAGTACAGTGATTAATCCAGGTCAGCCGCTCGAAGTAGAAGTCTCTGCGAAATCAAACTAGTACATGAGAGTGTGGCTCCATGAGTTGAAAATACGCTTGAGCGGTTTTCTGAGCTTGGTATTACTAACGATATCTCTTTATGCTCAAGAAGATATTACCGCTTTGGAGTATTTCATTGATATAGACCCAGGTGTCGGGAACGGCACCTCTGTGAGTATTACTTCTGGACAATCGATCAACGAATCCTTTTCGGTACCAACTGGAGCACTGAGTCCAGGATACCATCTGCTAGGTATTCGAACCAGGAATGCCGAAAATCGCTGGAGTATGTATGAAAGACGGCTTTTTCTTATTCAAGATCCAGCCGATGACCTCAACTTCCCTCAAACCACAGCAAACATTCAAGCTGCCGAATATTTCATTGATACGGACCCAGGCGTTGGGAGTGGTACCGTCATATCCACAGCTGGTGGAGCTAATATTCTAGAAAACTTCAGTATTCCTAGCGGTGCTTTGGGAAATGGATATCACGTTTTAGGAGTTCGAACGCAAAATGCAGAGGGAAGGTGGAGTATGTACGAGAGAAGAGTTTTTCTAATCCAAGATCCAGCCGATGACCTCAACTTTCCTCAAACTGTATCGAATATTCAAGCTGCCGAATATTTCATTGACACGGACCCTGGTGTGGGGAGCGGTACCGTAATACCCACTGCTGGTGGATCTACTATTAGTGAAAACTTCAGTATACCAACTGGTGCATTAAGTAGTGGCTACCATGTGTTATGCATACGAACTCAAAATACCGAAGGAAGATGGAGTATGTATGAGAGAAGGGTATTTCTAATACAAGACCCGAGTGATGACCTCAATTTCCCCCAAACTGTTTCAAATATTCAAGCAGCAGAATACTTCATCGATACAGATCCGGGAGTTGGGAACGGCACAGCAATTACAACAGCAGGTGGTTCCGCCATCAGTGAAAGTGTGAGCATCGCAACTGATGCGCTGAGTCCTGGATATCACATCTTGGGTGTACGAACTCAAAATGAAGAAGGGCGCTGGAGCATGTATGAACGAAGACTCTTTCTCATACAAGACCCTCAGAATGATCTCGACTTTCCGAAAGCTGTATCCAACATTCAAGCCGCTGAATATTTCATAGATGTTGATCCTGGAGTCGGGAATGGAACTGAAATAACCACATCCGGTGGATCGACTATAAACGAAAGTATCAGCATTGCTACGGATGCTTTAAGTCCAGGATATCATATTCTGGGAATTAGAACTCAGAATGCGGAGGGTAGATGGAGTATGTACGAGCGCAGACTGTTTTTTATACAGGATCCGCAGAATGATCTGGGCTTTCCTAGTACTCCCTCTCAGATTACCGAACTAGAATACTTTATTGACGAAGACCCAGGTGTTGGAAATGGAGTAAATGTGCCTCTTGGTATGCCAATGGATCTAGTCGACATTACCGACTTAATGGTAGATGTAGACCCGCAATTATCTCCTGGCACACATGTATTTTCCATTCGAGCTAAAAATCAAGATGGAAGTTGGGGATTGGTTGAGGTTGCCACTTTTGAGTTCACTAATGCTCGAACTCCTACCCTTTCCACTACTGCCGTAACCCCCACAAATGTTGCTGAGATACCTGTAGAAATTTCCTTTACACAGGCTATGACAGATTTTGTGGAAGCTGATATTGTCACGTTACTGGACGGAACGGAAACAACACCGTCGCTTGTTCGGGGCGGCAGCCTTGTCGACAATACCAATGGAGATTTTAGTGTCATGGTGGATGCGGTGGATGAAGGTGAAGTTTCCATCTTAATACCAGATGGGGCCGTACTAGCAGAAAGTGATGGAACACCTACCCTCGCTTCAGACACATTACGAATCATTTATGATATTACTGCTCCAGTTGTAACCATTACTGCACTTTCTACCACAGAAGTAAGACCTGAATTATCAGGCACGATTGATGATCAAGATGCAACACTTGAGGTAGAAATAGATGGTGTGACCTACCCCACCACCATAAATCCTGACAATACATGGGTCATCACCCCAGGCACGATTGCAAGCTTAGCCATCGGAACGTATGATGCGATAGCTACCGCAACAGACCTTGCTGGCAATACTGGTAGTGATGCCACGGTTGATGAAATAGAAATTGTAGCTACCGCAAGTCCTACTCCAGTCCTCTCCTACTCAGGTGATATCATCACGAATCAAGCTCCATGGGGTGTTTCAGCTGATTTTGGAGAAGAAGTTACTGGTTTTGAACTGACTGATATTGTAACACTTTTAAACGGTACGACTGGCACCTCATATGTCAATAACGGCAGCTTGATTGACAATGGAACTGGAAATTTCGATTTCATGATCGATCCTGTTGAAGGAGAAATTGGAATCCTTATACCAGCCAATGCTGCTTCCACAACAAGTGATAGCAGTCCAAATCAAGCTTCTGATACCTTAAGAATCACGTATGATATCACGGCCCCAACAGTAACTATTAATGCGATTTCGACCAATGAAGCCAGTCCTGAACTCTCCGGTACCATAGATGATTTGAGCGCATCGCTCGAAGTAGAAATTGATGGAAGTACCTACCCTGCGACCATTAATGCAGATAATACCTGGAATATTGCTCAAGGCACAATCGCCAGCCTTACTATTGGCACGTATGATGCGACAGCCACTGCAACAGATCTTGCGGGTAATAGTGGAAGTGATACAACGATTGATGAAATAGAAATTGTAGCTACTGCAAATCCAACTCCAGTCATCTCCTATTTGGGCGATCTCATTACGAACCAAGCTCCATGGGATGTAGATGTTGATTTTGGTGAAGAAGTCACAGGGTTTGAAGCAGCAGATATTATCACATTGCTGAATGAATCTGGAGGTACTTCCTATGTAAGTGACGGCAGCTTGATCGATAATGGCAATGGAAGCTTTAGCTTTGTGATTGATCCTGTTGAAGGAGAAATTGGCATACTTATTCCTGCAAATATTGCAACTACCGTAAGTGACGGAGGGTCGAATCAAGATTCCGACACTTTAAGAATCACATTTGATATCACGGCTCCTGTCGTGACAGTCGATGTACTTTCAACTACGGACACCAGTCCCGAATTATCAGGAACAATCAATGATTTGAGTGCATTACTAGAAGTAGAAATCGATGGTAACACCTACCCTGCGACCATCAACGCTGATAATACCTGGATCATCAACCAAGGTACGATCGCTAGCTTAGCTATCGGCACATTTGATGTGATTGCCACCGCCACAGATCTAGCTGGTAATAGTGGAAATGATGCTACAGTTGATGAAATAGAAATCACAGGAACCGACGATGGAGTCAGTGGACAAGACTCTCTTGCATTGGTCACGTTTTACAATGCTACAGATGGAGCTAATTGGACAGATAATGCCAACTGGACCACTGGAAATATTGTCGACTGGCTGGGCATCACATTGAATGCAGAGAACAATGAGGTCCTAAGAATTGAGCTACCTTCAAATGGACTTTCTGGAACAATTCCATCAGAAATAGATCAGCTAAATATGCTGGAAGTTCTCAACTTATCTGATAACAATATTGAAGGTTTGGCGACCGATTTTTCTGGACTTACCAGTGCTACGAATATCAACCTAAGTGGAAATAAACTTGATTTTGGGGATCTAGAACCGGTAGCTGGTGTCACTGCACTAAACTATTCAAACCAACAGGCGCTGGATCAGGCAATTGATCAAGGAGATCTTATCATCAGATCCGGAACAGACCAAACGCTTACTACAAGCGTGAATGGCACCTCCAATCTTTACCAATGGACATTTAATAGTGGCGATATAGAAGGTGCAATAAATGCCTCCTACACCATCGCGGAGATGGATCCCGAAAAAGTCGGAACTTATGGAGTGAGAGTAAGCAACTCCATCGTCACTGGATTATCACTGGATGCCCCTACCATTGAAGTGTTGGGTAGTGCCGTTATTTCTATAAATGCTTTGGATGAAGATACCAACTCCCCAATTGCGGAGAATGTCAATGCTTACCTATTCCCTCTAAATGAAAATATTGGAGATACATTGGCATTTGGGGATGTAAAAGGAATACTGGACGTTTCTAGCACCTTCTCTTTTCCGGAAGTGCTTTTTGGAGACTATTTGTTGGCAGTGGAATCTACTATTCCTGTTTCGGATGGAAATAATAACCAAAATCCTAATGCCACCTATGTACCTACCTTTTACGGCGATGGATTAGCAGGAGATGCAGATATCCTCACTCTCCAAAGCGACTCCTCGATTTTGATTACCATGGTCGAGTTCCCTGATGAGGAACCGCCAGGAGAAGGATCGCTTGGTGGTACCATTGAGGAAGATTTTGGTGATGAAGAAGCCAGAGTTAACACCCGAAGAAGAGCCAAGAGAAGGAAATGTGGTTTGAGAAGAAGAAGAACTGGAGGAAGACAAGATGACGAGTTTGAATTATTCGCTTACGGTGAGACTAACGATCAAGGAGAGTTTGAATTCGGTTTTCTACCGCAAGGGGTCTATCGCTTCTTTGTGGAGTATCCGGGAATCGCACTCGATCCGGAAGCCGAAGTTCAATTCACCGTTGGGGAAGCAGGAATTTCTGATGACACCTTTGTCTTAGCCGTCTTTGCATCTCCTGAAGGAATAGAAATTGAATTTGTACTCGGCTTGACGAGAGATTATTTCACCGATTTTCGCATTTACCCTAATCCAACAGCCGACATCTTAAATATTGAGTACTCGAAAATAAAAGTGGATCAGGTTTTCATGGAGGTGATCAGTCTAGATGGACAAGTCCTGTACAAAAAAGAATTAAGTAAAGCGGATGATAATTTCGCCTACGATACGGCACTGCTAAAGCCAGGGATGTACCTAGTTCAGTTCACAGGAGAAGATCGCAAGCAGCCCTTGGTTTACCGAATCATTAAAAAATGACCAATAGGTTATTATTTTAGACCTAAAGGGGTTATTTGAAAATTTTTCACTGGTAAAGTATTTATCTTGGCGGTTGGTTTTAATGCTATGCCGTCAATAGAATGAAAAACACGCTTTACCACTCCCTACTAAACCGCCTAAAAAACAAGCACACCAAGCTCTCTACCAGATTCCACAGAAATCTGAAAGATGGCGAATTTCAGAAACAGCGGTATAGACATAGAAAAAACGCTGTAGAGCGCTTAAAGAGTCTAGAGAAAAGAATTGCAGGCTTGAGTCATGAGTCAGGCATCAAAACACAGCTTAA
>CAYYNA010000185.1:0-7139 GCA_964472815.1 uncultured Roseivirgaceae bacterium
AGTAAACCGAAGGTGATGTTACCTTCCAAAGACTCTGGCTCTTTATAGTCGATGTTCAATGAGGACGAGAGCTTGTCCCCGTACTTGGCTTCCCACCCTCCAGCATAGAAGTTGATATCCTGTACCAAATCTGGATTAATAAAACTCAGCCCCTCTTGTCTACCTGCATTGGCCAGAAATGGTCGATAGACGGGTATGTCATTCACGTACACCAGGTTCTCGTCAAAATTTCCGCCTCGGACATTATAGGCAGACGAAAGCTCATTGTTTCCAGCAACGCCCGGTAGTGTCAGTAGCACTTTATTGAAATCGCCAAAGGCCGAAGGTAGATTCCGAGCGGACTTGGCATCAATGCGTGTACCAGGGTCTATGGCATCTCTGACTCGCTCCCCCTCTACTTCAACATCATCAAGAACCCTGCTTTGGATTTTTAACGTGACAATGAAATCACTTATTCCCGTGGGAATATTTGTCAGCTCATTAAGTCCGTACTGAACGTGTGAAAACAGTAAATCATGGGTCCCTTCCGAAACCTCAAGCATAAAGTACCCCTCAGCATTTGAAATAGTACCAACAGATCGATTTGACTTCAGTAGGACACTGACCCCTGGAATGGGCCTGCTTTCCTCATCAACAATCGTTCCCTCAATGAAGGCATTCTGCGCGAACGCACTAGTTAGAAGCAAGAAGGCTACCGTTACAAAAAAGCCTTTCAAGTACTAAGCGCTTTTAAGATTGGAAATGGTTTGACTAGGGTCATCTGACTTAAAAACGAAACTTCCAGCCACTAGTATATCTGCCCCCGCATCAAATAACTTTCCAGCATTTTGATCATTAACACCCCCGTCTACTTCAATCAATACCTGTGGGTTCAGATCTTGGACCATTTGCTTTAGCTTTTTTACGCGAGCAAAAGTGGTCTCAATAAACTTTTGCCCTCCAAAACCTGGATTTACGGACATTAGCAAGACCAGATCCACAAAAGGAATGATATCACTCAGCTGTTCAACCGGGACATGAGGATTGATGACCACACCGGCTTTCGCTCCCAGCTCCCTGATTCTACTAACTGTTCTATGTAAATGATTGCACGTTTCAAAGTGGACGGTAATGATCTCCGCGCCAGTACTTATGCAATCTTCCAGATACGGATCAGGATCAGTGATCATCAGATGGAAGTCCATCGGCTTCTTCGCATGTTTTTGAATTGCTTTGCATACTGGGAAACCGAAAGAAATATTGGGAACAAATACGCCATCCATGATATCAATGTGCAGATAATCTGCTTCGCTCTTATTCAGCATCTCCACATCGCGTTGGAGGTTGGCAAAATCAGCAGCAAGCACGGACGGAGCGATCAGTTTTTTAGACATGTTAGAAGTTGATCAGTTTTACAACCTTCTGCATATTTTCAGATTGCAAGAATAAATAATATATGCCTTGATGAATTGCTTCGATGGGAATTTCCACCGTCGTACCTAGGTCTTCTGGTTGAAAAGTCTCGTTGTAAATAAAGGAGCCTTTCGGGTCGACAATTCGGATTTGAATTGGAACATTAAATGATCCTTCGGTGGAAAAGAACAGCTTGTTACCAGTAAATGGGTTTGGATAAAATGTGACTTTCCCTTCAATGATGTCCTTGATACTAATACCCCGCTCTTCTTCTATACCTAAGATGTAAGAGTAGTTGGGCACTCCAAAGCCCAACAAGGTATCAGGAGCGTCTGCTTTGTGCCCTGATCGCTTGATTTCTTGAATGACTTCCTGACTTGTCATGTCAGGGTTTAGCTGCCACACACCCGCGGCAAAGCCTGCGATTAAGGGCGCAGCGAAACTCGTACCACTGCCCCTCTCAATATCTCCATTGCCACGGACCACTGCTGTCCCAAATCCAAAAGCGCTAATGTCGGGTTTGATCCTACCGTCTGATGTTGGGCCTACCGAACTAAAGTCCGATCTGCTAAAGTCCGCATTTA
The DNA here is from genome assembly GCA_964472815.1 of uncultured Roseivirgaceae bacterium. GTDB lineage: Bacteria > Bacteroidota > Bacteroidia > Cytophagales > Cyclobacteriaceae > Ekhidna. The sequence goes on from CAYYNA010000185.1 coordinate 1,977, forward strand.
CGCTTCCAACCGCCAAGATGCTGTCCGCATCGGCTGGATGACTCATTTGGTTACCAGGATGAGATCGACGACCGGAGTTTCCAGCGCTTGTCACCACGATGATTCCTTTTCGTGCTGCCACCTGAGCTGCATACGAAACGATGGCCGTTTTACCATCCAAATCATCAAAACCATAGTTTTGCTCCTGGATATCAAAGGTGCGATAACCAAGAGAAGCATTGATAATATCTACTCCTAAACTGTCGGCATACTCCGCAGCAATCAGCCAATTATACTCCTCGATGGTATTTTCTCCCTGATTATCTTCTGTGACACAAAGGATAAACTCTGCTCGATGAGCAATCCCATAGTAATCTATCGTGTCTGTCTCCATTAATGCCCCTATGGTAGAAAAAACAGAAGTACCATGACTTCCAAACTGAAATACATTTCCGGAGTTCTCCACAAAGTCCTTCGTGCCAATAATGTGGTTATCTTCCCATAAGTGTTGAAATTGTAGGTAGCGATTGACGCCCGTGAAGCCATTGTCTAGCACCGCAATTCTGACCCCCTGGCCCATCACGCTATCCAATAGCATTCGGTCCGCCCCTAGCATCATAAGTTGAATTTCTGAATCCCCTAAGATCTCCTCGGGCGCATCAAAGGCAATAGGCACTTCTACTACTTCTTGCTCCCGAACCAGGCGTGTACCTGCAGCAACCAGCCTTAAGCTGTCTACAAAATCTAGTTGCCTTATCGCGTTCTCTCTTGATGCGCTAGCTTGCAGTAGTGCCCCATTTAGCCACTTCGAGGTGAAGAAAACATCTGATCCCGCATTTTCAAGTGCTGATACATAGGCTGGATTAACAGGTAAATCCGTAGAATCTAGATCTATGTTTTGCTTATTCCTACGGTCAAGGGCTCTTTCTGTAAGAAAGGCTGCAGGACTTGCTAAAGAATAGGGATTGCTTTCCGCTCCTTTGTCCTTGAAGTAAACAAAGTACCGATTCTCTTCCTGACTAAATGCCGAAGAGAGAAACAGTGTCAATGCTCCAAACAAGAAAGATTTTAATTTAATCATTCGTTCCAATTTCAATCAACGTCTGCTTCAGCGACCTCCCCCCGATTACCTTACCTAGGTCATCACCGCAATCGCTCGCTGTACAATTTCTTTGAGTTAGATAGTCCTTTTCAACTAGGCCCACCCCCCGGACGTACACTTCGCTTCTCAAGTCTAGGCCGGTAATGTTTTCCTCAATATCCTCTATTACCACCCTTACATGATCTTCAGCTGCAACACTATCAACAATGGCTTGTGAAACTCCCTGATAATAGTAAATCTGATTACCCCTGGAATTTAAGCTATTCCCATTCCATTCTCGTCCGTCGATTACAGGAAAGGTAAGTTTGATAAAAGGAATGTTGTTTTCGCTGACCGCAATGTAGGTATCTGTGGAAGCCACTGCCCAAATAGAGTCACTTTCCCATTCCTGCAGGCTATTTTGCCTAACATCTCTCCGAAGCAAATAGGTCGTCTGGTCTATGGATTGGATGGAATCAAAGATGGTTTCTCGTAGCTGATAATTCAACGTGTCAAAACCCACTATTTTGAATTGAATCTCTTCCACCTCGTAGATTCGGTATTGACCAATGTTAATCGGATAGAAATCTACTCCAAGTGTTTCCGGTCCCAAATCCTTCGTCTCATTACATGCTGAAACAAGGACCAATGAAAACCAAAAGAAGCAACGGCGAAAACTCCTTGCACCCCGACTTATTAGCAATTTCAATTGTTTGACTGATTAAAACTTGAGGTAATCCATCCGCCACCTATAACATCGTCTCCTTCATAAAAAACTGCTGCCTGTCCAGGAGCAATAGCACTCACACCTTTTCCAAAAAAGACCTTCATTGTATCATCGACTTGCTCAATAACGGCAGGAGTACCCGGATCATTGTAGCGAACCTTGGTGATGGTATCTAATCGTGTCCCCTGGATGGAAGGATACTTTTGCATATTCAGTTGCTTCACGTACATCCCGTTTCTACTCAGTTCATCAAATGTTCCCAACAATACACGGTTCTTATCTTTCTGTATTTCAGTGACATATACTGGATATCCTAAGGCGACTCCAAGTCCCTTTCTCTGACCTACGGTGTAAAACGGATACCCTTCGTGTTCACCAACAACTTCTCCACTTCCTTCCATGACAAACTGTCCCCCTGCGACTTCCTCCTGAAGTTCTGGTACTCTTCTCTTCAGAAAACCTCTGTAGTCATTATCCGGTACAAAGCAGATTTCATAAGATTCTGATTTGGTAACCAGCTCCATAAAACCTCGCTCTTTTGCCATCTCATAAATCTCCGTCTTTTTCAGATGACCTAATGGATATTTCGTTCGGCTTAAGCTTTCCTGGGATATTCCCCAAAGTGCATACGACTGATCCTTATATCCATCAATGCCCTTAGAAACGACAAAACGATCATTCTCTTCGCGAATATTAGCATAGTGTCCCGTTGCTATGAATTCGCAATCAAGTTTGTCTGCCCTTCTTAAGAGTGCATCCCACTTGATATGCGTATTGCACATTACACAAGGATTAGGAGTTCTTCCAGCTATGTACTCGTCCGTGAAGTAATCAATGACAGCATCTCCAAACTCGTTGCGGATATCAATGATATAATGCGGAAAGCCAAGGCTTACGGCGATGTTTCGGGCATCATTAATACTGTCTAAACTGCAGCAGCCCGTTTCTTTTTTGCTCCCTCCTGACGTTTGATAATCCCACGTCTTCATGGTCATACCAATTACCTCGTATCCTTCTTCGTGTAGCAAAACAGCGGCAAGGGAGCTATCGATACCACCGCTCATGGCTACTAAAATTCTACCTTTTTTACTCATTATTCTCGTATTTCGCCGGGTTCACAGCCACGGTTTATACATGATGCAAAATTAGCGCTTAAGCCTCTAATGTTTTAACTTTAGTAGATGGCTTTTGTAGTAAGGTTGTCAATATCCGCACTTAGCTTACTAGTATTCTTACAAGCAAGGAGCCAAGGTGTGGAATTCTCTGCCGGCATGGGCCTTCCAGAAACACCTAATATTGGTGTCAGATATTACAATGAGTCCATTACCACTGGGATGTCCTATGGCTTTATAAGTTCACTTGACTTAAGAACAATCAACCTTGATTTTGGTGTCCACTATGGGAAACCTGCTAAGAAATCAGTAGCCAAAAAAAGCGTCGGTAGGATCATGTATACCAACTACAGAGAAGAGACAAATACAAGAATCTTCAGGTACTCCTACTTAACACTTCGTGCAGGAAGAAACTTCTTCTTTTTCAATAATTTCGGACTAAACCTAGAAGGGGGAATTTCTTTTCAGGTGGGTGAGGATGTAGAGAACAAATCTGGCACTTTCGACCCCACCTCTTTGTTTATCGATTTTGATGTTATGCCAAGTGCCTCTCTCCGATTTTTCTATCGACTAGCACAAAAAAACCAACCCGAATGAGTTGGCTTTAAGTCCATTTACCGGTGTGAATTTCAAATTCTAATTACCTGCAGAGATGCTTAATGTAAGAGAAATGTCATCAGATAGAATATAATCCTGCACATAATGCTCCCACTTCACATCATACTTTTGGCGATCAAACACCAATGTTCCAGCACCTACTAATCCACTTTCAGAAATTTCTAACGAAGAAAGATCAACTGTTTCTTCACTAGTAATGCCTCTAATTGTTAAGTCTCCAACCAATTGATTTTCGTTGTGTGACTTGATCACGAAGCTAGCAGTAGGGAATTCCTCAACAAGGAAAAAATCACCTGTTGATAAATGATTAACTAGATCTTGCGCAGAATTCTCTTCGCTGTAAGAAGCAGAATCAAGCGGCTGAATAGACGTCATATCAATAACAACCTCTCCTCCAGTAACTTTTCCACCTGCAACGCTAATAGAGCCCTCTTGCACATTGATTACACCATTGTGTCCATAAACACCTGCCACTTCGCCTTTCCAAGCTACTTCAGAGTCTCCGGCATTTACAGCAAATGTTGCAGATGCATCAGTAGATGCAGTTTCCTCAGAAGCTTCTTCTGAAGTACTTTCTTGTTGACCTCCTCCACTACATGCAGCGAATAGTACTGCAATCGCAAGGGAAAGAAGTAGTGAGTTCAATTTGTTGGTTTTCATAACTGTGTTTTTTGCAAAATTAAGTGAATAATACATTTATATGTATATACATTTAATAAAACTTACGTTACGACTTATTGTTTAGCAACAACCTCCACCATCGTAAAAATGTGTGCTCTCACTTACAAAGATGTCCTCACTAGCCTTCGCCAGATTACCAGCTGTCTTATCACAAACTGCAAGCGGCTGATTATACATCAGCACATGTCCAGCATGATCGTCAAAATATTCCTCTTCCCCCGTGTAAATAGCTGTCTTGCCAGTGAAAACGCATGGTCCATCCGCTGGCATAGGATCCTTAATGGCACAAACCTCCACGCTTTCAATGTATATCGGATAAGGAGTATCGTACTTCTTGGTATCTAGAATTCGATAAGGTCTTTTGGCTCTTATCTCTACCGTACCGAACCCAGTATCGGTAATCATTTCAATGTAGGCCTTTAGCGGAAGTGCTCCACTTAGACAAAGTCCTCTGAGCTCAGGATCGTTTTTAAGATTCTCAGGCATGACATCTTCACTGATCGGATCTGACAGCACAAGCCTCCCGTGCGGCTTTAGCACCCTATACATCTCACTAAGTGCAGTCTTCAAGTCTTCCTCTTTGAAAATGTTGAACAGGCAGTTCTGAGCTGCCACATCCACGCTCTCATCCTCCACTGGGAGGTTTAAGGCATCTCCTTTTCTCAGACTTACAAAATCAGCATTAAACCAAGGGTTTAGCTCTTCCGCTTCAACAAAATTCTGTTTGGACGCATCCAGCATTTCATCTACTACATCCACGCCAATAACTCCCTCAGGCTGCCGACTAAAGTAGGAAAACTGCAAAAGCTCCATACCTCCACCCACTCCAACGTACAGGATCTTTGGATCATTGATCAAATCTCTTGGATGCACCGTGCTACCGCACCCATAGTTCATTTCCTGCATTTTCTTGGGAATATCTAAGCCAGGAAATGCCCAGATTGGAGTAGTCGTGCAGCACAGCC
>CAYYNA010000186.1:0-7131 GCA_964472815.1 uncultured Roseivirgaceae bacterium
GCAATCATTTGCAGACCTGTCATATCAGGCATCTTTACATCCGTTATCAGCGCGTGAATGTCACCCTTATTCTTCTCCAAAAGATCGATGGCCTCTACTGTAGAGTTTGAGGTCAGGACTTTAAAATCATCTTCGAATCGTCTTGACAAAACAAACAAATTGATGTCCTCATCATCAACAAATAAGACTGTCTTCTTCATTCTGGATTAGCTTTTGATGCTTGGTAGTGTGATCGTAAAGGTAGTTCCTTTACCTATTTCAGACATTACTTGAATGTAACCTTTATGCTCCTCAATGATCTTATACGTGATCGCTAACCCAAGGCCAGTTCCCTTACCCACCGGTTTTGTTGTAAAAAACGGATCTCGGATCTTATTGATGTTCTCCATACTGATGCCCATTCCTGTATCGCTTATTTGCACCCTAACCAAACCTTCGTCTTTTCTGGTCTGAACGACAATCTCTCCGTCTGCCTGAATAGCCTGCTCCGCATTGGAAATGATATTGAGAAACGCCTGATGAAGTTTGCCCTCATTTCCTTGCACTTTGATGCAATCTTTGGTAAACTCTTTGACAACCAAGCCTTTGTATTTTATCATAGGTTGAATCATTACTAGACAGTTCTCCAGAATGGAATGTACATCGCAGCTTTCATTCATGGTATCTGTTTGCCGGCTGAAATGATTTAGACTGTTTACGATTATTGCAGTCCGTTGCAGCCCTTCCTTAATGGCATCCATGTATTCAAAGGAGAGCCCATTTACCTTATTTTTCTGCATTTCTATTTCCAGTCCTTCAACTCCACCCTTAATGAAATTCAATGGATTGTTTATTTCGTGAGTGACTCCTGCTGAAAGAACGCCCAGAGAAGCCATCTTTTCCGATTCCACCAGTTTCTGTGTTGTCTCACGAAGCTGCTTCATTGAATTTCCTAGCTTTTCGTTTTTCACAACCAATGCTGAGCGAAACAGGAAGGAAAAAATAGCCACGATCGTAAAGACAAAAACAGTACAGAATAGGGAATGGCTGAATTCCATATTTGCAGGAATTAGATCCTTGGTGTATCCGTTGACGGATAGAGGCCAGAAAGAGATGATGGCTAAAAAAGAAACACCCATGAAAATGTACCTATCTCTCACCGGTCGGTAGAAAAATGCCAGTAATGGGGGTATTACGAACTCAAAAACAGCAGGTGACGAAATGCCGCCAGTGTACCAAACTTGGTTGTAGAAAGCAAGTGAAGCAGTGATGATCGATAATCGAAAAAGCGTAACAAGTCCCTTACTAAAAAAAGAGAGCGCTCCGTAAATGCAAAAAATCACAAAGGAGATATAGGTAGGGATATAGATGCTTGGGATATCAGCTAATAAATAGTAAGTTCCAAAGAACAAAGTGGAACCAAAAGCTGAAATCATCAGGAGCAAATAAAAGCTCTGTTGCTTTTCTACAAGCTTCTTTCGATTCAAGGGGCGTTAGGCTAGGTTTCCACGAAGTTATTATCAAATGAGCAATAATGTGGGTCAAAAGCCATCAAAACTAAACGAGCATGCTTGGGTTATGATCAGACTAAAATGAATACGCAACTACTGAAATTCACAAAAAAAGGTATCTATTGTGAGCCAGGGGATTTCTACATTGATCCTTGGCGGCCGGTCGGCAAAGCAGTGATTACCCATGCGCATTCAGATCATGCGAGGTTTGGACATAAGCAATATCTGGCTCATCACCATTCTGTCCCGGTACTGCATCAGCGATTAGGTAAAGTACAGGTTCAGGGAATAAACTACAATGAAACGATCCAGCTAAATGGTGTGAAGATAAGTCTCCACCCAGCCGGTCATATCATAGGCTCATCTCAAATAAGAGTAGAATATCAAGGAGAAGTTTGGTGCGTTTCTGGAGATTACAAGACAGACCCAGATCCGGTAGCGCAAGATTTTGAGCCTGTGAAGTGTCATACATTCATTACAGAATGCACTTTTGGATTACCAATCTACAAGTGGCCAACAGAGGAAGAAGTAGTTGCTCAAATAGAGGGCTGGTGGAGAGAAAATCAATTAAAAGGTAAAGTGAGCCTTCTGAGTGCATATGCGCTAGGAAAGGCGCAACGAGTACTGTCTCTGCTGAATCAGTCCATCGGGAAGATTTACTGTCACGGTGCTGTGGACACAGTAAATCAAATTCATCAGCAAATGGGATTTTTACAAGGAAATTTCCCTTATCTGAACCCTTCAACTAGTAAAGATGAGATCAAAGGAGCCTTGGTTATTGCGCCACCATCAGCGATTGGTTCAACATGGGTGAATAAGCTCAGACCTTTTTCTGTTGGGATAGCCTCCGGTTGGATGACTTTAAGGGGTTCAAAAAGGAGACAAAATGTGGATCGGGGTTTTGTCCTATCTGACCATGCGGACTGGCCAGGCTTGAATAGTGCGATAAAAGCCACAGGTGCGAGTAGAGTGATTTGCACCCATGGCTATACCGACACCTTTAGCGAGTGGCTGTCGCAAAGTGGATATGAAGCTGTTTCAGAAAAAACACTTTTCGAGGGGGAGAATTTGGACGCTAAATCAGCAGAGGAATGAAAATGTTTGCCTCCCTTTTTGAAGCGTTGGATCAAACCACAAAAACCAATGACCGTATTGACGCCCTTGTAAATTATCTGGAGTCGGCCAGTGAAAAAGATAAATTATGGGCCATCGCTTTACTCGCTGGGAAGAGACCCAAAAGAAAAGTGAACTCTACTCGAATGAAAGAGTGGGCTGCCGAGGAAGCGGGTCTTCCGATGTGGCTTTTTGAAGAGTCATATCACGTAGTGGGTGATATGGCAGAAACTATCTCTCTCATATTACCATATTCCGAAGGGGAAGACGAACAGGACCTATCCGCCTGGATGGAATCTATACTGAACATCGCTGACGCTACGGAAGAGGTAAAACGTGAGTTTATTATCAACTCCTGGAAAAAGCTTTCAAAAAGAGAAAGACACGTCTTTAACAAATTGATTGGAGGGAGCTTTCGAATAGGTGTTTCACAGAAGACAATGGTCAAGGCACTCTCAAAATATACTGGTAAGGAAGAAAATGAGTTGGCGCATCGGATAATGGGAAACTGGTCTCCTGAGACGCACACATACCAATCATTAATATTAGATACTACTGGAAATGAAGACTTATCGAAACCTTATCCATTTTACTTGGCCTACCAGCTTGACGAAAAATCAGACTTTGATGCTAACCCAAATGAGTGGTTCGCAGAAAGAAAGTGGGACGGCATTCGGGGACAGCTAATCAAAAGGTCGGGAGAAATCTTTGTTTGGACACGAGGAGAAGAACTGGTTACTGAAAAGTACCCCGAGTTTGAATTGCTAAATGAGCATTTACCAGACGGGGTAGCTATTGATGGAGAGATCATTCCATATAAGGATGGAAAGGTTTTGGCTTTTAATGATCTACAAAAGAGGATTGGTAGGAAAACGATTGGAAAGAAGCTGCTGGCCGATGTTCCCATTGTCATGATTGCTTATGACCTAATCGAGTTTGAAGGAGCGGATATTCGACAGGAAGCCTTATCCTCAAGGAGAGACAAACTGGAACGCGTTGTATCAATCACGAAGCATCCAAACCTGCTACTTTCTGAGTTAGTCCCATTTGGTACCGAAGAAGATCTATTGCATGAAAGAGAAAACAGTCGCAAGCATTCTTCAGAAGGATTGATGCTGAAGCGTAAATCCTCTGATTACAAAGTGGGCCGCAAAAGAGGTGATTGGTGGAAATGGAAAGTAGATCCCCTGGTGATTGATGCAGTGATGATTTATGCGATGAGAGGTCACGGACGCAGAGCCAATTTGTATACTGACTACACCTTTGCCGTTTGGAACGACAATGAATTGGTTCCTTTTACAAAAGCATATAGCGGACTTACCGACAATGAGTTCTTGCAGGTGGATCGCTTTGTTAAGTCAAACATTATTGAAAAGTTTGGTCCAGTACGGAGTGTGAAGCCTGAGCTAGTCTTTGAAATAGCATTTGAAGGAATTGCCAAGTCTACCAGACACAAATCCGGCATTTCTTTAAGGTTTCCAAGAATGAGTAGGTGGAGGAAAGACAAAAAGCCAAATGAGGCTAATACGCTTCAGGACCTTATGGAGATGTTAGAAAATTATGGTTAAGCGACTTTCGAATCTTTAACAGCGTCCTCAAGGAAATGATATATTTCGTTGATGGCCGCCGTAGGTTCTGCATGCTCCGATTTTAGCTTTAGTAAAGTGATATCCTCCTTTGTAATCAATTGAATACGGATAGAGATGAGATGCTCTTCAACAGAATTTCTTGCTGCGGTCACATACTGGTCGATGAACTGTGAGTGAAGTACAATGGATGATATCATGGTCATAGGTTGATCATCCTCGTAGTAGGTGCCAATTTTTGCACTGAAGGTCTTTGATTCCTGATTCATCAGGAAATTGGATCGGTCCGAAAAGTATACTCTTCTTAAAATGATAACCGCAAGCACCGCCAAAATAAAGCCCACGCCATACACCGCACCTAAAGAGAAAATAGGGATAGACGCGAACAGTGCGATGATCATCACCACAATTGCACCCATGACGCCAGGAGACCGAATGATGGAAACTTGACTTCCTTTGGCTTTGAATCGGTAACCATTTTCTTCTAGCACATCAAGTGCCTCTTGACTTAGTAGTTGCTGCTTCATTCGTAGGGTGATACGGAATTCTTAGGAGCCTATTGCTGCTTAATATTAAGTGAATTTATTGGGAATCGCCTGCTACAGAAAACTTATTCAGATCAGGCGGTCGGTTTTAGTACGGACTTCACATAATCATGCACTTCCATAATTTCACGAGATGGCTGCTGGTAATCTGATTTATAGGAGAACAGCGTAAGCGTTTCTCCTTCAGTAAGCTCCACCCCAATGGAAATCCCATATTCTTCACTGGTTCCCTTGTTGGCACTTGAGTAGGTACCCAAATATTTAGACTTGATAAACACACCACTTACTTCGGCAAACTCCACATATCTATCACCTGATGCACTGCTGAAGGTAATGCTCTCATTCTTTTTATCGAACTGAATTTTTGAGGTCTTGGAGGTTAGGTTTCTGTGAAAATAGATTCCTAGTACAAGACAAATGAAAACCGCAGCTCCAAGCCAATAGCTATAATCAAATAATGGAAGAGCAATCAGCGCATACATAAAGAACAAAATGAATGGTCCGATCAGGTCATAGTTCTTCTTGAATTGAACTAACTGATTTGAGAAAAGGGATTTGTATCCATGATCTTCAAGTGCAATGACCGATTCGAGGCTTAATGCTAAGCTATTATTTGCAGTTGGCTGAGGGTACGATATTGTGTTCATAGGATGAATTTTGATATACTACGAGAGGATATCAAAAAACCCTACCTATCGAAAAGAAGAAATGCTTAGTAGCGTAAAGTACTATTTTGATCTAAAGACTTTTCTGAAAAACCGATTGAGTTCATTCATTGCTTCAGAATTGTCTCGATAGTCAGATCCGAAAAAGAGCAAATCCAAAAACTGTCTACTTCGCAATTCAATTCCTATGGATAATGTTGCACCATTTTTAGCTGAGCTTGCTACAGGCGCAAGTTGGCTTTGAAGACTGCTTCGCAGGAATAGACTTCTGACGTACCAAAAGGTGTACTTATCCTTTCCGCTATTATCAATGCATTCAATGTACTCATCCTGCGGATAGATATTTAGTCTGCTTTCATTGGAGAATCGCTTTCGAGAAAGCAACCAGATGGTCGCGAAGACAGAGCAAACGGCGGCTCCAATCCACGAATAAAAAAAGATGAGCGGAGTAGCTAGCATTACGAATAGAAAGACCGGAAGAATCTTTTTCAGAGAATTCACTGATGTCTTGATCGTAATATACCTTTTGTTCTTTTGGAAAGTGTAGCCATTGTCTTCAAGAAGCTTGATGGCATTTTCACTTAAGTAGTAATCATTCATATTTTGCTGGTTGTAAGGTTTGCCTTTCGGGATTACTATGTTAGTTATTCAGAACTTGGCGAGACTTTCTTTTCGACTAACTATTGTAACCTGATGACTGGTGTCATTTTTTACGGCACCAACCAATTTTGAGCAAAATACCAGCCGAGGAGGTTGGTAGGATTATGGCGCTTGATAGCTGGAGGGGCGGAATATGTCTTTAAAGAAATCGTGAATCTCATTCATTTCTTCCGACGGTTCTTGATAGTCAGACTTTAAATACAAAAGGTCCATGAACTGCCTACTTCGGGTTTCTATTCCCAACGTTACAATGAACTCTTGGCTCGTGTTTTTGAACGCACTGGAATATTCGCTTTTGAACTTAGACTTAATGAAAAGATTTCGGATGTACCAAAAAGTAAATTTTACACGGCCTTTTTTATCCACGTACTCCATGTTTCCTTCTCTCGGATTTATGCTGAGGGTACTAGCTTTTGAAATTAGGTTTCGGTGGAGGTAAACACCCACCACGAGTAGCGAGAAGATGAGGGCGCCCAGCCAATAATAGATGCTGAAAAGAGGCAGGGCAACTAGTGCAAAAAGGAAAAAAAGAATGCCCGGGCCTACATAGTCGTAGGGCCTTTTGATGGTAATAGTTCTGTCCTTTTTACGATATCTATAGCCATTATCTTCCAGTAGCTCAATGGCCTTTTTACTTAGGGTGTACTCCTTCATGAGTAGTTGAATAGGATGATTAATTCTCTTCTAAGCTAGTATAGTTGATTGTGATACCGGATCAAAAGCCTTTTCGATTAACTGAAGAAATGAGCGATGAAAAATTTGGATCTTAGCTTGGTTGAATGAGATCAATCAGATTTCCATAGAGATCTTTGAAAACAAGCACTTTTCCAAACGTTTCCTCAGAGGGCTCTCGAACAATCTTGACTCCATTTTTCAATAACCGCTCATGATCTATTGCCAGGTTTTCCGTGTGCACAAAAAGAAAAACCCGACCACCGGTTTGATTGCCGATGAAAGGGACTTGGTCGTCTTTGGCTTTTGCTAAAAGTAAGCTGGCACCTTTGCTTCCTTTCGGCTGAATCCTGACCCACCTTTTGGTCTCAGAGAGCTTCGTATCTTCAATTAATTCAAA
>CAYYNA010000187.1:0-2210 GCA_964472815.1 uncultured Roseivirgaceae bacterium
CATCCCCGCCGCTTTTGCCATCACCCAAAATGAATTTGTGATCTATACCTCAAATATTTTCGCAGTAATGGGACTAAGGGCCATGTTTTTTCTTTTGGCCAATGTCTTAGACAAGTTTTATCTACTTCAAAAGGGGCTTTCCGTTGTTCTTATTTTCATTGGCGCCAAGATGCTTGCAGAAATTTTTGAACTTCATATTCCGATTTTCCTGTCCTTTGGAATCATCCTGGGCTCACTAATTTTGGCGATTGTGTTATCTCTGATATTCCCAAAAGATGAGGAGGAGAAAGAAGAACTAGAAGTGGCCGATTAGTTACTTTTCCAAGTCTTTTACCGATTCCATTACCTTATCTCTTAACGAATCTTTGTACTTCTGAAGATTCTCTGCAATGGTCGCATCGAAAGATCCGATGATTTCTGCAGCTAGTATGCCGGCATTTTTTGAACCATCCAGTGCAACCGTGGCTACTGGTATTCCCCCTGGCATCTGCAAAATAGAAAGGACAGAATCCCAACCGTCGATCGAGTTTCTAGATTTAACCGGTACTCCAATAACTGGCAAAGTGGTGATAGAAGCTACCATTCCGGGTAAATGAGCAGCACCACCTGCACCAGCGATAATTACTTTAATACCACGATTTCTTGCGTTCTCAGCATATTCAATCATTCGATGAGGAGTTCGATGCGCTGATACAATGGTTATTTCAAAAGAAACACCTAGCTCACCAAGAACGTTTGCAGCTTCTTGCATAATGGGCAAATCAGACTTACTTCCCATTATTATTCCTACTTGTACTCCCATAATATCTAAGCTTTTACTTTCAATGTATTTTTCACTTTCCTGGCCTTCACTTTTAGAGATTCAAGATCTGAATCCGTAATGGTCACATGACCCATCTTTCTGAAAGGCTTGGTCAATTTCTTCCCATAAAGATGCACATAAACTCCCTTCATCTCCATGCAATCCGACAACCCTTCGTACAAGGCATCACCTGCAAAGCCATCCTCCCCTAGAAGATTGACCATGGCTGCTGGAACAATTGCATCCACAGCGCCAAGCGGCATGTTTAGAATTGCCCTTAAATGTTGCTCAAACTGAGAGGTGTAATTTGCCTCTATTGTCTGGTGCCCTGAATTATGTGTTCTTGGAGCTACTTCATTGACAAGCAGCTTGCCGTCCTTGGTTAAGAACATCTCCACTGCTAGTAAACCCACCATATTTAGCTTCTTGATCACATCTTCTGCAAGCTCATAAGCTGACTGCTCTATTTCTGCGGAAATATCAGCCGGCGCAAATAAGAATTCCACCAAATTGTGCTCAGGATGATAAGAAAGCTCCACCACTGGAAAGCAAGACACCTCTCCTTTTTCATTTCGTGCAACAATGACACTAATCTCCTTCTCAAAATCAACCAGTGATTCTAACAAACTTGGCGACTCAAATGCCCGATCCAGATCTTTTTCCTTCTTAAGTATCTGAACCCCCCTTCCATCGTATCCTTCTTTTCCGAGCTTATTTACCGCTGGAAGCATCTGTACATTAGCTTTCACCTCCTCTTTGTTGTCGGTCAATACAAATTCTGCCGTAGGTATTCGATTCGCCTTGTAGAAAGTTTTCTGCTTCCTTTTGTCTTGAATCAATTCAATAACCTCTGGTTGAGGATAAACCGTCACTCCCTCCTTAGTCAACCTTTTCAAGGCTGCCACGCTCACGTTTTCGATTTCAATAGTGATGAGATCAAACTGTTTCCCCCAATCATACACCAACTGCTCGTCAGTTAGCTTACCTACCTGAAAATTCTCAACAAGATGCGCACAAGGCGCATTCGGATCAGGGTCTAGAATAGATATATCCAGATTGTAGTTTATTGCCGACTGGATCATCATTCTGCCGAGCTGACCTCCTCCTAGAACACCAATCTTAAGATTATTGATTTCTTTTGACATGGCGGCAAAGATAAATGAGCAGGAAAGCTCCGCAATAGTGAATTAACTACTTAGACCCTGCTACTCCCAAATGAATACTCGCTTAACTCTGTTGCTGACATTCGTGAGAATTTCGTATGGAATCGTGCCTGCTGAGTTTGCTAAATCTTGAATGGTAGGGTTAATTCCGAATATGATCACCTCATCTCCTACTTCTGCTTCTACACCTGTGACATCAAGCATCATCATGTCCATGCAAATGTTTCCAATGGTTGGGCACAGGG
>CAYYNA010000187.1:2310-7095 GCA_964472815.1 uncultured Roseivirgaceae bacterium
TTTTCCGCGCCAGAGAAATGGGTAAATATTCCTGCTACTTCAAGATCGGTGGTTTCCGAAAGTATTTCCAAAAGCTCAGGAATTTCCTCTTGGGGAAATCCAAGGCGGTGCATACCGGTATCTACTTTCAAATGGATTTTCGGGTAAGGTTGACCATTTTCAAGAAGCTGTTTTAAATGTGCAATTCCAAATACCTCTGCTTCTAGATTGTACTTTGCAAAGTCCTGAAAACTTTCAACATGAGGATTCATGATCATGATTGGTAAATGAATCCCATTCTGTCTCAACAGTATTGCTTCATCCACATAAGCCACCCCTAGTTGGTCTACCCGTTGATGCTGGAGGAAGTTAGCAACTTCCAGAATCCCACTGCCATAGGCATTGGCTTTCACCATTACCATAAGCTTGGTGGTTGGCGAAAGAAGATTTCTGTATTGCGTTAGGTTGTGTTGTAGCGCTTCAAAATTCACTTCCAAAACAGTACCGTGCGTGCGCTTTTCAAGCCTCTTGACAACACGTTCCAATTCAAAATTCCGAGCCCCCTTGACTACTATAATTTCATTTTCGAAATGCGGCAAGTTGCTCAAGAGCTCCTCTGTAGTCTGAAAAAACTCAGTGGATGGTGATAAAATTTTGGCAAAAGAGGAAATGTGCGGACCCACTCCAATTAGCCGACTGATCTTCTTTTCTCGAAGTAAGTCAGCGACTTCAGCATACAATGTGCTATCGGACTTACCGCTCTGCAAAATGTCCGACAAGATGATTGTTTTCTTCGTTTTTTGATTATGGCTGTCTAAATAATCCAGGGCTACTTTCAATCCTTGTAAATCGTTATTATACGTATCATCTAAAACCAAGCTGTCATTTATTGCTTGCTTCAGCTCCAACCTCATCGGTACGGGTTTGATCAACTTCAACCCCGCTTGAATCTCTTTTGCTGTGACACCTAGCTCAAGTGCCATGATAATGGCGTGAGTTGCATTTTCCAGATCTGAAGCACTGTTGAAGTGCGTCGAAAAAATATGTTGATCTATGTGAATACCCCCACTTTCCCAACTCACCGAATGATCGGCATTTCCTTCCGTGGACCATGTAACGCGACGAGAGCCAAGTGCAGCTGCTAAGGTCTCTGAATAAGTTTGGTCGTTTCTACATATAACCTTGGTGGTATTCTCAAATAGCTTAAGTTTTTCAATAAGTTTCTGTTGGTCATCCTCAAAGCCTTCGCTATGAGCGTTTCCCAAGGTGGTAAATATCCCATGGGTCGGTTGGATGATTTTTTCAAGGTTGACCATTTCTCCCACTTTAGAAATACCTGCCTCAAATACGGCCACCTCATGAATACCACGAATCTCCAGTACGGACGGTGGTACGCCAACTTGAGAATTGTAACTCTTAGGGTTCTTGATGACAAAGAAGCGCTCTGACAGCAGCGTTGATAGCCATTCCTTTACAATAGTTTTTCCATTGCTCCCTGTTATGCCGACGATTGGGATTTGGAAGAGGGACCTGTGATGGGCAGCAATTTTCTGAAAAGCATCCACAGGATTATCAACTTCTAGGAAATTCCCACTTACCAAGTCAGGTTTTTTCTTTACGATGAAGTTTTTAACTCCCAGATCCAAAGCATCTCGAATGAACTGGTGGCCATCCCGCTTCCCTTCAGTAGCTATGAACACCTCGTTGGAAACTCCAGAAAGTGTCCTGGAATTAGTGGAAAACCGACTTACAGTGTTATCGTCATCGATCGAAATCTTTCCAGAAGTAATCCTTTCAAGGTCTGAAAATAGCATGACCTAAATTATCAATTCCATCTCAAATTGATTGACCTCATTCACAAATCCATGCCTTGTTAAAAACTGTTGAAAGGACACCTGATCTTCTGGTATATTCATGATGGTAAGCTTTTTGTCGGACTTTTTCTGAGCTTCAAAAAGCAATGATTTAGCCACCTTCATTCCTCGGTATTTTCTTGCTACAGCAAGTTGAGACAACCTTCCCAAATGCGGCTGAAAAATGACGAAACCAGCCAAGTCGCCTTCAACCTTACAGAGTAGTACCTTTTCATTGCCTTCTCTGAGATGCACTTCACTGTCCAAAAAAGATGGCTCAAAGTCATTAAAGTAAAAATTGACTTGTGAAAGCTCTCCTTCCTCAATTTCACGTGCATCACTCAGATAACCCAGTTCCTTCGATTGCTTAAAGCTCTGCAACCGCCTTCTGAAGGTAAAACCAATCTTTTCGTAAAGTTTTATGGCATACTCGTTTACTTCCACCACTTCGAGCAGTACTCTGGCTAAGAACTTCGACTGAATCTTCGAAATCAATAACTCATAGATTTCCTCTGCAACTTTCTGATTTCTGAACCCTGGCAATACCCCAGTGCCCCCATTGTATGCGGTTGGTACCCCTTCGTAAATGTTTGAGGTATGAAGAATAAATCCCACCATTTCAGAGCCATCAAAAGCAGCTCCGGATATATCATATGCCACCCTTAACTTCTGCTCCAAACGATAGGTAAACTCTTCCTTTGAAGGCTGGAGCTTTACAAAATTATTTGAGAACGCAGCATTAAAAGTCTCGTGGAGGGCAGGAAAATCAGAAGGAGTCAGTAGCCTGTAATCCATTTTGAAGACGATTAATACGTCGGTCTGTCTGGTTTAAAAAAGAGAATCTATAAAATTAAGAATCTGTCCTCAAAAAGTGGAATTTGAAAATCAAATATGAATCTTCTGTTAATTTTTGGCGAATAAGGGCCTTGAGTTCGCCTGGTCATTGGTTTTCCGTCTTTGAGTTTCTAACATCGTATATTCACTATTTAGAAGTTCAACTTGCTAAACAACCTCCTCACATAAAAACTCACTTGATTTGAAACTATTCGACCGAGATCTAAGCTGGCTTTCATTTAACAAACGAGTCCTCATGGAAGCAAATGATGAAAGTGTGCCATTACTCGAAAGGCTAAAGTTTGTAGCTATATACTCCTCGAACCTTGATGAATTTTTTAGAGTGAGAGTGGCCAGCATCAGAAACCTAGCTCAAATGGACAAGAAGAAAATCAACAAGAAACTTGATTTTCAACCAACAGAGCTACTGAAAGAAATCCATGTTGAGGTAGAAACTCAGCTAAAGGAATACGGAGAAACTATTGAACAAGTCTTCCAAGAACTCAAAAAGAATAACATTTTTATTTGCACGAATCCAGCTGAAATACCGCAAGCTTTCAGCCAGGATCTGCTACATTTTTTTAAGACGAAGGTATTAGGTCACTTAGTCATCGTTGATTTGAAAGATAGTGAAGAACTCTTCCTTGATAACCAGGCGATTTACCACGTGATCAGGTTTAAATCCGGCAATCTAAAAATTGTCAATATCCCCTCTGACAAACTGGGGAGATTTTACAAGAAGAAGAATGAATCAACTACCTACTTCATTTTCCTAGATGACATTATCCGACAACATCTCGATATCGTATTCCCAAACGATCAGGTGCAGGAGTGTCTGGCTGTAAAGCTGAACAAGGATGCTGATCTGCAAATTGATGATGAATATGAAGGTGACCTTGTTAAGAAAATCGAAAAGCAGATACAAAAAAGAAATCTAGGTGCCCCATCAAGGTTTCTTTATGACGCCTCCATGAGCTCAAAGCTACTCGAGACGCTGGTAGAAAAGTTGCAACTGCAAGAAGGTGACACCACCGAAGGTGGAAGGTATCATAACCTAAATGACTTATTTGAGATAACTGGAGCGGATCCTTCTCTGGCCTATGAACCATTACAGCCTATCGTTATTGATGAATTGCAAGAGTCACGCTCCATCTTTAAAACAATAGAAGAAAAGGAGATCTTATTACACTTTCCTTATCACTCATATGATTACATCCTACAGTTTTTCAATGAGGCAGCCATTGACCCTGAAGTGGAAGAAATAAATGTGACCTTCTATCGAATGGCCAAAAAATCTATGATTGGCGAAGCGCTGATTAGTGCAGCAAAGAATGGCAAAAAAGTCTCTGTCTTCATGGAGGTAAAAGCGCGCTTTGATGAGAAAAATAACTTGGAGTGGGCAGAAAGGCTTAGAGGGGCGGGAGCAAAAATTATTTACAGCTTGCCTGGCCTGAAAGTGCATGCGAAAGTAGCCTTAGTAAAGAAGAAAGATCGTATGTATGGTTTTTTCGGGACGGGTAACTTGAATGAAAAAACATCTGAAATATATACCGACCTAGGTCTGCTTTCCTCAAATCAGGAAATGACCCAGGAGCTCTCCTACGTTTTTCAACACTTGCTTACCAAGTACATGCCACCAGCCTTCAATCACCTAGTAGTTTCACAGTTTGGTGCGTTCGAGAAGTTCGGTTCTTTGATTGATCGGGAAATTAGCAATGCGGAAGCCGGAAAGGAGGCCAGAATCATTGTTAAGGTAAACAACCTGCAAGAAGCCAAACTCATTGCCAAACTTGACAAAGCTGCTAAGGCAGGTGTAGATGTTAAGTTGATCGTGCGTAGCATCTGCTGTCTGATTCCAAAAAAACCAATCAAGATCAAAAGAATAGTCGATCGATACCTTGAGCATGCCAGAGTCTTCTATTTCCACAACGATGGCAAGCCAGATATGTATCTAGGATCAGCAGATTGGATGAACCGAAACCTCCACAGAAGAATTGAAGTGTGTTTTCCCATCTATCAGGATAATATGAAACAGAGTATTCTGACCATGCTGAAATTTCAATGGAAAGACGATGAAAAAGGCGTTTGGTTGAATTCCAAACTAGCAAACAAAAGACCT
>CAYYNA010000188.1:0-7027 GCA_964472815.1 uncultured Roseivirgaceae bacterium
TGATGAGAGAGCTACATCATCGGGTTAAAAATAACCTTCAGGTGATATCTAGTCTTTTAGGCCTTCAGTCTTCGAAACTACAAGATGCCTCTGCTCAGAAAGCAGTGGAAGAGGGAAAGGAGCGAATAAGAGCCATGTCTTTGATTCACCAAAAGCTCTATCAGCAAAGCGATGTGTCCAATGTGAATTTGAAAGAGTACCTGGAAGCACTAGTAGCAGAGATAACTGAGTCTTATGGGTTTACTAATCGAGCGGACCTGCAAATGCACATTGCTGAGGTTCCTATGGATGTGGACACGACCATGCCGCTTGGTTTGATAGTTAATGAATTGGTCAGCAATGCTTTCAAATATGCATATGGGGATATTGAGACGCCATTATTGAAGTTAGAGGTAGTTGAAAAGGCGAATAGGCAATATCAGCTCCTTATTAAAGACAATGGAAAGGGGCTACCCATGCATTTCGATTTTGACAAAGCCACATCGTTTGGGTTGAAATTGGTGAAGTTGCTGGTTAGACAACTGGGAGCTAAATTAGAAATTGATCACAACGAAGGACTTGAATACAAAATTGAATTTAGACCAGCTTGATAATAACTGATTCAAAAATCAACGTATTGATTGTGGAGGATGAGTGGATCACCTCTGAAGAGATTAAGGAAGTATTAGAAGCAAATGAGATACGCGTAGTAGGCCAGACGGATAATGCTGAAGAAGCTTTGGCTTTGACTAGTGAAAACAAGGTAGATGTAGCCTTACTTGATATTCACATTAAAGGGCAAAAAGATGGTATTGAGCTAGCTGAGGAAATATCGAAAATCAGATCTACAGCTATTATTTTTCTCACCGCCTTTGACGATGCTGAATACATAAGCCGAGCTAAGCAGGTTTTACCTGCAGCATATTTGATTAAACCTTTTCAGGCTAAATCCTTGATGTTGTCCATAGAGATGGCTTTTAATAATCTGCTGAGCGGTAATGGGCAGGAAGAAGTCAAAGAAGAAAATGTCCCCATTAACGACCGGATTTTCATCAAGGAAAACCATTTGTTAGTAAGAATCATGCTAAAGGATATTCTCTACATCCAAGCAACAGGAAGTTATTCAGTCATTCATACAAAAAAAGGGACTCATACGCTTTCAATCAATCTCAAGAACTTTGAAAAAAGACTCAGTCATCCTGACTTTTATCGAGTACACCGGTCATACTTGGTGAATATTGCAGGTATAGAAGCAATCAACGGGAATCTGATACAGATCAATGAAGCGTCCATTCCCATAGGACCTTCTCAAAGAGCTGAGGTACTTACCAGGTTCAAATTGATCTAACCGTCACAAAGAAATTAGCTGCAGTCACAAAGTATCCGACAGTCTTCGTGAAAAATCTTTTCTGATTTTAATTCAAAAGGCGAATTTCATTAGCTGTGAGATGATCAATTTGATGAAATGTAATTTTCAGGAGTGATTTAAAAATCGTTAAGTCGAATATAAAAATACCCCAAAGTAGGTATTGCCCAGAGTTCTTCAGCGATCTATTTTCACGATTGGATTTTCAAAACATTGTCACCCACTTTGAAAATTTCACAATCAACCGTTCTGGCTCACCACAGATTTTAGGAATGTATTAATTCATTCCGACCTATAGAATTGACTAACTAAACAAATGAAGATGAGAAACTACCTTTTTCTGGCGGTAACGCTATTGTCCTTTGGGTTGTTCGCCCAAAATGTAAGCGAGGAAGGAAAGATGACTTTCCAAGGTTCGCTTTTTCAAGATGGGGAACCATTCAATGGTGCTGCTGAGCTGACCTTCAGTATGCCATTGAGTGATGAGTCGACTTGGACAGAAACGCTATCTGGAGTGAATGTCGCTAATGGGCTTTATTCAGTCGTTCTGGGAAATACAGAACCGATTCCAATTGATTTATTTCTTGACGCTTCTGAGCGAACGCTAACTATCACGGTAGACGGCACTACACTTGGGTCCGTGTCAATATATCCTGCCTTTGTTCCAGGCGTGCTGGATGTAGATTCAGTCTGGGCCAATGGGATTGACATTGGAACAGATGAGGCCGATAACATTGTGTTGAGACAGGATGGATCTGCAACCTTTACAGGTACTGTTGATGTAGCTGAGCTAACTATTAATGGAGCTCCTTTGGAGCTAGGTCTTCCTGATAATATTGATGTTGATACATTGGAAGCTTTTGCTTTGGGCATAGGTACAGATGATGTGGACAATGCAACTATAGACAGTGAGGGTAATGCTGTATTCAATGGAGATGTAACGATCAATGGGGCGTTAACTGCAGATAATATTCAACCAACCATCCCTGATGGGGGATTACTTATCCTAAATAATACAGCTGGTGACGAGACTGTCAGATTAGACGGTGAAACCGGCGCTACAATTGCTAGTGAGTTAGTATCCAATGGATTTTGGGTACAGTTAAGAGATCGAAATGCGCCTTCGCCAAATGATGATGGAGATGTGATTGCTGCTTTGGTTCAAAATTTCCGCGACGGTGGAAGTTCCGGCGAAAATGGTGCTGTCATGGTTTGGGGTAAGCGAGATGAGCTTGGAGATGAAGGTATTTCTGCCGTGCTAGCGGCGAGAGGTGATACTAACGATGAACTACATGGTTACTTAGAACTTTTGAACGCAGGTGGTTCGGAAACCACGGTAGAGTTAAACGGAGCTAACGGATCAGTTAATTCAATATTGAATTTCACAAATTTTTTGCAAGTGCAAGATCTAGATGACGTACCAAACTTCATAGCAGGTACCCGTGATTTTGATCCGAATAGCAGTTCTGATCTTGGATACATGGCTGTAGTCGGTAATGTATTTGATCCGGCAATCGACGCTTATCGATTTGCGGCCGGAATTAACTCTTTCAATGACGGAACTGAGCAATATTCAGAATTCTATCAAGACATTACTGCTGCTGACGCGTCATATAATCGTCCCATGAGTAAAATGGGCTATGATGAAAATGCAGGAACTGGATTCCTTGAGTTCTACTCCAATGATGATGGAGCAGGAAATTATCCCAACAATGCTCGTATGGGTATTGATGGTGGAGGATTGGGTTATCTGGAGCTTAAAGGAAATGGCGGTGAGAGCTTCCGTATTGATGCAAACGGTCTTGATATTAGTGGATCCGATCTTGTGACCAATGTAGACTTGGACGCTGATCAAGCTGCATTTGGTATTAGAGGAGAGGCTGGAGGAACTGGTGCGGATAATTTTTCCTCACAGTATTCCGGAGTTTTAGGTGTAGGTAGCGCAGAGGTAGGAGACAATGCGGGTGTTCGCGGTATTGTAAACATTGCTGCCGGTAACGCAAATGGCGGATTCAGCAAAGGTGTTCAAGGTACCATTTCTTCCGAGGAGCCTTCAGCAGTTGGTTATGGTGTGAGAGGTGATCTCTCAGGACAATACAGTTTTGCTAGTGCAGTAAGGGGTATCGCTACCAACACGCAAGGAAATGGTGATCCATTTAACAGCAATAACCTTGGAGGTTTGTTCAGTGCAGGCGAAAACCCTGAGATCAACATTGGTGTTGTCGGAAATACCTTTGGAGATGCCGGAGTAGCAAGTAGAAACATTGGTGTTTCCGGAGAGTCTACCAGCGCAAACTCCGTGGAAAATATCGGTGTATTTGGTACTGCAGAAAATGCTACCGGAGACAACTGGGCGGGCTTCTTCTTAGGAGACGTGAAAGTAACAGGTGACTTATCAATAGATGGTTCTTCAAACATTTCAGCCAGTCCTGATTTCTCAGGAGAGACCTTAACATCTAATGGCTTGAATGTTTTTGGTGCATTTAGCAGGATCAGCCTCTGGAACAGTTCGGACAATAGCTACCAGGTCGTAGAGGCATTTGAGGAAAACGATTATGGTATCGTTGATTTAAGAAACAATGTAGGTAATGTGAGCATCTCGCTTCAAGGTGGTTCTGGTGCTGGAGTTTTTGGGGATGCATTCGATAACGGAGTAGCGATCAATGATGGGGCACCATTGCTCCAGATGTGGTCTGGAGGTACTGGAGCAGATGATGGAAACGAAGCAATCACATTAAATGCGGACGATGGGTCTGGCTATTTCTCAGGAGATCTCACAGTAGATGGAAGCATTATTGGTAGTATTAATCCGTCGATCGAAGGAGTAGACATTTTCAATTTCGATGACGGTGGAGATAATTTCGGAGGAATTAATCTTAGAGCAGGTGACGATACGTTTGCTAACGGATCTAATATCCGTTCTTCTTTAGAGATAAACAGAAGTTCAACAGGTAAAAGTGTTGGAGTTCTCAGGCTTAGATCTGATGTTTTAGACGGAGATAACTTCCCTTACACCTTTGTAAATCTTGAGGTATCAGATGACAATAACGGAAATAATGCTGCAGGCATTTCGGGAAATCTTGTATTGGAAGGATCCAATGATGGAAGCAGTGTTGTCCCAAATATCATTCTAGGTGGCGACACCTTCGAAGATAATTCGCTTGGTAAACTGGAAATAGTAGGTAGTACAGACGGTGGAGGATTTACTCAATCCAATATTGCGATGAATATTGAAACTCGAGGAGGATTTCAGGGTGGTGTTTTGAGAATGTATAGAAACCAGAATGGCGAGAATAACGAAACAGTGCTTTTGGACGCGAATAATCAAGAGATTGATGGTGGGGGATTCCTTGCCTTGCGTGGGGCTGATTTTAGTGACAAGGTAAGAATAAGCGCAAGCAATAATCAAGGAGCAATTGAAGCGGTTGCCAGTGGGGGTTCTGCCAATGCTTCCCTTTACAGTGGATGGGGCACAGATGGGCAAGGTGCTTTGGTACTAAGAGACGCCAATGCCGAGGATCGTGCATTCTTCACAGTTGATGATGATGGAGCTGGAAGCTACTGGGGCGGACTTACACTCAGAGATGCTTCTGGTGCTGACGTGATTGGATTAAATGGAGAAAATGGAGATGCAAGCTTTTCTGGAAATCTAGCCGCTAATAGT
The DNA here is from genome assembly GCA_964472815.1 of uncultured Roseivirgaceae bacterium. Lineage (GTDB taxonomy): Bacteria > Bacteroidota > Bacteroidia > Cytophagales > Cyclobacteriaceae > Ekhidna. The sequence continues at coordinate 5,010 of CAYYNA010000188.1, forward strand.
TCTGAATTTGGTGACGCCTATGATAATGGCGTTGTAATCAATGATGGACTTCCTCTAGTAAGTATTTTTAGCGGGGGGACAGGAGCAGATGACGGCATAAGCACTATCGAGTTGAATGGAGACAATCGAACAATCAATATCAATGCTGCTGACAATTCTTATCAGCCTATTTCATTGCAGGATCAGGCAAACGGAGGAGAGATTTTTGTTTCTAACAGTGCTGGTCACGCTTGGGCGCACTTCCAAAGTGAGTTCCAACAGATAGCTTTTAACAACGATGCAGATGGAAATACCTTTGTTTCTACAGACGGAGTATCTGGAAATAACTCATCAGGAAACTGGTCCATTAATAACGACGGATCTGCTTCTTTCTCAGGAGATATTACTTCGGCTTCTTCGAGCGTGAATGTTGGCGATAATAGAAATATTGCCATAGGAGCAAGTTCAGGAGATAGCTTTGCAAAGCCGTTTCTTCAGATGTTTGGAAATGATGGAAATCTCGAGGTAGACATGCGAATCTTTAATGGAGCGACAGGAGACTATGGGTACATTGGTTTGCGCGATGAAAACGATAACACCAGTATTGACCTAAGTGGCGATGATGGTTCCGCAAATTTTACTGGAAACGTAACAGCAGCCAATGTAACTGCACCATCTGATAGAAGGTATAAAGAAAACATCCAAACGCTGGACAATACACTTGATAATGTATCAAAAATGCGTGGGGTCAGCTATGACTGGAAAGAAGATAAGTTTGGCGAGCAAACAGAGATTGGTGTAATCGCTCAAGAGGTCGAAAAAATCTATCCAGAGTTTGTGCATACTGATAAGAATGGAATGAAATCAGTGAACTATGCTCAGATGACTGCTGTCCTCATCGAGGCAATCAAAGAGCTTAACAGCGAGGTGCAAAGCCTAAAAACCGAAAATGCGGAACTGAAGGCAGAAGCATCAAAAACTGCTGAGCTGAGCAAACGTATCGAAACAATAGAAAAGCTTTTAGAGCTGCAGGTTGGATCTGCCACCTCAACGGCTAAAAACTAAAATTTCACGATCATGAAATCGATCTTGAAAAAATTAGTTTTTCTGAGTTTGCTGCTCCTTCTTTTAGGCGGAGCTGAAGCACAGGATACTTTAAGCAGAGCCTCGACCCCTCAAGGTGGTAGATGGCTGATAAAGAGCGGTCTTGCCAATTTCGTTTCTGCAGGTCAGCCAAGTGCTGCAACCTCGCTTGAATCAGAAGATGGAGTATGGGCTGGATCGGTTGGATTCCTCTTTCCGGAGATTACTATCGGTCAAAACAATGCGCCGGTTGCGTTTGCAAATGATGTGGCGATCTTTATTGCGGATAGTCTGATCCAGTTAGAAGGATTTGATCCAGATAATGATCCGATCACCTATCAGGTGGTGACTGATCCTACCTTAGGTACAGTAGCTGAGATTGAAGACGGCTTACTGCGATTTACGCCCTCTGTAGGGTTGAACCCCGGTGAACTATACAATGATGAGCTAACCTTTAATGTCAGCGATGGAGCACTTACATCCGAAAATGAGACGGTTGCTTTTCAGTTCATATTGGAGGATGTGGCGCATGAGATCTCTGGATTAAGCTTCTCATCTGGAGAGCTGGCATTAGATTGGTCAGATGCGGTTCCTAATGAGGAGTACGCAGTGGAGATTGAGTATTATGATTTATCTGATGTCGCAAACCCAACTTTCAGAACTCTGATATCCAGCAGCTTTCTCGCTGAAGATCTGAGTAGCTCAGATGATGAGTTCAGCTTAAGTACTGCAGTCGACGAGGCTACTGATCCCTATCTGTTTGATGGTGATCAAGTATTTGTTACGGCATCTGTTGTAGCTCCAAATGGAGTGGGTGCTTTCGAGGCTTTCGTGATAGACAATACCGCAGGGGCCAGGGTATCAACATCTGATGATGGGCAGTTCTTTGCCTTTGGTGGTGATCAAACGGTGCGTGAGAATGGCGAGGTAGAAGTTCGTTTCTACGGTGTTGAGCT
>CAYYNA010000189.1:0-6968 GCA_964472815.1 uncultured Roseivirgaceae bacterium
GAGGTTCTTTGTCTTTGAGCTGCTTGTACGTCATCAGCTTGTTCCACTGGAATTTCTGCTTTCAAGAGAAACGAAATAGTGTCTTCGTTCACTCTTCCAATGAATCGCTTGAACATTTCAAAGCCTTCAAACTTGTAGATCAACAGCGGATCTTTTTGCTCATATTGAGCATTTCTAACGCTCTGCCGTAAGTCATCCATGTCACGGAGGTGTTCTTTCCAGAGCATGTCAATGGTCGCTAGAGCGATCATTTTTTCCATCTCTTTGATGACTTCCTGACCTTCAGTTTGTACCGCCTTTTTAAGATTGACAGAAGTTCCAATTTGCTTTTTACCGTCAGTGAACGGAACAAGAATATTTTCGAGTGTAGCTCCTCTTGTCAAATCAAGCTGCTTTAGTATCGGTAGGGCTTTGTCCTTAATCAGTTGGTTTTTCTGATAATAGTTCTCAAGCGCAGCATTGTAAAGATTTTCAGAAAGCGTGCTTTCGTCCGTTTTTTCTAGCTCTTCTTGAGTTAATGGAAAGTCTAGACCCAAGATAGAGATTGAGTTCAGCTTGAAACTGTCTAGATCTACCTGACCCTTTGCATTGAAAACGATATCCTCGCACGTTTCATAGAGCATGTTAAGTATATCCAGCTCTAGACGATCTCCGTAAAGCGCGTTTCTTCTCCTCTTATAAATTACCTCACGCTGACTGTTCATTACATCGTCGTACTCGAGGAGATTTTTTCTTATGGCAAAGTTGTTCTCTTCTACTTTCTTCTGCGCTCGTTCAATGGATTTCGTAATCATACCATGCTGGATGACTTCTCCTTCCTGCAGGCCTAATCGATCCATGATCTTCGCGACTCTATCTGACATGAAAAGACGCATCAAGTTGTCTTCAAGAGAAACATAGAACTGTGAAGAACCTGGATCACCCTGTCTTCCAGAACGACCTCTTAATTGGCGATCTACCCGTCTTGATTCGTGTCTTTCAGTACCAATAATTGCTAACCCACCAGCAGCTTTTACTTCGTCAGAAAGCTTAATATCTGTTCCTCTACCTGCCATGTTTGTGGCAATGGTAACTGCACCAGGCTTACCTGCTTCTGCAACTACATCGGCTTCCTTAGCATGCTGCTTTGCGTTTAGCACCTGATGGTTAATGTTCTTTATCTTCAGCATTCTGCTTAGAAGCTCCGAAATTTCTACTGAGGTCGTTCCGACCAGAACTGGCCTGCCTTGTTTAGTGAGCTCTACAACCTCATCCGCTACAGCATTGAACTTCTCGCGAATGGTTTTATAAACCTTGTCATGCTCGTCTTTTCTAGCAATGGGTTTATTTGTGGGTATTACTACTACATCTAGTTCATAGATATCCCAAAACTCGCCTGCCTCAGTCTCGGCCGTACCCGTCATCCCAGCAAGCTTATGGTACATACGGAAGTAATTCTGCAATGTAATAGTAGCGTAGGTTTGCGTGGCGTCTTCCACTTTCACATTTTCCTTCGCTTCGATTGCTTGATGCAGTCCGTCGGAGTACCTTCTGCCTTCCATGATCCGTCCTGTCTGTTCATCCACAATCTTGACCTTGTCATCCATCACCACGTACTCTGTATCCTTCTCATACATACAGTATGCTTTCAGCAACTGGTTGACTGAGTGTATTCGTTGGCCCTTCGTATTGTAATCTCGAATGATCTGATCTTTCTTCTCTAGTTTTTCTTTCTCAGAAGTACTTTCATCTTTTTCTAACTGGGATATTTCCGTGCCAATATCCGGAAGAATAAAAAAGTTAGCGTCTTCCCCCTCTTTGGTGATCAGGTCAATACCCTTATCGGTAAGGTCTATGCTATTGATTTTTTCATCAATGGTGAAATAAAGTGGATCGTCTGCTTCTGGCATTTTCTTTTGATTGTCTGCCAGATAGATATTTTCTGTTTTTTGTAAAAGCTGTTTAACTCCAGTTTCACTCTGAAACTTGATCAACGGCTTGTATTTTGGCAATCCTCTAAAGGCTCTAAAAAGAGGTAACCCTGCTTCTGCTTCTTTTCCTTCTTTTACGAGCTTTTTGGCTTCATTCAAGTAATCTCCAACCAGCTTTCTTTGAGCGTCAACCAACCGTTGAATTCTTGGCTTGAGATCGTAAAACTCATGCTCATCGCCTTTGGGAATAGGACCAGAGATGATAAGTGGCGTTCGTGCATCATCGATTAGGACAGAATCCACTTCATCGACCATTGCGTAATGGTGCTTCTTCTGCACGAGCTCCTCTGGGCTTCTAGACATATTGTCTCGTAGGTAGTCGAAACCAAATTCATTATTAGTTCCATATGTAATGTCAGCCATGTAGGCATTTCTACGCTCCGCAGAATTTGGTTGATGATTATCAATGCAATCAATTCTTAACCCGTGAAATTCAAATAGCGGAGCATTCCATTCCGCGTCTCTTCTGGCTAGGTAGTCATTGACTGTGACAATATGCACACCTCTTTCCGCCAAGGCATTCAGGTATGCAGGTAGCGTTGCTACCAGTGTTTTACCCTCACCAGTTGCCATTTCTGCTATTTTGCCCTGATGAAGAACTACCCCTCCAATGAGCTGAACATCATAGTGGACCATGTTCCAGACAACTTCGGTTCCTGCTGCCAGCCATTTGTTATTCCATGTGGCCGTATCACCGCTGACTTCAACGTTAGGTTTTCTAGATGCTAGTTCTCGGTCATAGTCATTTGCCTTAACTACTAGTTTCTCATTTTCAGCAAGTCTGCGAGACGTTTCCTTCACTACCGCGAAAGCCTGCGGCAGGATTTCTAGTAGAACTTTTTCAAGTTCATCGTCTCTTTCACTTTCAAGTTTATCTATCTGTGAGAAAATGTCTTCCTTCTGTTGAACATCTAGATCCGTTTTTTCCTCTACTTCCTTACTTAGTGCGTGAATCTGATCATCTATGGACTTCAGGTGATCTCTAATTACCCCTTTGAGTTCTGTAGTCTTACCTCGTAGTTCATCATCTGTGATGTCTGACAGCTTTTGGTATTCGGCGTTGATCTTGCCGACATATGGGGTAAGTAGTTTAAGATCTTTCTCTGTTTTGGTGCCACCAAAAACTTTTGCAATTCCCTTCGTTAACGATTCTAGCATTGATTTTATGTCTCCGATTAAATCCTATTTCCTTTTTTTAAAGGCCCATAAACGACCCAAATTTAAAATGGTTTGCACTAAGAAAGACTAGTATTCAACACTTCCTTCAAAGACCTTGGTAGCTGGTCCAGCCAACCAGATATTGGTGAAAGCATTTTCTCTTTCTTCAAAATGTACAAACAGTGAACCTCCTGCTGTTTCAATGGCTACTGGGCTTTTTTTACCCATTGAGCCAGCGAGAAGAGCCACAGCAGTAGCTCCTGTACCACAGCTCAGTGTTTCATCTTCCACCCCTCTTTCGTAGGTTCTAATTTTAACCCTGTTCTGCAAAAGCTGTGCAAAGTTCACATTTGTGCCATTTTGGCTGGAATATGCTGGGGAGTTGCGTATTTTTCTTCCAGCAGTTACCACGTCTTCTGAATCCACATCCTTTGAGAGGAGCATGTGATGTGGCGATCCGGTATTCAAGTACCACTCGTTATCGTTTATCTTTTTGGGTACTTGTGAATCAAATAGCTGGAAGTGAATTATTCCATCTTCGTACTTTATTTTATGAATACCATCCGTTGTTTCAAATACGGCAGTTTCTTTCACCATCCCCAAATCTCGAGCGAACTGAAACCCACATCTCGAACCATTCCCACAAAGACTTTGTGATCCATCAGAGTTATAATAGATCATCAGGTAGTCAAGCTCTTCATGATTTTGGATAAGAATCAATCCATCAGCGCCTATCCCAAATTTACGATCACAGAGTTTTTCTATAAGATCGGTATCATTAGGAAACGTTTGAGAACGGTCATCAATTAAGATGAAGTCATTTCCTGTGCCTTGATATTTGTGAAAATTGATCCTCATGAGGTCGAATTTAGAAGACAAGGGATGAAACAAAAAATCCCAGCTTTTTGCCGGGATTTGGATGTTATCTTGTAAGCTTTTCTTTGATTCTGGCGGCTTTCCCTTTTCTGCCTCGTAAGTAGTAAAGTTTAGCTCTTCTCACTTTACCTTTTCTTATCACCTCTATTTTTTCAATGTTTGGTGAAAGGACAGGGAAGATTCTTTCTACGGCAATATCGCCGGATACCTTTCTAACTGTGAAAGATTCACCATTAGAACTCTTGTTATTGATGGACATCACAGTCCCTTGGAATTGCTGGATCCGCTCCTTATTACCTTCTTTGATTTTGTAGTGAACATTAATCGTATCTCCAGGAGCAAATGAAGGAAGCTTTGCTCGAACTTCGTTGTATTCTTCTTGTACGATTTTTAATAATTCTGTGCTCATCTTATTACTCTTTTGCTGAGTGTTTTCAAAAAGGAGTGCAAATATAGAAATATTGCTTAAGAATTAATTGTTTGAAAAAGAATTATTCCAATAAATCAGGTCTTCTTTCCTTCGTAATTTTCAAGGATTGCTCATGTCGCCACGTATTGATGTTTGCTTCATGGCCAGATGTCAATACTTCCGGGATCTTCCAACCATTATAATCGGAAGGTCTTGTGTATACTGGGGGAGCTAATAAGTTATCTTGAAAAGAATCTGACAGAGCGGATGTTTCGTCATTTAGCACCCCAGGAACTAATCTGATCAGCGAATCTGCAAGCACCATAGCTGCTAGTTCACCTCCAGAAAGCACATAGTCACCGATACTGATTTCCTTGGTGATTAGATGGTCTCGAACCCGCTGATCCACACCCTTATAGTGACCGCATAGAAAAATGAAATTTTCTTGTAAGGAGAGTTGATTAGCAATAGACTGATTAAATGTCTGTCCATCAGGAGTGAGGTAGATCACTTCATCGTATGCTCTTTTCGACTTAAGCGCTTTGATGCATTTATCTATCGGCTCGATCATCAGAACCATTCCAGCCCCACCACCAAACGCGTAATCATCTACATTTTTATGCTTATTGTCCGAGTAGTCGCGCAGGTTGTGTATCTCTAGCTCAACCAGGTTTTTGTCAATGGATCTCTTGACGATGCTCTGAGTCAAAGGGCCCTCAAACAAATTGGGCAGGCATGTGATGATATCTATTCGCATTCTACTCCTTATAGAGATCTAGCAAGCCGGCTGGTAATGCTACATCAATTCTTTTGTTCCTGCTGTCGACCAGTTTAATGATCTCGTCTTTTAGTGGCACCAATATTTCTTTCTCCTCCTTAGCGATGGATAGCAGTTGGTTAGCGCTTAAGTCGATAACATTTTGAACAATACCAATATGGTTTGAATCTTCATAAACGTCACAACCCAAAAGATCATGAAAATAGTAAGCTCCATTTGGTAATTCTGGTAGATTGGCTAACGGCAGGTAAATCTCGGACTTTACCAAATCAGACGCTGATTCGATCGTATCCACATCTTCGAATTTAACCAGGGCCTTGTTTCCATTGACTTGGATGGTATCAATAAAAAAAGGAATCAGCTTTCCTTCTCTCAAGAGAAACACTGATTCCAATTCCTTATAGTCATCAGGAGAATCAACATCCAACATGATGCTTACCTCTCCTTTCAATGCATGGGTTTTGATTACTTCCCCAAGTTGGTAGCAATCATCCAGCTTCATAGCAGTTTAACCCTCTTTCTTATCTTCTTCTTTCGCTTCCTCAGCTGGAGCTTCTTCCGCCGCTTCTGCTTTAGGCTCTTCAGCTGGAGCTTCTTCTACCTTTGGCTCTTCCGCAGGTACTTCCTCTGCTTTTGGCTCCTCTGCAGGTGCTGCTTCCGCAACTGGCTCTTCGGCAGGTGCTTCCTCTGTAGCTTGGGTAGCTTCTACTTCTGCAACGTCCTCAGCAACATCCTCGTCAGCCTCAGCACTTGCCTCTTTGACTTCTTCAACGAGTGCAGCTTCCGCTTCCTGAGCTCTTTTCTTCAATTCTTCAGCTCTGGCCTCTTTGACTTTTGTCTCAGCTTCCAATGCTGCTTTTCTCTTATCAGCTTTATCCTTCGCTAGTTTATCTACTTTGCCCTGGATTTTTGAAGTTTTATCCTCAATCCAAGCCTCTAGCTTTTTATCTGCTTCTTCTTGAGTAATGGCACCTTTATTTACACCAATTTGTAAGTGCTTTCGCATCATTACACCCTTATAGGAAAGCATCGCCCTTACAGTATCTGTAGGTTGTGCTCCTTTCATCACCCAATCAAATGCTTTATCACTATTAAGCTCGATCGAAGCAGGGTCGGTGTTAGGGTTGTATGTACCAATCTTTTCAATAAAGCGACCATCTCGTGGTGCTCTGCTGTCTGCCACGACTACATCGTACATGGCTTGTTTCTTGCGTCCTCGACGCGCTAGTCTGATTTTTACTGACATAATTCTTTTTGTTTATGGAACTCGTCCATCAAAAATTTTTAAAATGGAGCGCAAATGTAGATGATTTTATCTACTTGAAGAAGTGGGATCTTCGATTAGTGACACAGATCCATGATTACTTAAGACCTGGCCCAGGAAAGAAGCAATGAAGAACATGTGAATTATTAACATTTGTATAAGCGAATATACAGTTTTTTAAGGAACTTTATTAAAGCTACATTTGTAATATAACCCATAACATAAAGCATGGACAAATACTCCTACATTGCCAATGCCCACGGCAACTATCTTGATGAGCTATATAAATCCTATCAAGAGAACCCAGAAAGTATTGATGAATCCTGGAAAAAATTCTTTGAAGGGTTTGAGTTTGCCCAACAAAATTACGGTGCAAGTTCGAATGGGCAGCAGGTGACTACACCAAAAGAGACCGCAGTTAGAAACTTGATTTATAATTATAGGTCTTGGGCTCATTTGATTGCTGACACAAATCCCGTGCGCGAACGAAGACCTCATGTGACAAAGCTGGAG
>CAYYNA010000190.1:0-6955 GCA_964472815.1 uncultured Roseivirgaceae bacterium
GAATCTCTGCAAAACTGCTCACCGCCAATGCCATGAGAACTCCCAAGATTATTCCGATGATACCACCTGTCATGCTGATCATGATTGATTCAAACATGAATTGATTGATGATATCGTTCTTTTTAGCTCCAATAGAGAGCCTGAGGCCTATTTCCTTTATCCTTTCGAGAACAGATGCCAGCATAATATTCATGATTCCGATCCCACCAACAATGAGTGAGATGCCAGCAATTGCTCCTAGCACATAGCTGAAAATGTCATTCGTACGTTGCTGCTGTTTGAGTAGCAGCTCGGGGATTTCAATTTGGTAGTCTACCACCTCATTGTGTTTTCTTTCGAGCATTCGGACAATCACGTCTGCAGTGGGGTTCAAAAGCTCAGTTTGTGAAACCTGGACAACCATGCGGTCCAGTTGATGGTAGTTTACAGGTGCAGCTGGTGCATCATCTGAGCTAGAAGAGCCTCCAATCACTACGAACCCTGATGATCCTCGGTTGGCACCTTGAATCATTTCTTCCGTCAACATCGCTCTGTTCTTATACCTTACCAAAATTGTTTGCAAGGGGGTGTAGACATCCATATTGTAGTCACGGATTCCAAGCTTACTGATGCTACTTTCACTAATGTATCGTTCCTCAAGAATTCCGATTACTTTGAGCCAATTGGGTCCACATTTTATCATTTTTCCAATCGGATTTTCGGATGGAAAGAATTTTGCCTTGATGGACTTTCCTATGATGCAAACCGCTTCCCCTTTTTCTAGTTGAACCCTGTTAAACATCTTGCCCTCAGCGAGCGAGAAATTGAAAATGTCAAAATAGGCTGGTTCCACGCCTACCAGCTTTGCTGATCTACGTATCCCGTTTTTAATAAGATACGTCTCTAAGAGAATTTCTGGGCTCACAGTTTGCACTCCCGGAATAGTGCTTATGATTGATTCCTTGTCATCTAGCGTCAGACCAGGGGAAAACTTCTTCTTTTCCTTTTCCAACTCTTCATCACTCAGGTCTTCTTCCGTTTGCTCAACGATCGGTTCGATGATGATATTATTTACCCCCACGAGTCGGATCTGCTCCAATATTTCTTGCTGAGCACCATTACCGATCGCTAGCATTGCTATTACTGCCGCCACCCCAAAGATGATTCCGAGGGCGGTTAAAACAGATCGTATTCTGTTTGCTAAGACCGCCTCAATAGCGATCAGAAGGTTGGCAACTAGCCTTTCTCTATCCATCAGGCTAGTTTCTTTTCCAGCGTCTTTTTCCTTGGGGAGCTTCCGGCTGTAGAGGTTCAGGCTCTTCTGCCTCTTTCTCCATTCTTTTTCCGTCCATCTCTGGAATCAGATTGACGTCATCCTGTTCCATGCCTATCACACTGGAGAGGTATACTTTGCTATTTGATTCTAGACCTGCGAGGATGCTTACATATTCCGCGTTTGCTTCCCCAAGCATCACTTCTTGTTTGACTGTGCTTCCTCCTTCTTTTTTGAACACGTATGTGATGGAGTCAAATTGGGAGTGCAGACTCTCCAGAGGAACATATAAGGCGCTATCTAACGCTTTCGTAATTATCTTATTGCTGGTGGTCATACCAGGCTTAAGAACCGGATCAGTTCCAAAAACTTCAACTTCTACTAGAAAAACTTTGGCATCTGAATTGGGGCGTTGCTCACCAACGTTTGCAACTTTTGTTACTCTACCCTTTAGGTTTTTGTCGGGAAATGCATCAAATCCGATTTCTACGGGTTGTCCTCTTTTTACCTTTCTAATATCAACTTCGTTTACGTAGGTTTTGGTGATCATTTTTGAGAGATCAGGAAGGGTTGCCACTACGGGATCCCATGCGCTGACTTGAGAGCCTGCCTTGACCGGTTTTCCATCCCAACTTCTCTTGTAAATGAGCATGCCATCTTGTGGAGCCAAGATCGTGAAGGAACTCTGAAGTGCCATCAATCCCTCCATTTCATTTTTGTCTCCTTGAAGTTCTGCTGAGACTTCTTGCATCTTAGCAACGTTCTGCTGTCTCTTGATTTCGTAGTTTTCTTTGGCTTGGCTTAGCGCTCTTTTCGATTTTTCCAACTCTATCTCTGCTTTCTGAATCGTAGCTGGAGGCTCAAACTGGGACTGATCAAGAGTCAGCTGCTTTTCCCTTACAGCATATTCCAAGTTGATTAACTCATCTCTGGCTTGCCTCATCGTCAGGGCAGTATCTAGTTTTGTTTGAGTGTACTGTGACTGAGATTGGTCAACTTCCAACTGGGCGTCCTTTATTTTGCCTGTCAGCTCAGAAGGGTCCAGACGAGCCACATACTGCCCCTTTTTCACTTGAGTACCTTCATCGATAATATCCTGCACCGTCATATTCCAGATTCGGTAGTTTCGGGTGCCTTGTGGTCCTTTGATTGGAACAGAATTCTTAGCTTCGAGCGTACCCGATGTAGTGATGTCTACAACAAATTCGCCTTGCATTACATCGACGATCACTTCTGCTTTTGCATCTGATGAGCTGCCTGCGAAAACGAGGAATAGTATGGTGACCACTGCCACTCCTCCAATAATGAGTACTCTGTTTCTCTTCATATCTTTTGTAAACGTTTTTTACCTTCTATTGTTAGCGTGATTCTAGCCAAGCGCTTCTGAAATCCAGTTGGTCTGAAGTAGGATTTTCCATTACTTGCAATTCATGCTTTTGAGAAGACTTCACTAACATGGCTTTTGCCTTTAATTTTTTCTCTTTTGCTTTTCCTTTGATCTCCCGCCGCACAAGCACTTCTACTTTGTCATTTTCATTTGTATTGTCGTAGAAATTTTGCACGGTCGATGAGTAAGTTTCCAGTCTCATCGGAGCACCATTCCACTCCAAAAGCACATCGCCTTCTTTTAGTCCAAGATCCTTTCCGAACTTGTTCATGTCCGAAATGTCAGCGACATATATTTCCTGATCATCGTTCAAGGAAGGAGTGAACTTGCCAGCGGTTATCACCATTTTGTCGCTTTCTCCACTATAAGATATGCCAGCCAAACCCAATAGCTCAGCATAGGGTAATGGGTCTGTGCCACCAACATGGTTCCTCAAGAATTCACCGACAGCAGGATCTGTGATCGCTTCAATTTTGTCAAACAGCTCCTCATCTTTAAAAGCTTTCATCGGGCCGTACTCTTTCGCTAATTCACGAAGTACAGCCTGTAAGTCTTTTTTTCCTTCCGTAGAATTGATAATGGTGAGGTCAAGGCACATGGCAATCAAAGCGCCACCCGCATAGACATCTCCATACCTTCTTTCGTTTTCGGGTTCAAGGATATTTTCACTGAATTCTGTGTAAGGAATATCAACATTGTACTGGTCTTGCTGACCCATCTTATTGCGCATTTCCGAAAGAAAATCTTCAAGCTCGTACAAGCCATATTTGACCTGCACATGATGTGAAGAATACTCTGTAACTCCCTCATACAGCCAAAGATGTTGGCTCATTTCCGGCTCGATGTAATTGAAATTATGGATCTCTTCAGAGTGAATATTAAGTGGTGTGACTATGTGAAAGAACTCATGGGCTGCTACGTCCTTTACCGTCTGGCTTATACGTTGCGGGTCCATTTCAGGAAGTGTATAGAGGGACGAATAGGAGTGCTCCAAAGCCCCGTATGATCCTGAAATAGTCTGATCGTCAAACAAGTAAATGAGGTAAGCATATCGATCCACTGGTAGCTCACCACCTAAGTATTTGGCCTGAGCCTCCATCAACTCATCAATGTTGTCCATCACATCCTGTGCTGATAGTACCTTATTGGGAGAGTAAACCGATACCAATATGTTAGCACCTGCTATTTCTTTGGATATAATGTCTGGAACGCTGTACATCAATGGTGCATCAGCAAAGAAATTGTAATTGGCTGCAGTGTAGGTATCGGACGTAGGAGTCTCGCTGATCTTTTGCAGAGAGGTGGCCCCCTTTATTTTTTCCTCATGATTAATGGTTAGTTCAAATGGTTTGAATTTGTAGCCCTTTAGGTAACCTACAAAACCGAATGTATTCATCACATAGACATTTTTTGCTTTCTCGATGCTCATACCACCTGGTTCAAAAAGCTTGTTTCCTCCATAGCCTTTGAATTCATCAAATGAATCTTCAATCCAGTAGGTGATCTTGCTCAACTTATTTGCCTCTTTGATTGACCATTTATTAGTTGAGATGTTTTCCGACGACAATAAGTTTCCTTCTGCATCCAATGCCTTAAAATCCACTACAAATCTCCCGAAATCAGAAATGCTATAAGTGCCTGGAACGATCTTGGCCATGTGGTATTCAATTTCCTCTTCTGCAACTTGAGGTACTGAAATCTCCACAGGCACTTTGTCATTTTCCACTTTCGTGAGATCAATCACAACTTGATATTTCTCTTGTGCGGTTAGAGTCAGGATGGAGCATATCAACGAGAGTGTTAGTAGCTTTTTCATTATCAGCGTCTTTGGATTTAGTGATGCAAGTTTAAGACTAAAGAGTCCCTACAGGCCGAAGTAGTTCTTTCTTTTATATGGGAGGTATTTGCAGCTTTTTTGTGGTCTTTTGTATTATTGGATCATGAAGCTCTCCCTCATCTTTCTCGTCCTTCCCTGTCTGTGTTTTTGTCAGATAGATCCTCCGCCCAACGGAATAAAGATTCGGGACTCACTTTATTTGGATGCAACGGAGATGGCAAATATTCACTGGTTGGAATTTGAGTATCACATCAAGAAAGATAGCTCGGAGGCATTTTGGAAATCGATACTTCCGGATACTACATTAATGAGCGAGGAAAAAGACAACTACTTTCGCTCGAGGGATTCTCGGTATTATCCTTTAGTCGGAATTACCTATGAACAAGCACTCATTTATTGTAAGTGGAGGACTGCAGTTGTTAATCAGAAATTCAGTAGAGAACGTGGTTATTTGGTGAACTATCGTTTACCCACTGAGGAAGAATGGAAACTTGGAGCGGCCTTAATTGACACTGCGAAAGTGAAGAAATTTGTGTTGGCTTCTGAGACGGATGAGAGAAGTAAGCCCTCGCTTCAGAATATCTACTTTCCAAAACAAGTTGAATGTTGCCCAAACATAAAGGCGAAGAAGTTCTTCAACTATCTAGGGAATGTTGCAGAGCTAGTTGCGGAAAGGGGAGTGGTAAAAGGTGGAAGTTGGAGGCATGCTCTTTCTTCGAGCTTATCATCAAAAAGGATAGTAATAGATACAAAAAAAGCCTACGACTGGGTAGGCTTTAGATGTATTACAGATATTTTACCTTTAGCTAACTAAGCTATTTCTTCGTGTCAATGGTATTGTCGAAGATGATATCACCTTTTTCATTGACGTCTACCATTTCATAACCTAGCTTCTCAAGTTTGGCTCTATTACTTTCGCCATCTCCCACAACCAAGATGTAAAGCTTATCATCTGCCAAGTATTTCTTCGCTAGTCCATTTAGTTCTTCTTTGCTAATCGTTGCAATGATCTCGTTTTGCTTATCCACAAAATCCTTATCGAGATCGTAATGATTGATTCTTCTAAGGAAATTCGATTTCTGGCGAGGAGTCTCGTAGTTTCTTGCATCTCTCTGCCCAATCGAACTTCTCATGAATGCCAGTTCTGCATCAGTGATTCCGTCAGTTCGGTAGTCCACAATCTCCTTCATAAACTCAACTACCGAACTATCTGTAGCAGTAGCTTTCACTCCAGCAGATGCAGTAAATGGTCCGGGATCATCACTTCCATTGAAGAAAGATCTGGCGCCATAAGTCCAACCTTTGTCTTCCCTAAGGTTCAAGTTGATACGGCTATTAAATGCCCCTCCTAGTGGGAAATTCATTAAGTAAGTCTTATAGTAATCTCCTGTAGCATCATAGGTAAGGTCTGTGATGTAGCCAATTCGTATCTGAGATTGCGGTGCGCCTACTTTGTCTACCAAGTAGATCTTCGTTTTATCAACAGGCTTAGGATCTGGTAGTGCTGGAATTTCGGTGTTCTTAGACTGCCAGTTTTTCAAGAATCCTAGATACTGATCAATCTCTTTTTTGGAAATATCACCCACAACAACTAATTCAGAGACATTTGGAGAATAATAGTTGTTGTAGAAATTCTGCACATCCTCTAATGTGATGTTTTCTACTGTCTCCTCAATACCCTGGGATGAAACAGAGTAAATGTGCTCGTCTCCATACATCAATCTGTTGAAAACCTGATTTGCGATACTGCTAGGATCTTTTTGAGATGCCTTGATACCTTCCATCTGCTGGTTTTTCAATCGATCAAAATCTTCTTGAGCGAATGCTGGGTTTTTCAGAATTTCTTCGGCAATCTCTAAAGTTCTAGCAAGGTTCTTCTTAAGCGAAGAAACCGTCATGGTCGTATTGGATTGACCGCCGAAAATGCTAATGCTGCTACCGATCTTTCGTAGTTCCTCCTGAATTTGCTCCGAAGTATAATTCTTAGTTGCTTCATTCATCATAGAAGCAGTTAAGGAAGCTAGGCCAGACTTTTTAGGAGCATAAGCATCCATTTTGTGACCACCATTTATTGTGAGCTGCAAGGCTACTATCGGAATTTCGTTAGACTCTGTTCCAATAACCTTGATACCATTTGCATAGGTTTCTTTCCAGAAGTCAGGAACCTTAATGGATGGGTTTGGACCTAGTGGAGGTCTTTCACTTCTGTCAAATGAGTCCCCGTCAGGTCTAGTGTAGCTCAATCCCGAATAATCTGTGATAGGAAACGGATTGTTTCCTTCCATCGGAATTTGAAAATTGTCTGCTTGAGCAGTTGCAGTCTCTTCATTAGGAATTACACTTTGAATAATGGCTGGCTTGTCTTTGATGTACTTATTGAAAACTCGCATGACATCTTCCTTCGTGATACTCATGTATCTATCGAGATCGTACTTGATCCCGTTAGGATTACCGTAGAAGGTTTCATAGGAGGCAAGCT
>CAYYNA010000191.1:0-6924 GCA_964472815.1 uncultured Roseivirgaceae bacterium
CTTCTTGAAGAATTTCTGATTTTCCATAAGGATCGGAAATTAATAAAAACTAGGGGAAGACAGTAAATTAGGACGCACCCCTCCTTAAAATCATGAGTGCATTTACTTTTGGCATCTACTATAACACAAGATCAAAGATTTGAAGGATCTCCACGGAAAAGCAATTCGGGATTTCTACGAAGGAAATCAAGACGCTCTATTGACCATCCACAACAACTACGATGTGCCAGAAGAAATGCCTGTGGAGGTATTTTTTCGCGATGAGCTTGACTTTTCTACGCTGGAGCACTTAGCCTTAATTGAATGTAAAGGCAAAGTATTGGATCTAGGGGCTGGAGCTGGAGCACTCTCCTTAGTGCTAAAAGCTAGGGGTTTTGATGTCATTCCATTGGAGAATTCCGAAGAATGCATCAAAGTGATGAAGGCGCTGGGTTTGCCAAATTGTATTTATGCAGATTATCAGGATTTTCAAGGGAAGTATGATACGATTCTGGTCCTAATGAACGGATTGGGACTGGCAGGGAAATTAGCGGCGGTACCTTCCTTCCTTAAAAAATGCATGTCTCTGTTAAATCCCAATGGACAGTTGCTGATTGATTCATCTGACATAAGTTATTTATATCAAGACCTACAAAAGCCCGAAGGATACTATGGAGAGGTCGCTTATCAATACGAATACTTGGGAGAAAAAGGAGATTGGTTTGATTGGGTTTATGTGGATCAAAAGAATTTAAAGCGGATCACAGATAAGCTAAGTCTCCAACTCGAAATATTGCTGCCAGATGAAAATGAGCAGTACCTGGCAAGAATTACGAATTAAGGACTAATCCTCAATTATTGATAAAGGAAGGAGCATCTATTAGCTCATTCTTCTCCCCAACCATTTCCGCATAGTTAAAACCAGGATGAATAGCATATGCTCCTGTACTTCCTGCAATATCCATAGCTAAATACCCCACCTGAAAATCTTTGTAGTCCAATTTATTTACAATTCTCATAACAGCTTCCTCGCAGGCCTCCTGTGCGGTAGCTCCCTGTCGAAGCAACTCGACCACCAAAAAAGACCCCAGCGTTTTCATCATAAGCTCTCCCATTCCTGTGGCTACCGCAGCTCCATAATCATTATCAACAAAGAGTCCTGCGCCAATGATGGGTGAATCTCCTACCCGCCCGTGCATCTTATATGCAAGACCACTAGTTGTACAAGACCCTGACAAATTTCCCCGAGCATCTTGGCAAATCATGCCGATGGTATCGTGATTTTCGATATTGATCACCGGGCGGTACTCCGCTTCCTTAAGCCATTTTTGCCAGTCTGATTTAGCTTGCTCAGTCAATAGGTTTTCTTCGGCAAATCCCTGTGCCAAAGCAAACCTTTTAGCACCTTCACCTGCCAGCATTACATGGGGAGTCTCTTCCATCACCTTTCTGGCAACAGCAACAGGGTGTTTGATATCCTGCAAAAAGCAAACAGAACCCGCATTTCCTTGATGGTCCATGATACACGCATCAAGTGTCACATTGCCATCCCTATCTGGTGCGCCTCCTATTCCAACAGACATGCCCGTTGGATCCGCCTCAACCACCATCACTCCTTTTTCTGCACCATCAAGGGCACTCCCACCAGCTGACATAACGCTCATGGCTTCCTCATTGGCTTGCAGTCCATGAACCCAAGTACTCAATGCCTTAGGTTCCTTAGATCTAAGGATTACTGGCTTCTCATCAACTTTTGCACAAAAGGCCCCTACAGCTCCTACTCCAGCAGTCAGAAGCGCAGTGTTTTTTATAAACGCTCTTCTAGAAGTCACGACAAGAGTTATTTAGTCTGGTAAAGAATCGATTCAAAAAAGGCACTAGCCATATGGAGAGATAAAGACTTACCATGGTGAGTTGATTGAAGACGATTCAAGTTAACTAAAATTTGGTGATGAACCGCCCTAGGCCCTTTGCTGACTGCAAACTAACTCCAGTGCTTTAATCTACTACCGTACCAGCTGAAAAGCTCTCCATCTACCATCTGGCATTTCGCCTTGGTCCAAAGACTTTCAGCCTCACTTAAATGCTGCTTCTTAAATGGAAAAGGTTCCGAGCTGAAAAGAATATAGTCTGGATTTAAGGCCTCAATGTCTGCTGTAGATAATTCAGGATACCGTTCTTCTTTGATCACATTTTCGTACCCCAAATAATCCAACATATGATCGATGAAGGTATTTCTTCCAGCAGCCATCCATGGCTTTTGCCATATCAGATAGACCACCTTTCCTGAGCATGACCCTTTCACAAGACTAAGAGAGGACTTGCAGTCCTGAATGATTTTTTCGGCATTATCAGTCAGATCAAGGATCTCCCCTAATGTTCTCATCATGTCAAAAGAATCTTCCAGCGAATAAATGTCACTCATCCAAACTGGAAATTCATTTTCTAGATTTCTGATATCTGACTCGTTGTTTTCTTCTTTATTGCCGATAATCAGGTCAGGACCCAGCTCCCTAATTGCTTCCAACCTTAGGTTCTTTGTACCTCCAAAGATTGGAACTGACTTTATCTCATTGCTTGGGTGAATGCAAAATTTGGTTCTACCAACTACGTCTGCTCCCAATTCAATTAAAAACTCAGTTTGCGACGGGACGATCGAAAGAACTCTTTTTGGAGCGGAAACAAAAGTGACCTCCCTGCCCATCTGATCGACAACAGATCGGAGGTCACTCATCTTGTCTTATTTGAAATAGGTAAAATCCTGTCCGTCTTTTATCTGGCACACTGTCTCGTAAATGAGCCTGATCACATTTTCTACGTCATCCTTGTGCACGGTCTCCACCGTGGTATGCATATACTTGAGTGGCAGAGAGATCAATGCTGAAGCTACGCCAATATCAGAATAAGCAAAAGCATCCGTATCAGTGCCAGTGGTTCTAGAGGCAGCCATTCTCTGAAAAGGAATTTCGTTTTTCTCAGCAACTTCCAGAATCATATCTCTTACATTGTTTTGCACAGCTGGCCCATAGGTGACGGCCGGCCCTTTTCCTGCCGTCATGTCTCCACTAGCAATCTTATCGTACATTGGAGATTGCGTATCATGTGTTACGTCCGTCACGATTGCAACATCAGGCTTAATTCTTCTGGAAACCATTTCAGCACCTCGAAGACCAATTTCTTCCTGTACAGAATTAACCACATAAAGTCCAAATGGCAGCTTTACCCCATTCTCTGAAATTCGACGGACAACCTCCGCTATCATGAAGCCGCCGGCTCTATTATCCAGCGCCCTGCCTACAATATATTTATCATTCAATTCAAAGAGCTCATCTTGGAATGTGACCACAGTTCCGGGGTGAATACCCATTTTTTCTACTTCTTCTTTGTTCTCAGCTCCAACATCAATGCATATATTTTTAAGCGTAGGATTGTCTTCCTTGTCCTTTCTTACGTGAATGGCAGGCCATCCAAAGATTCCTTTAACTACACCATTCTTCGTGTGCAAATTCACTCGCATAGATGGAGCAATCTGATGATCTGAACCTCCATTTCTCACAACATAGATGTAGCCTTTGTCTGTGATGTAATTCACAAACCAGCTGATCTCATCAGCATGTGCTTCTATGACTACTTTGTATTTAGCTTCAGGATTGACCACCCCGAAAACACTCCCATAGGTATCAACAGTGTAGTCATCTATGAAAGGCTTGATGTAGTCTAACCAAATTTTTTGCCCTTCTGCTTCGAAACCAGTTGGTGCTGCGTTGTTTAGGTATTTGTAAAGAAAGTCGCGACTCTTTTTGTCCATGGAATATTTCAATTAATTGTTTTTGATCACTTTTTTAACAAACCTATAGTGGAATGTTTCCGTGCTTTTTTCTTGGCAGTTTATCCACTTTGTTTTCCAGCATAGAAAATGAATGGATAAGCTTTGTGCGTGTATTGTGCGGAAGTATTACCTCATCAACATAACCTCGTTCTGCTGCTTTATAGGGATTTGCAAATTTCTCTGTGTACTCATTGATCTTCTCTTGCAATTTTGCATTGGGATCATCTGCCTTAGCAATTTCTTTTCTGAAGATGATTTCGGAGGCTCCTTGAGCTCCCATCACAGCTATCTCAGCTGTGGGCCAAGCATAATTCATGTCTGCACCTATATGTTTTGAATTCATTACGTCATAGGCACCCCCGTAGGCTTTTCTCGTGATCACAGAAATCCTTGGTACAGTGGCTTCACAGAAAGCATAAAGCAATTTGGCACCATTGGAAATGATTCCTCCCCATTCCTGATCGGTACCAGGCAAAAATCCAGGTACGTCCACCAATACAAGCAAGGGCACATTGAAACTATCACAAAACCGGACGAACCTCGCAGCTTTCTGACTAGAATTTATTCCTAAAACCCCTGCCAATGACATAGGTTGATTTGCTATGATTCCAATGCTTCTGCCTGCCAGTCTTGCAAAACCGCAAATAATGTTATCAGCGTAATCCTTATGCACCTCTAGAAACGTTTCTTTATCAATGATCCCATTGATCACGTCATGCATATCGTAAGGCTGATTTGGATTATCTGGCAAAATGCTATCCAGCTCTTCTCTTGTTTCGTCTCCAAGCTCATAATCCAACATTGGAGGCTCCTCCTCGCAGTTTGAGGGGATATAGCTCAAGAGCTGCTTGATCTGTTTGATGGCTTCAGCTTCGTTGGCACACGCAAAATGCGTAACACCACTTTTCGAAGCGTGTGTTTGAGCCCCACCCAATTCTTCACTTGTCACCTCTTCTTGCGTAACTGTCTTTACCACATTTGGTCCGGTCACAAACATGTAGCTTGTTTGCTCTACCATAAATATGAAATCTGTGATCGCCGGTGAATAAACCGCACCACCAGCACAAGGACCAAGGATTGCGGAAATTTGCGGAACCACTCCTGAGGCAAGTGTATTTCTGTAAAAGATATCAGCATATCCACCAAGCGAAACCACTCCTTCCTGTATTCGGGCCCCTCCAGAATCATTTAACCCAATAACTGGAGCGCCATTCTTCATGGCCATATCCATGATCTTCACAATCTTCTCAGCAAATGTCTCAGAAAGTGATCCTCCGAAAACCGTAAAGTCCTGGCTAAAAACATATATCAGTCTACCATCTATCTTACCATATCCGGTCACTACGCCATCTCCCAAGAACTTTTGCTTTTCCATACCAAAGTCCGTTGCACGATGCTGCACAAACTTTCCGATTTCCTGAAACGAACCTTCGTCAAGCAAAAGGTCAATTCGCTCTCTCGCGGTAAGCTTTCCCTTCTCGTGTTGCTTAGCAATCCGATCCTCACCTCCCAACTTCAAAGCTTCCTGATTCATTGATTCCAATCGCTCAATCTTCTCTGCAGTCGATTGAATATTTGTGGCGGTCTTTGGCTTATTGTTGTTCATAACTTTTCTGAGTTGGTCAAATATAAAGTACTATTGAGAGTTAATTCTCACCGATTATCATGTCTTTAGAAATCCGAGCAAATCGATTAGTAACACCCAAACAATTCAGGTTATATTGCGCCACTTATGCGAGTGGCAGTCATCGATCTTGGAACCAATACCTTTCACCTGATGCTTGCAGAAGTAGAGAAGGGTAACCACAAAATTTTCCTCAGAGAAAGAGTACCGGTAAAAATTGGGGAAAAAGGAATTACCAAAGGAGAAATCACTCAACCGGCATGGGACAGGGCCATCAACACACTCAAAGAATTCAATCTTATCATCGAGAAAAATAATGTCTCTAAAACCTTCGCAACTGCCACTAGCGCAATCAGAAACGCGAAGAATGGCAAAGCACTGACGGAAGAAATTAAGAAGACCACTGGCATTGAAATAGAGATCATTTCTGGCTTGAGAGAAGCAGAGTTAATTCATCTCGGGGCAAAGGAGGCACTAGATCTAGGTACCGAAAAAAGCCTGATCATGGATATTGGTGGGGGTAGTATTGAATTCATCATCGCAGACGCCAAGAAAACTTACTGGATGCAAAGCTTTGAGGTTGGAGGTCAGCGATTGGTGGAAACATTTCACAAGAACGATCCAATTTCCGAAGAGGAGATTCAAGAGCTTCATGCCTTCTTTGAAAAGGAGCTGATTGCATTATTTGAAGCACATGAACAATATGTGCCCAAAACGCTGATTGGTTGCTCTGGTACATTTGATACACTAAGCGAAATTCACAGTCTCAAGAATGGTATTACTGTGAATCCAGATACAGCGGAATACCCTTTATCAATTGCGGCATTCAGAGAAATCTATCCTGATATCGTTGGTAAGAATCGCGCTGAGCGACTCGAAATTCCTGGAATGATAAAAATGCGGGTGGATATGATTGTCGTTGCGAGTGTACTGATAGAATATATTCTTCGCAAGCTCGACTTAAGTTCTATCAGAGTATCTGCATATGCCTTAAAAGAGGGTATCCTATTCAATGTATTGCATCAGTTCCAAGCTGATTAGTCTGTTATTTTTGCGAGATGATTTTTTCAGCACAGGAGTTAAAACGATTTACTAAAGAAGTATTTGTAAAAATCGGATGTCCTGAAAACGAGGCTATCCAAGCCGCAGAAGTTTTAGTCAGCGCAGATTTGAGAGGTGTTGACTCTCACGGTGTAGCGCGCCTTACTGGCTACATTCGCTTGCATGAAAAAGAGCGCCTAAACGCCAAACCTAATATTACCATCACGCATGAGACACCCTCTACTGCGGTGGTTGATGGAGACCTTGGATTGGGGCTTGTGGTAGGTCCAGAAGCCATGAAAATAGCCGTCGATAAAGCTAAAAACGTAGGAAGTGGTTGGGTAGCGGTGAAGAACTCTAACCACTATGGGATCGCAGGATACCACGCAATGATGGCTCTTGAAGAAGACTGTATCGGTATCTCCCTGACAAACGCAAGTCCATTAGTCTC
>CAYYNA010000192.1:0-1928 GCA_964472815.1 uncultured Roseivirgaceae bacterium
TCAAACTTTGGCTCGGAGATCATACCGTATTTTACGAATACCCCAATATCATCCCATTTTTTCTGGTACTCCTCTCGGTCATTTTTGAATAAGTCACCGAGCTTATCCGCTACCTTTTTAGTGATGTATCCATTGATCTTCTTCACATTGGAATCAGATTGCAAGTAGCTCCTGGAAACGTTCAGCGGGATGTCCGGAGAATCAATCACGCCATGCAGTAACTGCAAGAATTCAGGGACGACATCTTTCACTTCATCCGTAATGAATACCTGGCGAGAATAAAGCTGAATCTTGTTTTTCTGGATTTCAAAATCCTTTTTCAACTTAGGGAAGTAAAGCACTCCTGTTAGGTTGAAAGGGTAATCAACGTTCAGGTGAATCCAGAAAAGAGGGTCTTCGCTGAACGGGTAAAGTGTCTTGTAGAATGACAAGTAATCTTCGTCCTTCAGCTCACTTGGAGATTTAGTCCAGATCGGCTCTACATCATTGATGATGTTGTCCTCCTTGACGGTCTTGTATTTTGTGTTTCCGTCCTTGTCTTTTCCGTCCTCTACACTTTTATCTTTTTGTCCAAACTTGATGGTGACAGGCAAGAATTTCGAGTACTTGTCAAGAATGCCTTGAATACGATGTTCTTCCAAGAACTCCTCAGAGTCATCATCTATGAAAAGCGTGATGGTGGTTCCGCGGGTTTTTCTCTTTCCAGCTTTGATCTCAAAATCTGTGTCGCCTTTCCCAATCCACTTAGCCGGCTCAGCACCTTCTTGATGAGAGAGGGTATCTATTTCCACTTTTTTGGAGACCATGAAAGCGGAGTAGAAACCAAGACCGAAGTGACCAATGATCTGCTGATTGTCTGCTTTGTCTTTGTATTTTTCCACAAACTCTGTCGCGCCTGAGAACGCAATCTGGTTGATGTATTTCTTGATTTCATCGGCAGTCATACCGATTCCATTGTCAGCAATCGTGATGGTTTTTTTCTTCTTGTCGAATGACACTTCGACAGTCAAGTCACCCAGCTCTCCAGTGTATTCACCTAAAGAAGCAAGTTGTTTGATTTTTTGAGACGCGTCTACCGCATTGGATACCAACTCACGAAGAAAGATTTCGTGATCGGAATACAGGAATTTCTTAATGATCGGAAAGATATTTTCCGTGTGTATGGATATCGTACCTTTTTCAGCCATTGTCTGTCTACAGTTTTTTTAAGTTAACAGACTTGCTGATATCAAATCTTATTCCAGAGCGGAAGGGCTGACAGGTTGGCAGGAATCACCTGATCCTATCTGCACTTCTGACCAGGGCCTCATCCTTTCGGATAAATCTATTGGCAATGAAATTATTCAACATCGCAGCGATGGGGAGGTAAAACCCAATCAGGAATGTGCCAAATATCTGTGGGTCGAACAGTGCGTTTGCCTTGCTGATGTAGTAATAGATGCCCACAAATGTAGCCGCAGAGAGCAAGGAGAAAAGCGCGTTCAGTTTCACCTGTGTCATCCGATTCTTGTATCGGGTGATAGAAAACAACATGACTAAAGCACTCAAAATCGCTCCAACGGAAATTGGCAAAGTGGATTGCGTTCCTAATACTTCATTAACTTCATTGTTTGCTGTCCGTTGCTGGTAACTGAGCTCGAAGGCATTCATCATGGCGTACTCTCTTTTCTCATCCTCAAAATCCTGATCGGACTTTTCCCAAATAGGGAAGAAAAGCACTAGAATCATGGAAGTGGCGGCAAGGGTCATGAAGATCGTCTGTATTCGCTGGAGCATAAATGATACGTTTTCGAATGGGAATGCAAATATGTAGCGATTTCCCGAGGTGAATCCATCCTTTAAAGGCAAATTTGTCTGGTGAGGTATTTCATGGACATCACCTACCGCGGAACCAATTACAATGGATGGCAAACCCAGCCTAACGGAAG
>CAYYNA010000192.1:2028-6924 GCA_964472815.1 uncultured Roseivirgaceae bacterium
CTCTCGAACGTATCACTACCACCTCCATCAAAAAAAAGATCCTTTTAGAGAGGACCGTTCCTATTACTTTCATCCATCGCTGAACGTGGAGCAAATTCAAAAGGGATGTGAAATAATCAAAAACTGGCAGAACTTTGAGTGCTTTAGTAGAGTTCATACGGAGGTAAATCATTTTAATTGTGATGTGCTGGCGGTGAGTTGGTCGGTAATGGGAAGCGATCATTTGTTTCAGATTACTGCCAATCGTTTTCTGAGGGGGATGGTAAGGGCGATTGTGGGCACATTGATTGATGTTGGACTGGAAAAGACCTCATTGAATGGATTGCAAGAGATCCTGGAAAGTAACGATCGAAAAAAAGCGGGAAGAGCAGTTCCAGCGGAGGGGCTTTTCTTGCAGGAAGTAACATACCCCCAAGAAATTTATTTAGTCTAGTGAAAACGCATTTGTAAAGCATTTTGGAAAAAGAGAAACCCACTGGAAATATTGTAGATCTGAATATTCTTAAAAGGCTATTCGTTTTTGCTAAACCGTACAGAGGGGTCTTCTACTTTATTATTGCCCTTACGATCGGGTTGAGTATCCTCGGGCCGTTGAGGCCGCTCATTATCCAAAAGACTATTGACAACCAAGTCGCAAATGGAGACTATCCAGGTTTGGTCAATATGATATTAATATTGGTTGCGCTGCTGGTTGGGCAGGCCATTGTCCAGTATCTGCATACCTTCTATTCTGGATGGTTGGGACAAAACATCATCAAAGACATTCGAATTAAGCTGTTCAGGCATATTCAGTCACTGAAACTGAAGTTTTTTGATAATACCCCCATTGGTAGATTGGTGACACGTAATGTGTCGGACATAGAAACCTTGGCGGAAGTGTTTAGTACAGGGATTGCCGGCATCATTGCAGATGTCTTGCAGTTGCTGGTGATTTTGGGCTTCATGCTTTGGATGGACTGGGCGTTGACCCTGGTTAGTCTTTCCTTGCTCCCCGTCCTGATTTTGGCCACCTATATCTTCAAGGAGAAAATCAAAGTTGCCTTCAATGAAGTGAGAACAGCCGTTTCCAATCTCAACTCATTTGTGCAAGAGCATATTACCGGAATGAACATTGTCCAGATCTTTAATAGTGAGCAGCGTGAGATGGAGAAGTTTGAGGAGATTAATAAGGAACATCGAAAAGCGAACGTCAACTCGGTATTGTACTATGCCATTTACTTTCCTGTTGCGGAGGTCATCCAGGCTGGAGGCATTGGCTTGATTGTTTGGTATGGTGGTGGTCAGCTTGTTCAGGGAAATGTGGAGCCTGGAATGCTCATTGCCTTCATCTTGTACATCCAAATGTTTTTCCGCCCCATTCGAATGATTGCCGATCGCTTCAATACGTTGCAAATGGGAGTGGTGTCTTCTAAGCGGATACTAGATCTGTTGGACAGCACAGAGCACATTGCTGATAGTGGGGCTTACAAACCAGAACGAGTGGCAGGCAATGTCAAGTTTGAAAATGTGTGGTTTGCCTACAATGAAGAAGATTGGGTATTGAGGGACATTTCCTTAGAGGCCAAGCAGGGAGATGTGGTTGCGTTAGTGGGAGCAACGGGTGCTGGAAAAACATCCGTCATCAACCTCCTCAGTAGATTTTATGAGATTAATAAAGGGAACATCTTTGTAGAAGGTACAGATATTCGAGAATACGATTTGGGTAATTTAAGAAGTCACGTGGCTGTAGTGCTCCAAGACGTTTTCCTGTTCTCAGATACCATCTACAATAATATTACACTGAAGAACGATACGATTCCTCGGGAGAAGGTAATGGAGGCTGCTGAGCTTGTGGGTGCATTGCCGTTTATCGAAAGATTACCTGGAGGCTTTGAATACAATGTCATGGAAAGGGGGGCTACACTTTCAGTTGGACAGAGACAATTGATATCATTCGTTCGAGCCTTGGTGTACGATCCAAAGATTATCGTACTGGACGAGGCGACCTCATCAGTAGATACCGAAACAGAGGAGCTGATCCAAAATGCGATCCAAAAGCTCATGTACGGTCGTACTTCCATTGTGATTGCGCACAGGTTATCAACTATTCAAAATGCTGACAAGATATTGGTGTTAGAGAAGGGGGAGATTGTGGAGACTGGAAAACATGAGGAATTGCTGGAGAAAGACGGATACTACGCCCAGCTTCACCAAATGCAATACAAGGAGTTAGCTAAAGCGGTATGAAAAAGCATCGATCTTTCTACACGGTGATTATCGTTGTTTGTATCCTGATAATATCGGTGGGTGTCTATTATTTGCTTGGGGGCTTTGACCCAATCAGGATCTACTATTTTGCTGGTACTAATCGAACCGTGATTGGGAAAGAGTACTACCTTCCAGATCAGCGGAAAGATTTCTGGGAGAAGCTGGATAGCGCGAAAGCGGATTTACTGGACGGAACAATAAAGGGGAACTTAGTTGCTGTGGTCTATCAGGATGAATGGACAGACAGAGATTCTATTCATTGCTTCATTGGGGCAAGTCAAGACAGTACCCAGGGTGTTCTCAGAATTCCAGCAGGTTATGAATACAAGCAATTTGAGACAGAAAGAATCTATAAGGTCTTTATGACACAAAATAGATGGATTCAGCCTACACCAGGTACCATCGAGGAGATAATGGAAGTGAAGTCGATTGAGGAGGGTGAGGTCTTGCAACCTTATTCATTCGAATTGTACTATCGGGATGGATCATCCAGTGTAGAGAAGTGGGTCAAGTAATCCTAATCTAGGACCTCTTCGCCGGCAAGTTGCTTATCATGCAATTCCTTGTAGGCACCATTTTTTGCAAGCAATTCGTCGTGCGTTCCTTGTTCAATCACCTGTCCATCATCTAGCATGACTACTTTATCAGCAAGTTTGGCAGACGAAACTCGGTGAGAGATTACAATGGACGTTCTGCCCTGCATGATTCTTTGCATAGCATTAAGGATGGCATTTTCTGTTTTGGTGTCAACTGCTGATAGTGCGTCATCCAAAATCAAAATTTTTGGTTGCCTTGCAATAGCTCTTGCAATGGAAACCCGCTGTTTTTGCCCACCCGACAAAGTAATCCCACGTTCACCTAATCTGGTCTGGAACCCCTCCTTAAATTCTTTGATGTTGTCCAATACGTCCGCATCTTTAGCCGCTTGCTCCACTTCTTCCTTACTCATCTTTCGGTTGCCAAAAGAGATGTTGTTTTCAATGGTGTCAGAAAATAGAAAGACATCTTGCGGTACATAGCCAATCTGGCTCCTCAAAGAAGAAAGATCAAAGTCTTTGATGTCCACTCCGTCAATATGTAAGCTACCTCCGTTGATATCATAGAGTCGGCAAACCATATTGGCAATGGTACTTTTCCCAGATCCAGTGGTTCCAACAATAGCGATCGATTCACCAGGGTTTACTTCAAAAGAAACATTCTTAAGCGCTTCAATACCTGAATCAGGATAAGTGAAGCTCACATCGTCAAACACCACCTTGCCTTCCAAATCCATTTGAAGGTCTTTTTCCGAAACAATGTCTGTTTTGGTATCCAAAAACTCGTTAATACGCTTCTGAGAAGCCGCTGCTCTTTGAATGATGGACGTGATCCAGCCCAATGCGGTAACCGGCCAAGTCAGCATGTTCACATAAATGATAAATTCAGCGATATTCCCTGTGCTGACCTCCCCATTAAATACTTGTATGGAACCAACATACACCGTCAGGATAACACTTAGCCCTATGAGACCCATAATCAGAGGCATAAAAAGTGCCTGAACAAAAGCAAGTTTTAACGATCGATCTCGATACTCCACGCTTTCTTTTTCAAAGGTGGATGCCATTTCTTCTTCTCGAACAAATGCTTTGATCACTCGGATTCCTGAAAATGCTTCTTGCACGTATGTTGAAAGTCCCGATAGACTCTCTTGGATTTCCGTCGATCTTTTATTGATGATATCGCTCACAAAATAGATGCTCACGGACAACACAGGCAGTGGAAGTAGTGAGTAAAAGGTAAGGGTGGGATTGATGGAGATCATGTAGGGGATAACCATCAGAAAGAGTGTAATTAAATTGATTCCGTACATGAGAGCAGGGCCGATGTACATACGTACTTTGCTCACATCTTCAGAGATTCTTGCCATCAAGTCCCCTGTGTTGTTCTTTCTGTAGAAACTGAGTGGAAGTGATTGATAATGCTCGAAGACTTCATTTTTCAGGTCGTACTCTACATACCTGGACATCACGATAATAGACTGACGCATGAAGAAAAGAAACACTCCTCTTAGCAGTGCTGAAATCAAAATAAGCGCAGCAAGGATGATAATGCTTGATCCAATAATACCGATCGTATTTTCTTGAATTTCAAAACCCTCAAACGAGGAAAATATTCCGTAGCTACGCCCTAAAATATCAAATGCGTACCTCACAATTACCGCAGGAACAATCGCAAAAAAATTTCCGATTATGATAAAAACAGAGCCAAAAATTAGGCGAAACTTATATTTCAGCAGGTATTTATTGAGGTACTTTAAGTCTTTCACGAAATTTTATAAAAGCCTGATAATCAGATGATTTAGGGTAAATTCAATATCTTTGCAAACGTTTGCGAAGAAAAGAACCGCACCCCGTTTAGAAGGTTTAAAATTAGATTAAAGTTCATAACAATGATTGACACCCAACCTGACGTTAAGAAGCAAAGCATTTTTGATCAGATGAACGACCTCCAACATGAGCAGGTTGTCTTCTGCACCGACAAAGAAACAGGCTTGAAAGCCATTATTGCCATCCACAATACGGTACTTGGTCCAGCAATGGGAGGTACCCGGATGTGGAACTATGCCAATGATGAGGAAGCAATCAAAGATGCCTTACGCCTTTCCAGAGG
>CAYYNA010000193.1:0-6756 GCA_964472815.1 uncultured Roseivirgaceae bacterium
TTTGACTGGCTATGGATGATGCACACTATGGACTATGAAAGCAGAGATGATTTTGGCAACTGGCTGCTCAAGGGGTTCTCCATTCTGGGACTTGTTACTGTATCGTCTGGTTTTCTCCTGTTTGGAGTATCCTACAACAAACGAGAATTTAACTTTTTAAAACTCAAGAAGTCATGACATATTATATAAGTAAAAAACTAAAGGGCGTAACCTTTGATGAAGCTAAAGAGAAGGTAACTGAAGCACTAAAAGATGAGGGCTTTGGTGTATTAACAGAAATCGATGTGAAATCCACTTTGAAAAATAAGCTGGATGTGGATTTTAAACCGTATCACATTCTTGGAGCCTGCAATCCTCTCTATGCGCATCAGGCCTTAAAGTCGGAGGATTACATCGGGCTAATGCTTCCTTGCAATGTAATAGTGAAACAGGAGGCAGATCATATTGATGTAGCCGTTGTAGATCCACTAGCATCCATGCAGGCGGTTGAAAATGAACGGCTGGAAATGATCGCATTGGAAATAAGAAATAAACTGAAAACAGTTATTGAGAGTTTGGAGTAAATGAACACAAAACAGTAGTAGCAACTTTAAGTCCCGATTTAGATTTATAAGATTTCCATTCCGCCCAGATACTCTTCTTTTTGATGAATTATAATAAAAGTTTGAGAAATAATTTTTTCGAAGCAACCATTCCAGCAAGTCAATGCGTACAGGTTTCAGAATTTGGTTAAAATCATGTATAACAGTATAAATAATAAGAAGATGTTTTGGAGAATAGCAATTTTCAGTATGGTGTTAGGGATAATAACATCATGCCAAGATGAAGAAGTATTGAACATTGAGGATCAAATTGTATCTATCAATCCAGAGGAATTACCAACCAGCTCTCAGCAATTTATTGGGAATAACTATGAGGGTGAGGTTGTCATAGATGCATTCAAGGTCACTGATGTAAACAACCAAGTCACCTATGAAGCATTTATGAGCAACAATACAAACCTGGTCTTTAATAGTGGTAGTCTCTATGGATTTGGTGACATTCATTCCAAAGTAGAATTTGAAAGCGATGGGGTTCATGATGGCATGAATAGCGGAATGGGTGGAGACATGCATGGAGGCATGAATGGTAATGGTATGATGGGCAATCATGATGGTGGATTCAGAGGCCACCCAGAGGTTACGCCTGTTGAGGTTTTACTTGAAGATCTGCCTGCTGGGATTATAGAATATGTTGCCACGAACTATGAAAGCAACCAAATCTTAATGGCATTTTTTGTTAACTGGGAAGACAGATTAGAATACCATGTATTGGTTGAAGAAGTAGGTGCATTGCTTTTCGATGAAGATGGAAATTTCATACGAATGATTATGCGAGGTAAAATGATGTTTTCAAGCATGGAAATAATTGACTTAGCAGATTTACCAACGGTTATTTCAGACTACATTTCAGAAAACTATCCCGATGACGAGGTAATGAGGGCCAGAAAAGTGACCTTTGAAGATGGGGTTATTCAAATCCATGTTGCTGTGAGAGAGATTGGTGTCCTGATCTTCACTGAAGATGGGACTTTCATTGAATTACTTATGCACAGAATGAATGGCCACCATGGATAAATCGTAACATCTGAGAAATAAACTCAGAACTTTCTCCGGATTTTCCGGAGAAATTTTCTTGATAAATTGAATCTCATGACAATATCAATGATTGAAAAGTTAGTTGGTTCCAATTGCTGGCGGTGAGGTTATCAGAAAACATTGGGCCTTTGATAGAATCGTGCAAAAACAACGATAGGAGTGCGCAAGAGCAACTTTACAGAAATTATTGCGGATATGCCATGAGCGTTTGTATGCCATACAGCAAGAGTAAGGAGGAAGCTGAAGAAATAGCGGATGATGCCTTTCTCAAAGTTTTCAAAAACCTGAATACCTATGACATGGATCTTTCATTTAAAGGTTGGTTTAGGCGAATTCTGATTAACTCAGCGATAGATTATTACAGGAGAAATAAGAAACACAATAAAAGTGTAGATCTGGATCATGCACCTGAAATTGAAAGTTTTGATAATAATATCATCGACATACTATCGGTTAATGAGATAATGCAGGTAGTACAAGGACTACCACCTGCTTATAAGATTGTATTCAATTTGTATGTGTTGGAAGGTTACAAGCACCGTGAAATAGCCAAACAACTAAATATATCTGAAGGTACTTCTAAATCTAATCTCTCAAAAGCAATAGCAAAGTTGAAGAGCAAACTTAAAGCCCAACGATAATGGAAGCCTTTAATCAAAAAATAAAAGATAAAATCAACTTGTACGAATATGAAGATGAGGTAAGTGATCAAAAGGTGGCGAATTTTTTTGAGAAATTAGACACTCAACAATCACGTGAGAGAAAGGTGGTGCAGATTTTCAAACCTACTGATTGGGGAAGCTCGTTTATTCTGAAAATTGCAGCATCCATTGCCATTTTGTTCACTGCTTCGTTTGGAATAATCCGGTTCAGTGATGTTTCCATTGTGGTAGAAAAGGGATCAACTTCAGTAATAGAACTTCCCGATGGCTCTGAAGTGCATTTGAATGCAGATTCAAAACTTAAATTCAACAAGTTAGCATGGATAATGACCAGGAATGTATCATTAGACGGAGAAGCTTTTTTTGACGTGGCGGAGGGTGAGAAATTTATTGTAAAGTCACTTGTCGGAAGTACTGAAGTATTGGGTACAAGCTTTAATGTTTTTGCCAGGGAAGACAGGTATAAAGTAACGTGCTTTACAGGTAGCGTGGGGGTTTCCTCTTCAGCATTGGAAGATGTCATTGAACTCGCCCCTGGTGATGGAGTAGATATCAGGGGCGATCTAATGGTTAAAAAATTTAACGTTAACGATGAACCCACAAAAGACTGGCGCGAAGGTGAATTCTATTTTGATAATGAACCTTTGAGGGAAGTGCTGCTTACATTGTCCAGACAATATAATGTTGAAATCAAATTGGATTCGAAATTAGGAAACCAGAGATACACCGGATATTTTGATAACAAAGACTTAAACAAAGCCCTCAGACTTATTTGTGAACCAATC
This sequence comes from uncultured Roseivirgaceae bacterium, assembly GCA_964472815.1. Classification (GTDB taxonomy): domain Bacteria; phylum Bacteroidota; class Bacteroidia; order Cytophagales; family Cyclobacteriaceae; genus Ekhidna. The sequence goes on from CAYYNA010000193.1 coordinate 3,085, forward strand.
GATTTGACATTTAGTATTCAAGAGAGCATTATAGTTATAAAGTAACCGATTGTCACCATGACCATGATATCAATCACCTATCCTGCTAGCATTGTTCCTTTATTGATTAATGCATTAAATCTATTTTGATTGAGATTAGTCCAGCTTACGCTAAAAAATCTTCATTAAATGAAACATGCAATTTGGTTAGTTACTATACTTTTCTTTCAATCTATTGCAATAGCACAAAATACGTCTGTAAATTCCTCCTCCCTTATAAATGAAAACTTTCAAAACGTAGAATTAAAACAAGTTCTGACCCTGCTGAAAACAAAATATGGCATTAAATCAGCCTACGGAGAAAAAATCATAAGAAATAAAACCGTCAATGCTGAATTAATTAACTACCCTACTGAACAAGTTTTTGCCAGAATACTGTCAGGCACAAGCCTTGATTATGAAATGGTCGAAAATGATTTAGTGATCATAAGAAAGCAAAAACAATACAATGAAAAATCCAGTCTAAGCGACTTAACAGGAAGTGTGAAAGATGCCCTATCTGGTGAAAGCCTTCCTTATGCTTACGTGTGGTTGGATAAAGAAAAAAGCAGCCTTGTGACGAATGTCGATGGTTATTTTTTATTGACAAATGTGAGGTTACCAGCTACCCTAAAAATCAGCTACCTGGGCTACAAAGACACCACCTTTACGATATCAGGATCATATTCTCATAAAAGGATCAATGTTGACTTAGTCCCCACACCTCAAAAACTAGAAGAAGTTGTTGTTACAGATCAAAAAACCAACGATTTTGAATTAAATGAAATAGATGGAATCGTAAAAATCAATCCGGCAATTGCGTCTTCAGTTCCTTCGACGGGAGAAGTCGACATTTTCAGGACATTGCAATTACTTCCAGGAATCAACGCAACCAATGAAATATCATCAGGATTAAGCATTCGGGGAGGAACCGCTAATCAGAATTTGGTGATGTATGATGGATTCACAGTTTATCATGTAGACCATCTATTCGGATATTTCAGCGCATTTAATCCCTATGCTATTAAATCAGTCAGACTATTTAAAGGAGGTTATGGAGCAGAATATGGAGGTCGGGTATCGAGCATCGTTGACATTTCGGGAAAAGACGGAAACATGCACAAAACCTCGGGTAGCCTGAACCTTAATCTTCTTAGTATCAATACTACCTTAGAGGTGCCACTATCCAAAAACAACACTACGTTGTTTTTTTCAGGAAGAAGGTCTTATACCGATCTTGTCAGCACACCATTGTTCGTCGACATCTTCAGTAATTTTTCATCGAACATCACCTCTAATACAAATACTGTTGGCACTAATAATCTCAATTCAGGAGGACATCACATGGGCAATGGAACCGTGACGCCGCGCGATCAAAGTATTGCTACCGAAAGAACATTGGAACCTGAGTTCTATTACAGTGATTTCAATTTGAAAATTTCTTCAAACTTCCTGGCAAAAAACAGAATTTCACTGAGCATGTATAATAGCAGAGATCTTCTAAATTTCAGTCAGAATATTTTAAACACTATTGATGATACACTCAGTATTCAGAGTAGTTCTCAAGGAAAAATTAATTGGGGAAATACCGGTGCGTCTTTAAAACTCTCAAGATTGTGGGACAGTGAGCATTTTTCTAATTTCCTTGTATCCTTTTCTAATTATAATAGCACTTACAGTGATATTACAAACAGCACAAGTACAGGTCAAAATGCCATTATTACTACTTCCGCTTCTACAAACCAAGAAAATGGGATACTTGATATTTCCTTCAAACTAGATCATGAGTGGCAAACCAGTACATCGGGTTTATTCAAAATTGGCATATCCTCCTCTGTGTATAGCACGGATTTTATTAGCACTGCTGACGGTGAAACGGTGGTTATTGAACAACAAAACAATCAAACACTTACCAATGCATATCTTGTGCACAAGTTTAATCTCCTTAAGAAATTAGAGTTAAACGCTGGTTTACGGGGGAGTTATTTCTCACCCACTGATAAATTTTACCTCGTCCCACGTCTATCTGCCAATTTTATTCTCAATGAGGAAATAAATTTGAGAGCCGCCTACGGACAATACAACCAGTTTTTGAATCAGACTAATACCAAAAATGCATTACTGGGAAGTCGAGACTTCTGGCTTCTTGCTGATGATGTGAAGGTGCCTGTACAACAGGCTACCAATTATGTTGTGGGAATCGGGTATCAGACAAATGATAATCTAATAGTTGGTGTTGATTTTTACTCCAGTGAATTTGATGGGTTATTGGAGTATGCATTTGGCGAAGGGGGACTTGTAACTGAGTTTCAAAATTTTCAGCAACTCTTTTTTGAGGGAACCGGAGAAGCAAAAGGGATGGAGGTGCTCCTCAAGAAGAATAGCACTCGATTCCAGGGCTGGGTTAGCTATACACTGAGCCAGGTGAAATATAGGTTTGATGACATCAACGATGGCAATAGCTTTTATGCAGACCATGACCGAAGAAATGAGCTTAGTGCTTATGGAGCTTATAAAACTGGAAATTTTGAATTCTTTGCAACATGGCTATATGGATCTGGGAGCCCTTACAGCTTGGCTTCATCTGCTTCTTTTGCGTCACAAAATCATGATGATTTTGAATCCCATGTGAGTGTAATAGCTATCGATGAAAAAAATGTGTTGAGATTATCTCCATACCACCGACTAGATATTGGCGGAACCTATTTTTTTAAAATCAACCACGTGAGGGCACAAACAACATTGAGCGTATTCAATGTGTATAACCGTAAGAATATCCAAGACAAAAGATTAAATCAGATTGTTCGTGGACTTCAATCGGGAATGGGAATGCAAAACCCGATTTTACAAGCAACAGATGTGACTCTACTGGGTATAGCTCCGAGTTTATCCTTTAGAATTAGTTTTTAAATTAGTAGATAGAAACATATTTATTGCTTACACTAATCTTTGGATCAACATTTTGCAGATATAAGAAATTTGTCTTTCATCAAAACATCATGCGAAAAGTTGACAAAAATCAGTGTGATTCTTAACTTGTAGTAGGTTCTTTGTGATATTCCACAAAGGAAGACCAATAAAAGTATGCTCATAAAAATTTTACATATGAACCGCAGAAAAATTGCCATGTCTATTTTGGCAGTGTTCTCTGTTGTTTTTGTATGCGATTTTTTATGTGACCTGGGCATCATTAACAATGCAATAGCCCATGCTGGCGGACATCATGATCATGAGGAAATAGTAACTCAAGACCACCATGGTGGTCACGGTCATGACAATGAATCAACACCTCACGAACCGTCACATCATGACGAAGATACCGAAGATGAAGACTGTTGTGAAGAAGAGACTAGCAAGATATACGCTAGTCTTGTGAAATATGAACTGCCCAAGTTCGATCTCGATAAGGTAGTTGTTTTGCTTGATTTGCCCTGGAGCACAGCCTTCAACTTATCTCACTCTTACATAGAAACTAATCCTTATAGACTTAATAGTGCGCTATCTCCACCTGTAACAGGTCTATACGCACGCATTCTATTCCAATCCTTCCTCTGTTAGGCCAACAATATTGATTTGATCGTAGCGGGTCGCACGTTCCTGTGCACCGCATTTTCTATTTCCTAACAAAATCAATATTGCAATGAAAACTTTCAC
>CAYYNA010000194.1:0-3149 GCA_964472815.1 uncultured Roseivirgaceae bacterium
TACCTGGCCGAAAAAGCAAGATGACGTCCAGGTAGTATTTGAGTTTTGCAAAGTGTTTTCCGTCAGAGACCCGTTGAGCAAATAGTTCCGATAAGTCCCCTTCTACATCCTCAATAAGCTCTGACCGGCAGAACCAATTGAGAAGGCTTTTTGCCATCTTGGGAGGTTGCATAGATGTATTTCTACTCACACTCCAAATTTTAGGCAAGCTTGAAGTCAAAAGCGATTGACGGAATGGACTCCCATAGATTCTTGCGAGTCTCCATCACATGCTCCAGTGCTCTCTTGCCATGAGGTGTGACCTTGAAGTAGCGTTTCCTTTTTCCACCTCTAACCGCCGTTGCTTCTCCAAACTCAGATTCTAAAAATCCCTTCTTTTCCAAGCGACTCAGTGCGGTTCTCATGGCTCCCACACTCACTTTTCGCTCCAGCCTCTTTTCAATTTCCTCTTTGATAGAGATTCCATATGCATTTTCATAAAGCACTGCTACTGTGAGCATTACAACCTCTTCAAACTCTCCTAACGAATACTTATTCATTGACTTTTTCTTATTTAAGTCTTAAATGTAACTAAAATATTAAAATCCTAAACGTAGCTTTAATGGAAAAGTTTTGTTAGGAACTTTGTTTAAATTCCAGAAAAACATTGGACAATGTCTAGAACCAGCCTAGCTATCTTAATTGAACTTGCGAATCGTGACGGGGAAATTGATCAAACAGAAAGAAAATTGATTTCACAAATAGGAGCGGCGCACAATCATACAGAGGAAGAAATCGAAGAAATCATCAAGAACACTCCAACGATAGATTATGATCTTCTAACTAGCGAAGAACGTTTTGAGATGCTTTATGACCTGGTAAGGTTGATGAAAGTTGATGGGAAAATCTTCGATGATGAAATTTTATATTGCTTAGAGGTCGCTAGAAAGCTGGGGTATCCCATGGAAGCAATTATGGAACTTTATGGATTAGTACATGCCAATCTGAAGCTGACTAGCGAGATTAATTTATTGAGAAGAAAGTATACCCAGTAATCTGCTTAGTCCTCTGAATATTCAGGTTTCTGAACCACCTCTCTTATGTTATTGATCGCATCCAAGGGGCTATCAAATAAGAAAAAATTTACAATCCAGTTCGGTAATCCCCCAGGCTCTCCAATAGCGCTGTAAGTCAATCTGGTTTGCTGGTCATTTTCCTTCACTATTTCCCAGAAACCCTCCGTCCTTCCTACTCGGTAGACTTTTTTCGATTTTGGAAGATAGTCTGCCTCGTTGATGATATCGATCCAAATACTGTCAGGCATCTTCTTTGCCACTAACTTGTTTACAGCGTCTCGATTATCAAAAGGCCATGGCAACTTGAACTCTATTCTTCTAAACTGTTCTAGTTCGTTTGGTTCATCCAGTACTTCTCCAATCTTGCAATTAGGGTACCATTCCGTGTAACCTTCAATATCCATAACGACTTTATATACAGACTCCACGGAAGCATCAATTAGGCCTGTTGCCTTGAAAGCCTTGATTTCATAACCCGAAATCTCTTTACCATAAACCTCCACATCATATTTTTCTTTTTGCAGCTCCCAGCCTTCATTGGAAAGGATTTCCGGATGCTGCGATAGGCAAAAAAGAAAGGCATGGCAAGTAAAAAGAAATAGAAAGACTCTGCGATTGATCATCATAGACTGAAGTACTGGTCGTCCATTTTCTGTAGGATAAGTTTGATTTCGTCAGCACGGTGATAATCGCCCAACTTTTCAAAAGAAACAATAAGGTTCCTTAGGGCCCTTAAAATGATATCCAAGTTGGTGCACGGCTCATAAAAAATGTCTTGCTTTTGCAACTGCAAATTCTCCAAGTAATTGTCAATATCCTCCTTGGTAAAAATGAGCCCCCTATTGAACACATTGATATAAAATGCCTCTTCACCTACCTTATAGGTAAGGATAAAGAGGTTAGGTAGATTTACCCCATAGATGGGCAGTTCCATTTTCTGAGCCAGCAGCAGGTATACAGAGCACAGCGATATGGGATTTCCCTTTTTTGTTTCTAAAACAGAGTTGATCATGGAATTGGCAGGGGAATGAAAATTTTTGGTATTTGCCCTAAATCGGAATTGGTTGAAGAAAATATCATTGAAAACCTTGATTCGCTGATGAGGCGTCATTTGATCCTCCATATGCCTCCAAAGTTCATGGTACAATTGCTCGATCTCTTTGACCAACTCATCCATTTCAAGATCTGGATATTGGTAGGTTGCGACAATCCACAGCCCTTCCAACAGACTTTCTGACCCTGATTCTTTCCAATCCAGAAACCTTTCTTTCAATAACTCAAATTGAAGCTCGTGGACCAGGTCTTCAATCTTGTTCTGAATGATTGGATTAAACGTGCTTTCCCATTCCTGCTCTAATAGGGGAATGACCTGAGTACCAATGGACATGATCTTTTCCTCTACATGGGTCACCACTTCTGTGTCTTCATCATCAAGAAGTAACACAAGGGCTTTTATTTCTGACTCAGATAACAATGGTCTTAAGTTTGGATCACACCAACGTTCATTGGCTTTTCTATAGGAGCATGATTCGCCATTTCTATACCACTTGATATCACTTTTCTGGTCTCCACCGGATCAATAATACCATCGACCCATAGTCTTGAGGCAGCATAGTATGGGCTTAATTTCTCATTGTAAGAGTCCTCAATTTTCTTCAACTGAGCTTTTTTCTCCTCTTCCGTTAACTCCTTCCCCTTGGCTTTCGCAGAAGCAATCTCTATCTGAAGCAAGGTTTTCGCAGCTGAGCCTCCGCTCATTACTGCTATCTCAGCAGTTGGCCAAGCGTAAATCAATCTTGGATCATAGGCCTTGCCGCACATGGCATAGTTACCTGCGCCGTATGAACTGCCCATTACAATGCTGAATTTTGGCACAACAGAGTTGGATACGGCATTTACCATCTTTGCTCCATCCTTAATGATCCCACCGTGCTCAGACCTTGATCCTACCATGAAGCCGTTTACATCGTGCAGAAAAACCAAGGGTATCTTTCGCTGATTACAATTCATGATAAATCTGGCGGCTTTATCTGCTGAGTCGGAGTAGATAACGCCTCCCATCTGCATCTCTCCCTTTTTATTCTTGACTACTTT
>CAYYNA010000194.1:3249-6753 GCA_964472815.1 uncultured Roseivirgaceae bacterium
GTTGCTCCCCCTAAGGTTTCATTATCAATGTCCTCACCAATAGCAGACTTAACCAGGTAGCTACCCGCGAGGAAGACAGATCCGGTACCATCCACAATCAGTGCTTCATCCGCCATGATCGGGAGGTAGGCTCCTCCAGCGACACAGCTACCCATAATGGCGGCTATTTGAATAATGCCCTTGGAAGACATTACGGCATTATTCCTGAATTGTCTCCCAAAATGCTCTTTGTCCGGGAATATCTCATCTTGCATAGGGAGAAATACCCCAGCGCTATCTACCAGATAGACAATGGGTAGATGATTTTCAATGGCTATCTCCTGAGCTCTAAGGTTCTTCTTGGCGGTCATAGGAAACCAGGCACCTGCCTTTACTGTCGCATCATTGGCAACCACCATGCATTGTCTACCAGAAATCTTTCCAATCCCAGTCACCACACCTGCGCTTGGACAGCCGCCGACCTCTTGGTACATTCCTTCTGCAGCAAATGCGCCAACTTCCAAAAAGTCTTCTGGGCTATCGGTCAAATAGTCAATACGTTCCCTGGCCGTAAGTTTTCCTTTTTTATGGTGGGATGCGATCTTCTTTTCACCGCCACCTAGCATTACTTTTTTGAGGCGTTCGTTTAGCTGATAAGCCAACTGTTTGTTGGCATCTTCATTTTTATTAAACTGTATATCCATCTGGGGTTTGATGTACTACTTTTCTTGAGGGGCCACTCCCTTTAGTTTTTTGTTTTTTCTTCCAAGTGGCTTCATAAAATCTTTCGGGTAGTTGTTGAAATGAATAACGAGCGCATCTAAATCAACCAGCAACTTATTCAGGCTGTTGTAAATGGAGTCGTTATTTAAAAGCTTGCCTACTGTACCTTCATCATTTTGAACTGCAAGCAATAGTTTGTTTACTTCTGCAAGGGAAGCATTCACATTTTCCATGGTGGCTGCTAGCGGCAACTGGTTCAATGAATCGATCATGGATTTGGAGCTTTCTAATAAGCCTTCCAACTCTTCCGATCTCTCCTTAAAGCTGATTAATAGATCATTGGTATTGCCAAGCGTGCCTTCGATATCTAATCCATTTGCCTTTCGAGTTAGGACAGCAATTGAATATTTCAACGTATCCACAGCTCCTGCCAGGTCGGTGTTGTTCAGCTGATCTAACAAGTCATTAACCTTGGTGATCGTAGTGTTGATATTGTCCGCCACAGGTTCTAACTGATCCAAGAGATCTTCAGCTATTCTGGCTTGTAGGGTATCACCAGCTCCTAAAGGAGTTCTATCTGCTCCAGGGGAAATAATCAAGGCCTTGGTACCAAATAAGTCATTATTCGCCAAACTAGCTGTGTCCAATTTTCCAACAAAAAAGTCGGCATCTATGTCCACTGAGACGACAATCCGGTTCTTGGATTGCTCCAAGTTAAGTGCACTCACCCTCCCGATATTTAAGCCATTGAAAACCACAGGGTTCGAAACCGTCAAACCAGCCACATTCGGATAGATGACATAATATCTATTGGTCTGGGAGAAGAGATCTGATCCTCTCAGAAAATTGAATCCGTAGTACAATAGTGCACCTGCAACAATGGTAATGAGTCCTATCTTGAATTCTTTTGACACAATTTATTCTTTTAGTTCTGAGCGTCTATTGCTTCCTTATATTCCTTCACTGCACGGTATATGCCAGAGGCAATATATGACTGGACATCTGGGTCATTTAATTCCCTTTCTTCCGTCGGGTTGGAAAGGTAGCCAATTTCCACTAACACACTAGGCATAGCTGTACTCCAAAGCACATAAAGGCTGGATTGTTTTACTCCGTAGCTTTTCCTTCCTGCCCGCTTGGTTAATTGCTCATCGATTAGGCTTGCCAGCATCAAGCTATTGTCCTGATATGCAGATTGCGTCAAGTTGAAGAGGATAAAGGATTCTTCGGACTGAGGATCAAAATCGTAATTCTTTTCGTAATCCTCTTCCAGTAGAATCACTGAGTTTTCTCTCTTTGCAACTTCCAGTGCCCGCTCCGTATTTTGAGCTCCCATTACGTAAACCTCAACACCTTTGATTGACCGCTTTCTTGATATAGGTGTAGTTTTTGGTAAGGAGTTTGCATGAATGGAGACAAACAAATCAGCATCATGTTTATTCGCCAAAGTAGGCCTTTGTTCAAGCTTCACAGACTCGTCCTTTTTTCGGGTGTAGATTACCTCCACATTTTCCACGTTCTTTTCGATATACTCCCCGACCTTCAGAGAAACAGCCAAAGCAATGTCCTTTTCTTTGGTGGTCGCGCCAAGCGTACCTGGGTCTTTGCCTCCATGGCCCGCGTCGATCACAATTCTAGTAATAGCGAAATTTTTCTTGCCAGCAGGGTGAAAAGAGCTCAGAATTATGAATAAAGAAAGACTAATCAGTAATGCAAGGTTCTTCACGTTTCTAATATTCTAAAATGAAATACTTTTACGCAAAATTTGAATTTTACGCATCAAATAAAGATTTAACGTCGTTCCAGCGTGCAAAAAATCTGCCATTTATGCTAAACAATAAACATCTCAAAGATAATTTGGTCACAGTTCATTATCAAAAAAGCATAGAAGGTTGAGGTGTTGTTTTCTGATCTTACTACTTATAATTTCCTTTGAGGGGCTTGCTCAGGAGGTGGATACGGTAGCCGTGGACTCTACTGCATCCATATTAGCCTCTGATACGCTTATAAATGACTCTCCAGCACTCGCAGTAGACACAACAAAAACGGCCACCACCAGACAAAGTGATGTAGAAACCACCATCAATTATGATGCGAAGGATTCCTTGTATTTCGATGTAAAATCCCAGTCCCTTTTTCTTTACGGCGATACCCATATCGATTATGGTGAGATAACACTGGATGCAGAAAGAACCGATGTGGACTGGGGAAGAAGAACCATTCACGCCCAATATGTGACCGACTCCACTGGAAAAGAGATTGGGAAACCTGTATACTCAGACGGCACAGATGTCTACGCCACAGATGACATTGTTTATAATTTCAAAACCACTCGGGCTGTGATCAAGGGAGTGGTCACCCAACAGGATGAAGCTTTTATGCACGGTGATGATGTGAAGAAAAGTAAAGAAGGTGAGCTATTTATTAACGGAGCGAGCTACACCACGTGCTCACTTGCGGAACCTCACTTTGAGATCAAGACCACCCAGCTGAAGGTAATACCGGGAAACAAAGTGGTTTCTGGGCCCTTTAATATGCGATTTCGGGACCTACCGACTCCTCTTTTCTTCCCTTTCGGCATGTTTCCTCAGCCAAAAACGAAAGCTTCGGGAATCATTTTCCCGTCTTATGGTGAAGAAACAAGAAGAGGGTTCTTCCTACGAGATGCGGGATATTACTTCGCCATTAATGACTACATAGACGCTAGAATCACAGGGGACATCTACTCCAAGGGTGGTAATGCCCTCAGGATTAATTCCAATTATTTTAAGCGCTATGCCTACAGAGGGACGCTAAATTTTT
>CAYYNA010000195.1:0-6713 GCA_964472815.1 uncultured Roseivirgaceae bacterium
TGCAGAGAGAAAGAAGCTTCGCATGGGAGTTCACTTAGGGTTTTCTATAGTTCTGTTCTTCACGATTCTTGTATTTCAGGCAATCAATGACGAAAGTGTGATTACCTCTATTTTCAAAGCTGCTGGCTATACTTATGGTCCACTTTTGGGACTATTTGCTTTTGGAATTCTCACCGATTGGAAGGTGAAAGATCGTTTTGTTCCGGTATTAAGCATACTATCACCAATCATTACTTATATCATTAATCTCAACTCAGAAATGCTTTTTGGCGGATACAAGTTTGGCTTTGAAATACTTATCCTGAATGGGTTGATCATGTTCCTTTCTCTAGTGCTAATTAGAAGAAAATAGCTGTCAGAGCAACCATTTCGTATTTATCATCATCTTTAAGAAAACTCAACCTCATGAACACTTCATCATTTTTAGTAATTGCCCTTTTTTTATGTGTAAATGGTCTTTCTGCGCAGAAATCTGTTGATTTTTCTAAGCTGGTCTTCGAAGAGACCGATAACAATAGCTTGGTATATACGCAATTTGTGGCTAAGACATCTTTATCTACACCAGTCAGCAATGATCAAAAAGTCTTTATGGATTTAGGTGCTGGTGAGGCCTTAGTATTCCAGGCAAAAGACGATCAACTTTACGTGGAGGCAGAGATTGTCACAAGCGTGAGAAATGAAAAGAAGATTGCAGAGGATCTAAGGAAGAACCTTGACCTTTCCATTAAGGTCACAGATGACAAAGTGAGACTGACCAGTATTTTCGATTATAATGACGAAGACGATAAAATCTCGAATGGGTTTTTATCCTCTCCGGAGCGAAGAGTAAATCTTAAGATTTACGTGCCAGCCAATCGAAAAATTGATCTGAAGGATAGATCTGGTGATTTGGAGATCAATGAAATAGAGAATGATATTAAGATCGTTGATAACTCTGGGGGCATCAGAATCGATGGTTTAGAAGGTAACCTGAGGTTAATTGATCATTCAGGAGAAATTGCAATCAAAAACGTAAATCTGAAGCAGACCGAAGAAATGGAGATTGAGATTGACGATACTTCTGGTGCTATCTACCTAACCAATGCCCGAGGAGAAACGATAATTGATGATACTTCTGGCGAGATCAAAATTAGAAATCTTGACGGTTCGCTGGAAATAGATGATACCTCTGGTGGCATAAGTGCCAAAGAGATCAAGGGAAACTCGAAAGTTGACGATACTTCGGGTGAAATCACCTTGGTTGGTATTGATGGCAATGTTTCGATTGCGGATTCTTCAGGAGGGATTTACGTTGATGATGTTTCCAAAGATGTGACCTTACGAAGGGATGGTTCTGGTTCCTTTACAACCAGGAACATCAAAGGTGATGTGATTACTAAGAACTAGTCTAGACTCAGTTCTGTCATCGGATCCCAGAGCACTTTTTCAAAATCTTTGACTTGATCGTTTTCTATTGACACTCCCTCTTGCTCAAGTAATTCTTGCATTTGTGTAGGAGTAGCAAAGTGATTTTTTCCCGTTAAGACCCCAATGCGATTTACTACCCTATGGGCAGGCACATTGTGCATGGAGACGGCTCCATTCATAGCCCAGCCCACCACACGGGCAGAGCTTTTTACACCAAGGTACTGTGCTATCGAACCGTACGTGGTGACTCTCCCTTTCGGGATCAGTTTTGCTACCTCATAGACATTTTGGAAAAAGCTCTCCTTATCCATGATTAGAGCTCGGACACTTCGCAATCATCTAGGATATAAAAAAGCTGCATTGGGTTATTTCTATTTAACCGGAGCGTACCTGTAACTTTTATTCTGTCCTCAGTGTACCTCACTTTTCTGTTTGCGAAAACCTCTACTACGGTCTCCGGACCTGCTGCACCACAGAAAAAGCAGGACTGGTATGGAAACCTGGATAGGATGAAGTAGGCTTGTTCGCCAGCCCCCTCCTTCAAAGGAATAATGAACCCTTCGAGTGTCAGCTCTTTCCCCTCATGTAATTTGAGTTGCTCTGAGAATACAGGCTTATCAACTTGGCTACCCATAAACTCATCAAATCCATTTTCAATTTGAACAGTTGATAATAATTCCCATCCAGTAAACTGGGAATTAAACAAAAGGGCTAAAAAAAGAGTCATCATGTGTGTAACTTTTATTGAACCAAAACTATCTAAAAACGTGTAGATCATTAATTGTTTGACTCTACCTAATAATTTTACCTTAGCTATATTAATTTCCAATTATGAGTATGATATCCACAACTGAGATTTCGAGAAGATATGTGATGGGCAGTGAAGTCATCAATGCGTTGAAATCAATTTCAATCGAAATAAAGAAGGGTGAGTATGTTGCCTTTATGGGACCTTCCGGTTCGGGCAAGTCTACGCTGATGAACATAATTGGATGTCTCGACACACCAACAGATGGAACTTACATCTTGAATAATAATGACGTCAGTGATCTAACGGAGAACGAACTAGCTGAGATTAGAAATAAAGAGATTGGATTCGTTTTCCAGACTTTTAATCTTCTTCCTAGAGCCTCAGCTTTAGAAAACGTGGCATTGCCTCTTATCTATGCAGGCTATAGCTCCGAGGAAAGAAAGGAGAAAGCGCTCAAGGCACTCTCCGGTGTAGGGTTGGAGGAACGAGCATATCATAAGCCAAACGAACTCTCAGGGGGTCAGAGACAGAGGGTGGCAATTGCAAGAGCATTAGTCAATGATCCTAGTATCATACTTGCGGATGAGCCAACAGGAAACCTTGATTCTAAGACTTCTTATGATATCATGGACTTATTTCAGGAGCTTCATGATCGGGGCAACACAATTATCATGGTTACTCACGAAGAAGATATTGCAGAATACTCTCACCGAATAATCCGATTGCGTGATGGTCTTGTAGAAAAAGATGAACTTAATAAAAGTATTAGGACCACTGGAGTGACTGCATGAGTATAAAGCTTTATACAAAAACTGGCGACAAGGGAAAAACCTCACTACTTGGAGGTAAGAAAGTAGCAAAGAATGATCTGCGTATTGAGGCATATGGTAACGTAGATGAGCTTAATTCCTTTATTGGCCATCTCAAAGACCAAGAAGCAGTTGAGAATCGACTAAAGCAACAACTTTACTGGATTCAAGAGCACCTATTTTCAATTGGGAGTATCCTTGCCACCGAAGAGGATTTCAAGGGGTTTGAATTGCCAAAAATCACAGAGACAGAGGTAAGTCAGTTAGAGGTTTGGATAGACAAATTTGAATCTGAAGTCCCTCCACTCAAAAACTTCATTTTACCAGGAGGACATCCTGCTGTTTCTCTATCTCACATATGCCGCACAGTGTGTAGAAGAACGGAGAGATCAATAATTGCATTAGCAAATAGCTCTGAGATAGACCAGGTGATTTTGCAATTCATCAATAGATTATCTGATTATTTGTTCATCTTTGCAAGAGTTTTGAGCGTACTTCTTAATGCGCCTGAAATTCCTTGGTCTCCCAACCAAGATTAATTAGTGTCAAATAACTTATAATCTTCATTGAAATGACTGAAACATTAGATATTCAGGTCGAGAAGACCTCCTCATCAAATCTTTCTTCAATCGATTTCGACCAACTTGCATTTGGTAAGACATTTTCTGATCACATGTTTGTGGCCGAATACAAAAATGGAGATTGGCAGGACATGCGGATTGAGCCATATAAGGAATTTACCATAAGCCCTGCTAACGCCACATTGCATTATGGACAAAGCATCTTTGAGGGTCTCAAAGCTTACAGAAATTCCAATGGCGAGATTCTTTTGTTCAGAGCTGATGCCAACGCTCAGCGGTTGAGACGAAGTGCGGAGAGAATGTGCATGCCCCCAGTTCCGGAAGAGCTATTTCTGGAGTCTATTGAGCAGTTAGTTTCCCTTGATAGTGAATGGATACCAAGCAAGCCAGGGACCTCCTTGTACATCAGACCTTTCCAGTTTGCAGATGATCCTTTTATCGGGGTGAGAGCTTCTGAAACATATAAGTTCATGGTAATCACTGGACCAGTTGGTGGGTACTATTCTGAGCCGGTCAAGGTAAAGATTGAGACAAACTTCACGAGAGCAGCAAAGGGCGGTGTGGGTTACGCTAAAACGGCAGGAAACTATGCAGCATCGCTATACCCTGCAAAGAAAGCAAATGAGGAAGGCTATCATCAGCTAATCTGGACAGATGCAAAGAACCATGAATACATCGAGGAGTCTGGAACCATGAATTTGATGGTCGTCATTAATGACACGCTTCTTACTCCTCCTACTAGCGAATCAATTTTGCCAGGAATAACCAGAGAAAGTGCGCTCATATTAGCCAAGGAGTGGGGCATAAAAGTGGAAGAGAGACCAATTAAGGTTGATGAAATTATTCAAGCAATTGAGAGAGGGACTTTGAGCGAGGCATTCGGTATTGGTACTGCTGCCACCGTATCTCATATCAAAACAATTGGACACGAAGGGACCGACTATGAGCTTTCTCCTGTTACTGATCGGCCCATTTCGAATCGAATTCTAGATACTTTGACCAAAATCAAACACGGCGAAGAAGAGGATCGATATGGATGGATCAGGAAGATCGGGTAGTGGTTCAACTTGCTAATATTCGCCCAGTATAATTTTTCTAACTACAGATGACAACCGAAGAACTAAAAGATTTAAAGGCTCGTGTTAATGCCTTGAGGGGGTACCTTTGACTATGATAGTCGGAAAAAAGACCTCCAAGAACTAGAACTCGTAACAGCCCAACCAGACTTTTGGAACAATCCTGAAGAAGCTGAAAAAACTATGAAAAAGATCCAGGGATTGAAATCCTGGACTGGAAGCTTTGAAGAGGTAGAAACATCTTTGGATGATGTAGATACACTTTTTGAGTTTGCGCAAGAAGGTGAGGCCTCAGACGAAGAAGTCACGGAAGCATATGAAGCATCATTGAAACTGCTGGAAGACCTTGAGCTGAAGAAGATGTTGAGTGAGGAGGAGGACCAGTTGTCTTGCATGTTGCAGATTACGCCTGGTGCAGGAGGCACAGAAAGTAACGATTGGGCTGGTATTCTCATGAGAATGTATATCATGTGGGGCGAGTCGAATGGTTACAAAGTGAAGGAAGTTGACTATCAGGCTGGTGATGTGGCGGGGGTTAAATCTGTAACTCTGGAGTTTGATGGTCCCATGGCTTATGGCTACTTGAAGTCTGAAAACGGTGTTCACCGCTTGGTCAGGATATCTCCATTTGATAGTGGAGGTCGGAGACATACATCATTTGCCTCGGTTTATGTCTATCCGGTGGTGGACGATTCCATTGAAATAGAGATTCATCCAAATGAGATTGAGATGCAGACTGCAAGGTCTGGTGGTGCGGGTGGTCAGAATGTAAACAAGGTCGAAACCAAGGTACAGTTGACCCATATTCCCACAGGTATCGTGGTGGTTTGTCAGATAGAGCGATCACAATTAGCTAACAGAGAAAGAGCAATGCAAATGCTAAAATCTCAGCTCTATCAGATGGAAATTGAAAAAAGAAATAAGGAGAGAGCAAGTATCGAAGCTGGGAAGAAGGCGATTGATTTCGGATCACAAATTCGAAACTATGTTTTGCACCCATATAAGCTGATAAAAGACGCCAGAACTGGTTTTGAACGAACAGACGTCCAAAATGTGTTGGATGGAGATCTGAACGATTACATTAAAGCATACTTACTGCACGAAGAGTAAGTAACGGATTACCAAAAATGAAAAAGTACTCTCTGAACTTTTGGCTTCTGTCCATTAGTTCATTCCTTTTCTTCGGGTCGTTTAACATGGTCTTACCTGAGCTACCAGATTTTATGCGATCTTTTGGAGGTGAGAGTTACATTGGGCTGCATATCACATTCTTTACGCTAACGGCGCTTATTTCTCGGCCTTTTAGCGGTAAGCTCACGGATACCTGGGGTAGGATCCCTGTCATGGTTTTTGGTGCTGCAGTTACGGCAGTTGTCTCTTTGTTCTATCCTTTTTTTCTAAATATCTACGCTTTTCTATTTATCAGATTTATACATGGTTTTTCTACAGGATTCAAACCGACTGGGACAGCTGCTTACGTAGCTGATATCGTTCCGCTTAATCGGAGAGGGGAAGGCATGGGTATTCTCAGCTTCTTTGGAATGACCGGGATGGGAGCTGGGGCAGCCATTGGTGGAGAAATCGGGAAGTTATATTCTACTGAAACCTTGTTTTACTCGAGCGCTGCAGTTGCGCTTCTCTCAGTTATCGTTCTTATAGGAATGAAGGAGACAGTGGAGAATAAGCAAAAGTTCTCTGTAAGTCTTTTAAGGATCAAGAAGTCGGATATCTATGAGCCGTCAGTGTTAGTCCCTTCGGTGGTGATGATGTTGGTTACTACCTCTTTTGGAACGGCAATTACGTTGACGCCTGACTTCAGTTTGTATGTGGGGCTGGAAAACAAAGGCTTGTACTTCTCTTACTTTACATTCACTTCATTGATATCTAGAGTGCTGGGAGGTCGCCTTTCAGATGAATTTGGTAGAAGGAAAATACTGATGGCGGCAATGCTCATCGTAGCAGCTGGATCCATTTATACTGGTTTTGCTGGTACTGTGTTTCATCTTCTGACTGGTGCCTTAATTTTTGGAGCAGGGTACGGACTTTCTTCTCCTTCTCTTTTTGCTTGGGCCGCTGACTTGGCTCCTGA
>CAYYNA010000196.1:0-2050 GCA_964472815.1 uncultured Roseivirgaceae bacterium
CTTTTAGATTTCTCCTGGAACTGCACCATAATCTCAATGAAACCATTCGCAAATACGATTAAGTATAGAATCACTGTAAGCAAATAAATATCACTAGCTATGGTCCCAAGGTTCTCAATTCGGTAATCTGCAAGAATGACGAAGGCCAGTACCATAACCAGCATTTCCAAATACACGGAAACAATGAGAAGATAGGAAAAGTAGAGGGCGAATCTCCCTCGCTTATTTTGGACGAGATACTTAGGTACCAAAAAGTAATTGAAAACCCAATTCGTACCAAGGATAACGGGGAGGAGAAAGGAGACGAAGTAAAAGGAGAAAAGGAAACCGCCTAGAGACTTACTAAAAAGTAGCACCAATATCACGGATGACGTGATCCAAAAAATCAATTGCTTTCGCAGATTCATGCAGGCAATTTCTATCAAAAATGAGAATTCTGACAGGTTTGTCGATGAATAACAGGTTTAATCAAGGATACTACCTTGGCTAATCTTACGGTCTCTCCTTCATTTGTTTCAAAATTTTTAACACTTTACAATCAAATAATTATGGGCAATTTATTTCAAATGGGAGGCGTGCTTTTTATGAGTATCCTTACCCTCATTTTAATTGGAGTCTTTGCAGCAAGTATCCGATTCTGGATGGCAAAGGAATCCAACGAAAAGGATCTTAACCTTATTAAATCTGTAGGACTGCTGGCACTAGTAGTAGGAGTACTAGGACAACTCATCGGACTCTTTTCCGCTTTTGAGCACATCGAGCAAGCGGGAAGTGTTTCTCCAGCCATGCTTGCCGGAGGACTAAAAGTATCCTCAATCACGACGATGTATGGACTACTGATCTATATCATCTCATTGATTATTTGGATCGTTTCTTCAAAAATGAAGAAGTAATAATTGCTTCAGCCGGACTTTCGTCCGGCTGCTTTACAATTCTTTCACTACATACCGCCACCACCAAGGTTGAAGGTATCGTCAGGATCTCCTACGAAGCATCTGGAAATGACCGGAAAATCATCGGTAATGACATAGAAGTAGCTAAAGGTCTGACCATTTAATGTTAGGGACCGATCTACACCATTGCATTCGTCAAGGTCACCAACACCAGATACAAATTCGTAATCGTTCGTGTACTTTCCATTGTATGGTCCACATGGCTCTGTATTTCCATCCCCTGGACGATTTCCACTCTTCAATTGATACCCAGGTTGTAATGCCTTTAGATTTCCATTAGCATCCGGTCCATATTTGTAAAGTATTGGAAAACCGTCGGCAGCCCATCCAATTTGCACGGGCTCAGTCGGAGTGAATGTGCCATCACCAAGACCCTCGGCAAAGGTATTTGCGTACTCTACCATATCTCCATGGTAGTGATAAGTACCGTCTGGTTGCACATGTGCCATCGCACAGTCAAGACCAACATCCCCTGTGTTATTGGTTGGCTCAAAGACCCAATCCCAATTAAACTCCCCGTCATTCTCGCCACCAGTTATGGTGAAAATGAACGGCTCTGCTGGTGCCGGATCTATTGCAACACCATTTAGCCCCACTCCAAACCTGGTCTTGGGTCGATTATTTCCTGTCAAAATGGAAGTGGTGTTATTCAACTTAGTAGGAGCTGCATCCACAGTGTAGGTTTTGGGATCGCTATTTAGCTCCCTGGCTGTTGGGTTCTGATTACTAAAATCGTGGTTAGGAATTCCATTTGTATCGATCGTACGAGTGTCTCCGTTGACCGATTCACTGTAGGTGTTTTCCACGTCTGGTGTTTCATCGCAATCACCAGGAGTTGAGCTAATAGAATTATCATTCGTGCAATTCTCTGTCGATTCCGCGGACACCAGTATTTCAAAAACATCGCTTACACTACCACCATCTCCATCAAGTGCAGTGACGGTGATGTTTGAAGTACCAATTCCCACTTCTGTAATGGTAAGGTCTGCCATGGATATGGAAGTTGTCACCACGTCGGTATTGGAGCTTTCGGCGTTGAACTGCAACATCATGGTCTCTTCATCTGAAAAAACGCCAATTAAAGAAATCGTCTGTGT
>CAYYNA010000196.1:2150-4663 GCA_964472815.1 uncultured Roseivirgaceae bacterium
ATCGGGTTCTCTAAAGTGGGAGCCTGATTCTGAGGATCTGGATCATCCTCCGAACATGAGATGAAGATCAACCCACTACAGAGTGAAAGCAGAAAAAATATGTTTGATAGGTATTTCATTTTGATAGCGTTTAGTACGTAACAATGGTTTTTAATCGGTCTTTATTCATGCGAAAAGATCTGCTTCTTTCATCCAAAAGAAATCTTACAATATTCTCTTGAGAATCTTTCTGCACAATTAGCGCATCATTAAAGACATGAATAGTAGAGAATGATTTGATCGATTGCTTAGAGAGCAGCTTGACCTCCACTAAGTCTTCACTATGATCGATATCCTCTATGACAAAAGAGAGGGCCTGATCATCGAAAGAAAGAGTAAAGTGGTCATTGAGGTAGGTCTCCAGACAATCATTAGCTTTTCCATAATCCTCGCAGCTTTGGTACATCACCTTCAAGATGTCTTCTCGGTCAAATCGAACAAACAACTCGATTCTTTCCTCAGAAGATTTTCTTACTTCAAATATGGCCATGTCCAGATCGTGTGCGAACGATCCAACCGTATGGAACAGCAGGAGAATTGGTAGTATTTTCATAAGCGTTGATCAATAGACGGGATGGTTCTTCTTTACCCTACCTAATGTAAAAATATTTTGTTGCTCAAAAACAAGAAGTAAGGAGCACAGTTAAATTTGATGTAGAACGGTCACAAATTCTTTAGTTTGAAAAAAGTCATTTATCAAGTTCCAGATAGGGTCATCGGAGAGTATGATGCCCAGAATAGTACCATGATCGACACCTGGTCTTCATTGATGATCAGTGTGGATGACTTTAGAGGATCTATCTACGAAATTGGAGTGCCCTTTGCCGTTACCAATAGGATCACGAGTTGGATCGTGGACACCAGCACTGCAGAAGGGTTATTTAAAAAAGATGTACAGGAGTTTATCGATCAAACAGTAGCTCCAAGGTTCGCAGAAATAGGAATTCGATACTTCTTCATCGTTCTACCGCAATCTGCCATCGCTAAGCTTAGCGCCAAGCACGTAGCTAAGATTAACGATAATCAAGATGGCATGCAGACAATACAAGTAGCAAGTGTCCAGGAGGCCATCGAACTTATTAAGAAGAACCGCTCATAGCCAATGAATACTAAAGAAAGAATTAGTTACCTAGTCTCAACATTGGACTTGAATAAGCACCCCGAGGGTGGGTTCTACAAGGAAGTCTATCGAAGTGAACAGTCCATCGATAGGACGTGTCTACCAAGTGAGTTTTCAGGTAATCGTCACTATGCTACTAGCATCTATTTTATGTTGACCTCTGAGTCCTTTTCTGCATTTCACAGAATCAATCAGGATGAGACCTGGCATTTCTATGAAGGCTCTCCCATTGAGCTTCATACCATATCTCCTGCAGGAAATCACACGAAATACATCATTGGAGCTGACCTTTCCAATGGACAGGTCTATCAACTCACAGTACCTGCCAAATATTGGTTTGCCTCCAAAGTGATTGAAGAAGATAGCTATTCGTTAGTCGGCTGCTCCGTGGCGCCTGGCTTTGATTTTGACGATTTTGAACTGGCCAACCGTAGCTCAATGATCAAGTCATTCCCCAATCACGAGGCACTCATCTTGGGGTTTACCAGATAAATCGGTCAGATATCTATCGATCTATGCAGCCTTATCCAATGGACTTGAATTCTCCGTTTTGAGATCTAGCTTCTGCTCCTTCATTCGAATGATCTTGAGCTTAGCCAGTAATTTGATAATCAAATAGGTAGGATCAATTTCGTGCCACCGGAATCCACCAAAATTGGCTCTGTTTCCATGTTTGTGGTGGTTGTTATGATAGCTCTCACCCATCATCAAAAAGTCAAAAGGGAGAAAATTCTTGGAAGTATCTTTCACTTCAAAATTCCTGTAACCGTATTTGTGAGCAAACCAGTTAATGATCGCACCATGCACCGGTGAAAGTAAGAACTGAACCGGTAGAAGTAACCACAACCACCAAACATCTGCATAAAAGAAGTACACAGCCGTGTATGCTGTCCCCCACATTAATCTAGAGACCCAAGACCGGGCAAATGTGTCAAAAGATTTCCACTGAGGTGCTCCGTCAGTAAATCGCTTATCCACCTCGATCTCATCCTTATTGATTTGAGAATAAATCGTTTTGGTCTTCCACATCATCTTAAACAATGATTCATCGTACTTGGGAGAATGTGGATCATTTTCAGTATCCGCAAAGGCATGGTGCATCCGGTGCATGATACCATACCCGTAAGCGCTTAGATAATTGGAACCCTGGAAGATCCAGGTCAATACATAGAAGACCTTTTCCCAAAAGGGAGACATGGTAAACATCTGGTGTGATGCATATCTGTGAAGAAAGAACGTCTGGAAAAACAGAGATGAATACCAGTGCAATAAAAAGAAGGGAATGATTACTTCCATGCGAATAGTTTTTGTCTTTTGGTATTATGACAAAAAGCTATCCTGTCTGTGACAAAAA
>CAYYNA010000196.1:4763-6707 GCA_964472815.1 uncultured Roseivirgaceae bacterium
AACTTCCACGCTTCAGTCAATTGATTTTCCAGATCAAACAATTGCACTTCTTGCTCCCTATCCACATCAATCATTTCGGTCAGATATTCCACGGGCACGGCTTGCTTGTCCTTTTTTGTTCGGAGGATATTGATTGAAGTATTGGTCACCATGCGCACCAAATACGCTTTGGTATTCTCAATCTTGGATGTATCTATGGACAACCACTTTTCGTAGGCTTCCTGAACTGCATCCTCGGCATCAGCCATACAGCCAAGTATCTTGTAAGCGATCGCTTGAAGCGTAGGTTGATAAAGATATATTGGGTGCATTTGTGTCACAGCCGCAAAAGTAGTTCTTGGAAATGCTATTCGAGAAGAGAACCAAGATTTTTGCAGGATGTTGGCTTAGCACCTACTATAATTACATATTTCTTCGGTACTGGCCCCCTACCTCAAACATCGCATGGGTGATCTGCCCAAGAGAGCAATACTTCGTCACTTCCATCAAAGTTTCAAATGTGTTTTTGTTCAAAAGAGCGGTTTCCTGAAGAAGTCGAAGCATCTCCTCTCCTTTTGCTTTATTTCCGGCGTGGAGCTCATTCAGATTATTGATTTGCTGCTCTTTTTCATCTGTTGTGGCTCTGATCACCTCCTTCGGAGTAATCGTCGGAGAACCCTTAGATGACAGAAATGTATTTACACCGATAATTGGCAATTCGCCGGTGTGCTTCTTGGTTTCATAGTAAAGGGATTCTTCCTGTATTTTCCCTCTTTGATACATGCTCTCCATAGCACCTAATACGCCACCCCTCTCGGTGATCCGATCAAACTCTACCATCACAGCCTCCTCCACTAAATCGGTCAATTCTTCGATGATGAAAGAACCCTGAAGCGGATTTTCATTCTTGGCCAGCCCTAATTCTTTGTTGATGATCAATTGAATAGCCATCGCCCTTCGCACAGATTCTTCCGTCGGAGTGGTTATGGCTTCATCGTATGCGTTTGTGTGTAGCGAGTTACAGTTGTCATAAATCGCATAAAGTGCTTGCAACGTGGTACGGATATCATTGAAGTCAATTTCTTGCGCATGCAGTGATCTTCCGGATGTTTGTATGTGGTATTTTAATTTTTGCGATCGCTCATTTGCTCCGTACTTGTGCTTCATCGCTTTAGCCCAGATCCTTCTTGCCACTCTGCCGATTACCGCATATTCTGGATCAACCCCATTGGAAAAGAAGAAAGATAAATTAGGTGCGAAAGCATTGATATCCATCCCTCTACTTAGATAGTACTCGACGAAGGTAAACCCATTAGCCAAGGTAAATGCCAACTGAGAAATTGGGTTGGCACCCGCTTCTGCAATATGATATCCAGAGATCGAAACAGAATAAAAATTCCTGACGCCTTGATTGATAAAGTACTGCTGCACATCTCCCATCAATCGCAAGGAGAACTCCGTGGAGAAAATGCAGGTATTCTGTGCTTGATCCTCCTTAAGGATATCTGCCTGTACTGTTCCCCTCACGGAAGACAGGGCTTTGGCCTTCATCTCAGCATAGACCTCTGCTGGCAATACCTGATCTCCAGTCACGCCCAGAAGCATTAGCCCTAAGCCATCATTTCCTGCTGGCAACTCACCTTGATAGACTGGGCGCTTGATTCCTTTCTCTTTGTAAATCGCCTCTATTTTCTTTTCAACATCCTTTTCTAGCCCATTTTCCTTAATGTACTTCTCACATTGCTGATCGATTGCTGCGTTCATGAAAAAAGCACAGATGGTGGCTGCAGGGCCATTGATGGTCATGGAGACGGAAGTGGCCGGATCACATAGATCAAATCCAGAGTACAACTTCTTTGCGTCATCGAGCGAACAAATACTAACGCCGGAATTGCCAATCTTACCGTAGATATCAGGTCGATAATCCGGGTCTTCACCGTAAAGCGTCACCGAATCGAAAGCGGT
>CAYYNA010000197.1:0-4885 GCA_964472815.1 uncultured Roseivirgaceae bacterium
TTATTCAATAAACTGCAGAAAAGGGTCTTTCTCGGTAGCAATAGACCTCTGGGTCCTTTTAACCTCAATATCAGGTAGTACTCCTCGATCGGGCATTTGACCTGTTGGTTGGGAATGAATCAAAGGGATATCAATCTCCATTTTGCTGTGGGGCAAGTAGAAGAAGATGTATTGGCTTCCGTTGATGCCCTGTAGGTTTCCACCAGATTCACTTCCGACGAATTTCGCGAAACCGTAGGTTTTGGCTAGGTGCAGCATGGTATAGGTGGCAGAGGTATTGCTGCCATCCCCCAAAATATATGTCTGTCCTCTAAAACCTTTTTTCTTTGGAGCTATGGAAACGGTATTAATACCTTTCTTAAAGAGATAATAGGTACTGTCGAACGTTTCATATTGGTTTTTTGGTAGCCCGTCTATCAGGACTTTCAGGTACGTTCTGGAGTGGGGAACAAGCGATTCCGGGAGTCTGGTAGTTCGTATTAGTGAGCGAGTATCTTCTTTTCTCTGTATTTTCTCTGTTACCAAATAAGACAGAAGCTCATCCTTAGCGTCACTATCTCCTCCTCCGTTTCCACGTATGTCCACAATAAGAGATTTTATTCCAGCCTCATTGATCTTCATAAAGGTCTCACTTAGCCATTTTTTGTAGTTAAAACCTTCCCAGTTCCAGATGGCAAAGGTTCCAATCTTTAGTATGGCTTTATCATCATCTAAAATGATTAATTTCCACTCCTTTCGGGCGGCACTAATATCCCCGTAAGCGCTATTCATTTTGTTCTGTCTTTCCTTTTTTGTCAGCAATTGAAGGTCCGCTTTTTTGAGTTCCTCGGTATTATAGTTCTGATATTCAATCGTGACCAATTCATTTTCTGCGGGAAAAAAAAGGCTGTAGTACAATTCAAATGGTTCCCAATCTCTTAATCCATAGTTGCTTATCGAAAGATATGAATCATTGGAGTTGATATTGTTTCCATCTCTCTTGGCTATGGTTGATAGTTTGTTGTAAATAGTTTGAGAACTAATGCCATTGAGGCTTAGAATCTCGGCTCCTCTTTTGATGGATTAATGCTGAGAAACATTCTCAGTCACATAAAATCTTCCATTCACAACCTCTATACCCACCGGGAAATTGATCGGCTTGTCAAATAATCGTTCCCGAACTTTTGTTACCATATTCCATGGGTTGAGATAAGTATGGCCGCACTTAATTTTATTCACCAATTGTGCCAATCGAATCATGAATTCTCTTTCACTAATCGTTGAAGGCAGATCACTATTAAATTTTTCAAATTCTTGGCTGAGTTCAGTCTTGCTCAAGTAGCGATAGGTGCCAGCGTGCACTTTGTCTAAAACCTGGTAGAGCAGGTCCATATCCTTTTTTAAGCTGTCTTTGGTCAAGATGCGCTCTTGTGCATTTGAACTCAATACCAGTAAGAACAGTGTGATAGATATTATGTGCTTCATAAAATTGAATGTTAATTTGAATTGTTCGATCGCCATTTTCTTATGCGCCTTAACTGCTTGAATGGAGGAAGTCCATGATGCTGAATGCAAATTGAATAAGTTGGTCTGTTTGGTCATTAGCCAGAATAATAAGTCCTGTTCGTAATTGAGGAGCAATAATGAGTATGCCACTACTACCGTAAGTGCCTCCTGTGTGGAAATTAAGAATGACATTATTACGCTTAAAGATTCCCCAGCCTAAGCCAATTTGTTCCTCTCCATTAAGTTGATTGGTAAGGACAGACTCTACCAATGGTAGGTCTTCGTCTGCTGGGTTAAGGTAGTAATCCATGAATTTGACCATATCTGGGACGGTGGTTTTTATACCGCCGGCAGGTCGCATATCTGCAAGATTAATTAACGGCATTACTTCTCCATTTCGATGAGGAATTGCCATGTTGGTAATGAATCTTTCAGGCAAAATGAGATGGGTATTTGGCAAACCCATTTGCTCCTTGATGTACCGAGCAAATAGGTTATCAAACGACTCACCAGCAGCTAACTCCATGGCGTATGTAAGCACACCAATACCAAAATTGGAGTACTTAACTTTTCCATAGCTTGAAATAGAGTCAGTTTCTTCAAGCAAATCTAGCATCAGATCGTAGGTAAAAAGTCCATAGGGATCATTCTCATCATAACCCTCTAGTTCGGTTAGGCTAGCCGTATTGTCAAATGCGGGTAGGCCAGAAGTATGAGTTGCAAGGTTGGCCAGCGTGATTTTTTCAGAACCTACAAAACTCCTTTTTTTAAGATACTTAGCTAGCAAATCAAATCTAGAGATCTGGTTGTCTTCTTCCAGTTTAGCCAAGATGTGGGCAGTAAAGAGCTTGGAGATGGAACCTATTTCAAAGAGCGTTGAAGCGCCGGTATCCTCCTCCCTTGCTGAGTACTTCCCACCAAAGTAATATGTGTAATCCTGATCTGGAGTTTTTATACCAAATCCAAGTCCATGATGTGTAGAATCTGCTAAGTACACAGTTTTCAAACTATCTATCAGCTTTGACAAATCTTGTCCTTGAGGCTGTGCTTCTAACCACAGAAAAGCAGGAAGCAAAAGCGTGAAAAGCAGGTATTTCATCTTCATAGAACGGTATGCATACAAATCTTCTAATAGGAAATCATTCAAATGAGCATTTTGAGAGTATTGGATAAAACTCCTGGCAAAATGGACTATTGTTTTTCCTTGGTTGCCAGTGTATTCGTAGAAATGAATTCTCTGTAGTCTTTAGGGTTTAGATGAAACTGTGACTTGAAGCTTCTGGTGAAGTAGGATAGATTGGTATAACCAACCGAATAGGCAGCTTGGGAAATGGTTTCGCCGGATTCAATGAGGTGTTTGGCCCTCCACAGCTTCTTCTGTTTCACATATTGCATTGGACTCGTACCATACACTGCTTTGAATTCCTTTCTAAATTTTGACGAGCTCATAGAAGTCAGTGCTACTAAATCTTCTAGTGCTAAATGATCATTTATGTGCTTCTCTATGAAGTTGCCTGCCAGCATGATCTCCTTAAGATCATTTGCTAAGCTCAGTTTGACTGGTAGTTTCTCTACTTCAAACTCTGCCAAGCAGAGAGATATGATCTTCAAGGTCATACCATGCAGCAGAGGTTCGTTGGTGTTGGATTGAAGTGCACATTCTTGCAGTTCTTCCACCTCCTTAGCCAACTTATGCGAGATTTCCCTGAACAGATGAAAAGCCTCCTGATGTTCAAGTAGCTTTTGAAGTCGTGTATTGTTCTCCCCGAGAATCTTCAATACTTCTTTTCTGTCTACGAAAATGGCAATCTGACGGTAGGTATCCTTGTTTGAAAAATCTGCATAGGAGTGCACAGCATCAGTACTAAGAAAAACTCCAAATATTAGATGAGAAGGTCCCTTTTTGCCGGGTATGAATAAAGGGGCACTTTCACTGAAATGAAAGTCAAAAACAAGTAAGTCCTTATTATTTCTCAGTCGCTCTACTCTTGCAGGTTCATTCAGTCTAAACTTACTGATCATGCAAGATGTGCTTTCATTAAATTGAATGGGCCTGATACATGAATGGACAAAAGGGCTTTTGTGAATGAACACTCTGTCCTCTAGCGTATAATTAAGCTGTTGCCGAATCTGCGAAAATATTGCGGGGGCATGATCTATCTTGTAGCTAACTTGAATCATAGTAGTCTTTGAGTCTGGATATTAAAACCCAAAAACTGTTCTTCAGTTGCCAATTGCAGGTATCAAAACATAATCTGAGACATATTGGGGCGACCTACTGGGTTTTTACAAACCACTTATTACCCCATAAATAGGTTTGCGAAAACTTCTTGGAATCATCATGTATGTTTTGCATGATCGTCGCATTCTTGCCAGAAGTGCTGGCAATCATTGACCATTCTGTAGACTCCAAGAACTCAATAGTTACTTTTTCCAAGGAGGGCCTCTGACTTAATATCTTGGTAATTTGACCAAATACTTCGTCTTTTATGATAGATAAAAACTGCACTTCGGCATAGTGTTCTACTGATCTTTCACCAGCACCCATTTTCCATCCCAGTTTAATGTCTTTTCCAGCACGAACAGCTGAAATAAGCTCCTGCTTGTTTCCTTGAATAGCCTGGCCTTGTGCATCATGTTCATATACCAAGGTCCACTCCTGAGCGAATGCTGAAACGCCAAACCATATGAGTACTAGAGATATTACTATTTTTTTCATACTGTTAAAGGAGTCAACGGAATTCACAAAATCAAGCGGGTTGGAATTATGGACTAATTTCCAATCATTTTGTGATCGTCTAGCCTTTGCAATAACCTAGCTAACTCTTATTACCAAATTCCCCTTTTTCCGTCCGGTATCCACATATTCGTGAGCCTGTACAATTTGATCTAAAGTATAGGTGCGATCTATGAATGGCTTTAATGTTCCCTCTTCGGCCATTTTTTTGAGCTCTATTAAGTCATCAAGTTTCTCACTAGTCAGCATTTCTACTGAGACGAACACACCCTCTTTTCTCAATACCTTTTTTGCCACAGCTTTGGAAGTCTTGCCCACTGCATCAAATACTATATCAAATTTTCTACTGCGTGTTGAATAGTCCTGGTTTTTATAGTCAATAACCTCGTCCGCTCCCAATGATTTTACCATTTCGATATTATCACTGCTGCAGACAGCCGTGACGGACTTCCCTAGTATGGAAGCAAGCTGTATGGCGTAGCTCCCCACGCTCCCAGAAGCTCCATAAATCAAGACTTCTTTTGAAGAATCAATTTTTGCTTTCTTCAGCAAGAAGAGGGCCGTCATTGCGCCAACAGGTAAAGCAGCTGATTCTTCAAATGAGAGATGTGCAGGCTTCTTTGCTACAACACCCGACTTCCAGGATTCCGGTACACACACATA
>CAYYNA010000197.1:4985-6686 GCA_964472815.1 uncultured Roseivirgaceae bacterium
TCTGGCTCGAATGACTGTGAACAATTGGGGCACTTTTTGTGCATCTTGTTAAAATTCCTGCTAAAGATGGCGTCAGTGAACATTTTTTCTGATCGACAACTTGGACACTGCTGGTTGACAATGCTTCGGGTTAGGGTCTTATTTTTCATGACTTTGTTTGTTATTTAGATGATCTGCTTCCCACACAAAGAAGGATTGAAGTCTATGCACACCGTGTCTTGGCGCAACATTATCTTGCCCTAACATGGTAAGGAAGAATTCTATCGGTCCATACGTTTTTGACGAGGTAAATAGCCTCATTGATCGTATGACGAATTTTCTGATCCAATCTGGAAGATGGACGATTTTAATTGGCCTCATCCAAGTCTTTAAAGCGATTTCAGCTATTTCGTTTTGCGTGAGAATGTCCGGCCCTCCGATAATCACTTCATGCTCACTTACATCAATGGATTCGACCATCGCCTTGGCTAAATCAGCTCCGTGGATTGGATTGAGCTTATAATTACCACCGCCAAATAAGTAGACTTTCCCTTTTTGTGCCATATCTAAGAAATCTTTCATATCAGAGAAGAATCCATTTGGACGTATGATTTGATAATCCAATCCTGAGATCTTAAGTTCATCGACGAAGCGTTCTTTTGCCTCCATAATTTTCAGATCTCGCATTTTCGCTCCGTTGATTACTGATACGTAAATGAACTTCTTAACGCCAGCTTGCTTTGCTTCCTGTAGTAGATTCATATTAGCTTGGAAATCCACATCCATGTAGGTGAGACCGTCTTTTTGTCGCGTGATACCGACGGTCGATATCACCACATCAGCTTCGTGTAGCTTTCCACTCAGTGTCTTGGGATCAGTAACTTCTGCTTTGATGATTTGCTCAGGTTTCAGACCCTGCTCTTGCAGTCTTTTTTGATTTCTCGCAATGGCTTTAAAAGTGGCTTTACGATTCTGCAGTTCTTTGACAAGATAGCTACCTAGATAGCCGGTAGCCCCTGCAATTATGATCTTTTTCATTGTTTGATGATTTTTAGGACAGACAATGCCATACCTATCCGGTTGATAAATTGATTTAGAAAAGGTTGAAGCTAAAGGCGAAGGGCACCTCCTGTGCTTGCACCTGATCGGAAAACATAGCTAGAATGGCTACCAGGATCCCGATAATGATTGTTTTCAGCTTCTTCATTTTATTGATTTTTTTCTTAATTAGAATTCGTTCGTTACGATTGTTTCCAACGTTTCGTTCAGGGGTGCCCAATCCTGTTGATTGCTCAGGAGGATGATTATGCTACCTGTCTCAGGTAGGAGCGCGATGATGGAGGAAAACCCGTCAATGTTGCCACCATGGTTGTAAAAAAGTGTTCCGTCAATGGATATGGTAAACCAGCCCATTCCCGAGGTGAAGAAATCATCTTGACTAAAAGGTGGGGCAAACACATCGAGTTTTTCCTCAGCGGTTAAAAAATCATCACCAAGTAACGCATCGCCCCATTTTTCCAAATCTTCAATGTTGCTGACAAGGTCTCCGGCACTATAGGCTAGCTGCATTTGGTATGGAGCCACTTCGTTTTCTCCCAAGTAACCTCTGGCAAAACCTTGACCTCCAATACTATTTTCACCCTTTTTAGTATGAGCTAGTGCTAATGGATCAAATACTTTTTCTTTCAAATAATTGTGATAACTCATTCCTGATAGTTCTTC
>CAYYNA010000198.1:0-6667 GCA_964472815.1 uncultured Roseivirgaceae bacterium
ACTGACTTGCATTCGCCTGCAATTCATCTAAGACTATAAAAGCATTATTGACCTCCCCTTTGTGGTAGAGGTGAAGGGCTAAGGCTTTGGCTAGCCTCCGGTTAGTTGCAGCGCTAGTGGACACCTCCAACTCTCTCTGGATTAAATTCTGGATCGAATCATGGTCAAACAGAAAGCTACTGTTTAACAAATAGGCTTGTCTATGCACTGAACCTGCACTCTCCAAGTCATTATAGATAAACTCTATTTGATTCGTTCGATCCAGCGAAGTAAGAATATTTGCTTTTGCTCCATAGCTGCCATTTTCAAAATCGTCTGTCACCGAAACTGAATCATATGCCTCCGTTTTTTTCAAAACGTTCCATTTGTTAATGAGAGGTGCGTCATTCCAGGAATTAGAAGATTCCACATCGTTGAAGTAATTGATTGCGGTCTCTAGCTCGTTCTTTTGCAGGTGAAGGATTCCTAGGTTGTTTTCTATTTCAGGACTGTTGGATCTGCGTAGCGACTCCTCATATGTGGCCTGTACTTTGTTTGGGTTATTGTTTGCTTCAATGTTCCCGAAATTGACTAAAGCATAGGGTGAAGGGTGTCTTTGGGCTGCATTAAAAAAGTGGGACTTTGTGCTGAATTCCTTGCCCTTAAACCATTCTTTCCAGGCCAGTTTATAGTTAGGGTAGTGTGTGTTAAATCCCAAAAATTCTGCGTAGGAAAGGTATTCTTCGCTCAGTAAGGAATTTCCATGCAAGTCTTCCTTTTCGCTCAGATAACTATAGTAGCCGGACCTGAGCAGATTATACGGTTTTTGGCCAGAGAGAAAATAAAAAGCTGCTATGGTCACAAGTCCAGCTAGCCGAGCTGTGACGTATGGGAAATTACGCTCACGGTAAGCAATCTTGTAGACCTCAAGTCCTTTTATCAGCGGGTCCAGAAAATTGGCAATGATATAGATGAAGAAAAACCCTCCAAATCCAATATGGAAGTAAACGATAAAATAATAATAGGACTGATAAATACCGTCGATACCTCTATTGTAAGAAAGCCCAAGAAAGGCAAATGTGATGATGCCTAGCGACGCTAATACTGGCACAAGGAGTTTCTCTGGAATGGATTCATTTAGCAATTGACTCTTGAACTTCAAACTCCAAAATGCAACGGCCGTGGAAACTAGGAGAAGAATAAAAGGATTGAAAAAGAAAAATGAGTTTGCATAAAGACCCGACTTATTTAGATAATAAAGGATAAGATTTCCCAGGTAGAAAATGCATAGGATGATGAAATGCAAGTGGTTACTTTTCCCTCCTTTAGAAGAGCTGACTACATATAGCAAGGTGAATACAATCTCCTCAGAAATCAGAATAAGAAAGAGTAAGGAGAAAATAGCAAAACTGAAAAGGGAGTGAGCTAAGAAATGATCGGTGAAGAGTGCTGCATCCTCAATTCCAAAGCAGATCCCAATACTGATCACTAGTAGGCTTATCAAGCGAACTGCGAATGGAACTGATTTATTGAACTCATGAAAATAAAATAATGGTGCGGTGAATAAGAGAAAAGGAATCCCCATGACCATTTTATGCGAGATACCAAAGAGCCCGACCTCATAAAGGTTGAGACGATTTATCAACAAAGCCAACGCAGCAACCACGACGAAAAAGAAGTACCGATTCATTGCGGTGGATAGTGCGAGAAAGGCACATAAGCCAAACCAAATGATTCCAAGATAAACTTGATCTTCTCTCAGATTTCTTTTTATCGTACTTCCAGAGTATCGCTCCTGCAGTAGGTACTTTTCTCCATTTATTTGATGCTTGATGAAGCCATTATCTAATTCCCAGGCTGGAAACTCGATGATATCAGCTGTGGTAGTGACTTCCCAGGAAATGGAATTGCTATATCCCTTTTGGTATTTCCAAATGGCCAGAATTGCCGTTGCTATGAAAATTCCAATGAGGATTTTTTTCAATTGGTTGCTCAAGAAAGAAATGATTTTGGTTTTCTAAATCGCTAAAATATTAACTAGCTAATTATTACTTCATTGTCCAATGATGTTTGAATGACACGGAAAACATCCTCTTTTAGTTGCTTAGCTGCTTTGTCTCCGGTACCCTTTGGATAGATCGGTTCATGATATATCACTTTGCAGCTTCTTCTTCGCATCTCTAAGATTGCATCGTCTGGAAGTATCTCATAGTTATTTGGAAAGGAAATGGGAATGATAGGAGTATTTGTTTCTGCAGCTATCAGGAACGCTCCGTCTTTGAATCGTTCCATTTTTGGAAATTCCTTTAAAACAATGCCGCCCTCCGGGAAAAAGCCCAGATTAAAACCGTTTCGCATTTCCTCCTTGGCCTTGGCTAAGCTTGAAGCTCGACTTCTGAAACTTGACCTGTTTACCGTTATGTGAATTTTGTCGTACATTAATCCAAAAAGTGGGATTTTCGAAAGTTGACTTTTCCCCACAAACTTGAAGGGTATTTTGAACAATCCTAGCGCTGGGATATCCAGATAAGAGAAATGATTGGCACACAAAATATATTGTTGATTCCTATATGGCTTGAACTCCCATACTGATTCTACAGGTATAAACGCTAATCGGAAAAAGCCCCAGGCCCATACGTAGTTGATCCACAGTACCACATGGTGTAGTCTTTTAAATGGAGTGCAGATAAGTTGTGGAATGATGAATAAAAAGAAAAAGAAAGCCATCGAAAAAATGACCCATATAGAATACAAGCGCCTTGATATCATTTCCGGCTAGGTATTGAATTACGCCACTAAATTACTTGGATTTTCCAGCTAGCATAAAAATTACAGTGCTGTTGTAATAAATTCCTAGTTTCGTGAACTAATGATCACAAATACAAAAACAGAAGCGTGTTAAAAATCGAAAATATCAGTAAATCTTACAGTGAACATCAGGCACTGAAGGATGTAAGTATGGAGATTCCTCAAGGCACCATTTTCGGACTTCTGGGACCGAATGGCGCTGGCAAAACCACACTTATTCGGATCATCAATCAGATCATTGAGTCGGATAGCGGTACTATCTACTTTGAAAATAAAGCCCTTGACGAGAGTCATATTCGTCAAATTGGATACCTCCCGGAGGAGCGGGGCTTGTACAAGAAGATGAAAGTAGGTGAGCAACTTGTTTACCTGGGCCAGCTTAGGGGGCTTTCGTTCAAGGAATCAATTAAGAGCGGAAAAGCATGGTGTGAAAAACTGGAGATCATGGACTGGTGGGGAAAGAAAATCGAGGACCTATCTAAGGGTATGGCTCAGAAGATTCAGTTTATCTCAACGGTAATGCACCAACCAAAGCTTATCATTTTAGATGAACCTTTTTCTGGATTTGATCCTGTGAATGCCAACTTGATCAAAGACGAGATTTTGGAGTTAAGGGAAAAAGGCTCAACCATTATTTTTTCTACCCACAGAATGGAATCGGTGGAGCAACTCTGCGATCACATAGCGATGATCAATAAATCAGAGAAGATCCTGGACGGGTCCAAGCAAGAAGTTCGTGAGCAATACCGTGATGGCTCCTACTTTGTGGAATACCGCTCCGGAGAGATTAAACCTGCAGCTGGTTATGAGGTGCTAAGTACCACAGAGATCGGGCGAGGGTTGAAAAAATCCTTAGTCCAATATGCTGTAGATGCAAATCCGAATGAGCTACTGAAGCAGTTGATTTCGCAAGTCGAAATTCATTCATTTATCGAAAGAGTTCCTAGTATGAATGACATCTTTATTCACCTAGTTAAAGGTGAGAATCCAGAACTTGTAGAAGCTTAAATCACCAAAATACTTTAAGAAATGAACAAAATATTTTTAGTAATTCAGCGGGAATTCATGAGTCGAGTTAAGAAGAAATCCTTCTTGCTTGCCACCATTTTGGTGCCGCTCATATTCCCTGCTGTGATAGGTGTCATGGCCTACATCAAGAAGCAGGAAGAGGAAAATAAGGAACAGGAGGTCGTTTATCTGTTGAATGAAAGTGATCTAGTTGCCTTTGAAGATTCTGACCGGTATCAGTACACTGAGGTGCAGGGACCTTTGGACTCAGCGAAGGCAGAGTTTGCTCAGTCTGATGCTTTTGCCCTGATCTATGTGCCATCGATAAGTGTTGATGATCAGTCTGGAATTTCTTTCTACGCTAAGAATTCTCCCGGCGTGACCTTGGTTAGGGGCTTTGAAAGAGATATTGAAGGCCAGATTCGAGATAAGAAGCTCACCTTGGCCGGCCTTACTGAAGATCAGTTGGATCAACTGAAAACAGAAGTTTCTATTTCCTCATTCAATATTTCTGAATCTGGAGATGAGAAGAAAAGCGATGCGAATTCCACCTTCTGGATCAGTTACGTGATGGGATTCCTTATTTACATCTTCTTGTTTGCTTACGGCTCTCAAGTGATGCAAGGTGTGATAGAAGAGAAGAGTAGTAAAATCGTGGAAGTGATCGTATCCACTGTGAGACCTTTTCAAATGATGGTTGGCAAAGTAGTGGGTGTAGCATCAGTTGGGATTGTTCAGTTAGTCATTTGGATTCTATTGATGGGTGTGTTTTGGACTGTCTCTGTTTCTTTGTTTGGAATTACTCCGGGCGGAGATCAGGAAGCTGCAGCTCAAATGGCGGAAGCCAATTCAAATGGTTTCTTTGATGTATTGAGCCAAGCAAATTGGTTGCAAATCATTCCTCTTTTCTTTTTCTACTTCCTAGGAGGATACCTTTTATATGGGGCACTTTTCGCAGCAGTTGGCTCTGCAGTGGATACTCCAGCAGACGCTCAACAATTTATGATGCCGATCATGCTACCAATCATCGTCGCATTGATGGGACTCTTTCTATTCGTCTTTGAGGAGCCAAATGGCGCACCAAGTTTTTGGTTGTCCATTATTCCATTTACCTCTCCAATCGTGATGATGGGGAGAATAGGGTTTGGAGTCCCTGCATGGGAAATTGGATTGAGTATTGTCCTTCTTATTGCAGGATTCTTTTTTACGCTATGGTTGGCAGGCCGCATCTACCGAATAGGTATTTTGATGCACGGCACAAAAGTGAACTACAAGGTGCTTGCTAAGTGGTTCATGATGAAGAACTAAACATGTATTGGAATCGGAGAATCCTGGTTACTTTTATAGCTAAAGGATGAGAGATTGAAGAAGAAATTCCAAGAGAAAACAAGTCATACGTTAGCCCCACTACGGCCTCATTTGAAATGGATCGTAGTGGGGTTTGCTGTTTTTATCGGAATTGGGTCCATACTCTATAGCAATAACCTTGTCGAGTCGATCAAGCAAAGAGAAAGTCGGCAAATAGAGATTTATGCTAGGTCCTTGGAGTTTTTAGCTAACGAAAGTGACCTTACTAATTTCATCTTGATCTTGGATGAGATTGTTACTGCCAACAATTCAATTCCGGTAATTCTCACTGATATTGATGGTAAACCTCAAGAGTTCAGAAATCTCGAAAAGGCGGAGAAACTCAGCGGAAGACAATTAGAGAAATACTTGAATGAGCAAATTGAGGTAATGCAGGAGCAGCACGAGCCAATCTCTGTCACCTTAGCTGGTCCCGACGGAAATGTCTATGGGACCAAAAACATCTACTACAAGAATTCCTTTCTTCTAAGTCGACTCAGGTATTATCCATACGTGCAACTGTCTGTCATTGCCCTCTTTGGCGTGGTGACGTTTCTGATCCTCAATTATCTTAAGACTGTCGAGCAGGATCGGGTGTGGGTCGGGCTTGCCAAGGAAACAGCTCACCAGCTTGGCACTCCATTATCATCTTTGATGGCATGGTCTGAGTACTTCAAGAGTCTATACCCAGATCAAAAAGAACCTTTGATGGAGTTTGATAAGGATGTTGATCGGCTTAAAGTGATCACGGATCGGTTTTCGAGTATCGGAAGTGAACCGCAGCTATCACGCCTGAATATTACGGAAACTATCGAGGAGATTGTGTCATACCTGGCAAAGCGACTCTCCACAAAAATTGCAATGACTGTGACGTACTTCCCCAACCGAGATATTGAGGCGAAAATCAACCAGTCATTGTTCGCCTGGGTCATAGAAAACTTGTGCAAAAATGCAGCAGATGCAATGGAAGGGAAGGGCTCAATTCAAATCAAGATTCTAAAGGCTAATGAGGGGCGAGTGGCCATAGATGTCAGTGACACTGGAAAGGGGATAAATAAGAACAAGATTAAGAGTGTTTTTAAGCCTGGCTTCACCACTAAAAAAAGGGGATGGGGCCTTGGTTTGACCTTAGCACAGCGCATCATAGAGCAATATCATCAGGGCAAAATCTTCATCAAGCATTCGGAAATAAATAGAGGAACAACGTTTCGGATTTATCTGAATGGATGAGTCTCAAGATCGCTTTTTCCTTAGGATTTTTTCGCTTAATTTCGCACCAAATTTCAAAACAACCCCATTTTAAACCACAAAAAATAATGGCAAATAAAGGTAAAGTCACCCAGGTTATTGGTCCTGTGATAGACGTGAGTTTCGGTGCAGAAGGATCAAAACTTCCAAAAATCATGGATGCATTGAAAGTAACTCGTCCAGATGGTACGGAAGTGGTACTTGAAGTGCAGCAGCATTTGGGTGAGGAGTCAGTGAGAGCGATTGCTATGGAAGGAACTGACGGAGTTAGTAGAGG
>CAYYNA010000199.1:0-6665 GCA_964472815.1 uncultured Roseivirgaceae bacterium
CCTTCATAGTTTGCGCTATCATAGTAATAGTGATTGTATGCGTTTTGATTGTAATGATATTGCTCGTAAACAACCTCATTATCATCATTTAAAACAAGGATTTGAATCATATTTACGTCCTCCGGGACACTGCTCTCTGTACGACCATTATTACTTGTATAAGTGTACGAGATGGATTCATTAATTCCAGTAATCAGGATACTATTCTCAGTATTTGGAATTTCTTGCTCAATTTCATCATCTGGACCACATGCTGCCAAAAAGAAAAACAGCGGGGCGATTATAAGTAGTAGCTTTTTCATTTTGAGTACTTTTTCTTGTTAGTATAAAGTTAGAACAATTTGCCAGCTCCTTACACCTAATTGCTCACAATTAACGAAATGTTTACTTCTTTTCGACTTTCTCAATATCGTTAATTTTAGGTTTGATGAAACGACGCAATTTTCTAGCTAAAACAGCTCTTGCGGCTGCCGGGACCACCGCTCTAACCTCCTGTATAAAATCTGAAGAGCAAAACCAGGGACCGTACATAAACTTCAACAAAACCTACAGATGGAAAATGACCACTACATGGCCTCCCAATTTTCCCGTTGTAGGAGAGGGCTGCAAGATGCTTGCTGACTGGGTCAACAAAATGTCTGGTGGACGAATGGAGATTACCGTGTATGGTGGAGGAGAATTGATACCTGCTTTAGAAGGATTTGATGCAGTGAGTAATGGTGCCGTAGAAATGAACCATGGTGCTGCTTATTATTGGGCCGGCAAGGTACCAGCCTCACCTTTCTTTGCAGCAGTACCATTTGGGATGAATGCACTGCAAATGGGCTCCTGGATCATCTCTGGAGGTGGAGCTGAATTATGGGAAGAACTGTATGATCCTTTCAAAATTCAACCAATCCTCTGTGGCAATACGGGAGTGCAAATGGCGGGATGGTTCAAGAAAGAGATCAATTCTGTGGATGATCTGAAAGGGCTAAAGATGAGAATCCCGGGCCTTGGAGCAAAAGTTTTAGAAAAAGCAGGTGGTACTCCAGTCTTAGTTTCAGGTGGAGAGATTTATACCAACCTGGAACGCGGTGTGATCGATGCTACGGAATGGATAGGTCCATTTCATGATTACTTGATGGGATTTCATGAGGTGGCGAAATACTACTATTATCCAGGGTGGCACGAGCCAGGGCCAGCACTAGAAATGCTAATTAATAAACCGAAATTCACCGCACTACCCTCTGACCTTCAAGAAATCATCCGAACTGCATGCTATCGTACGAGCAGGTGGATGGGAGCAGAGTTTGATGCTCGAAATGGCAAGTACTTACAGAAGATCATCAATGAAACAGATGTGAAGGTGGGCCAATTTCCTAAGGAGGTGTTGCAAGCTTTGAAAGGCTACACGAATGAGACAATTAGCGAATTATGCGAACAGGACCCTGAAAGCAAAAAAGTGTACGAAGCTTTCGATAAGTTTAGAAAAGAAATTGGTGTCTGGATGAATGCGAGTGAGCGAGTTTATTACGACCAAATTATGTAACTCGATGTTTATGGATGAAATTCGCTGCTCCACGAAAAACGCTGACTAAGTGAAGAAGACCAAATTCGAAACCCTGGCCGTAAGGAGTCAAACACCTAGGACGGAAAATCGAGAACACTCAGTGCCGATTTACCCTACCTCAAGCTATGTTTTTGAAAGTGCTGAGCACGCCAGAGCCTTGTTCCAAGAAGAGCAAGAAGGCACCATCTACTCAAGATATTCAAACCCTAACAACGATGAGTTCATTGAGAAACTTTGTCAGATGGAGGGACTGTCAAAGGGTATGGCTACCGCTAGCGGAATGGGTGCAGTTTTCACCAGCCTTGCTGCTCATCTATCTCAAGGGGATCATCTTGTTGCCTGTCGCTCTATTTTTGGATCCACTCATCAGGTGCTCACGCAGATTCTACCTAGATGGGGAATCACTCATACGTACGTGGATGGACAAGACATTGCCGAATGGGAAGAAGCCATCCAGCCGAATACCAAGATGCTCTTTTTCGAAACGCCCTCTAATCCTGCACTTGACCTTTTTGATATTGAAGCGATCGCGTCACTGGGGAAATCAAAAGGGTTAATCGTCAATATGGACAATTGTTTTGCTACTCCCTACTTGCAAACGCCCGCAGATTTTGGAGTTGATTTAGTTACCCACTCAGCGACGAAATTCATAGATGGTCAAGGAAGAGTACTTGGTGGAGCTGTGGTTACTACAGAGGAATTGTACCCAGCCCTAAAATACATGTGTCGCCATACAGGACCTGCCATGTCCCCTTTCCATGGATGGATCTTGTCAAAAAGTTTGGAAACACTGGCAGCAAGGATGGATCGTCACTGCAGCAATGCGCTGAAGCTTGCAGAGGCCATGGAATCGGCGGAAGGAATCAATTTTGTCAAGTATCCATTTCTAAAATCACATCCTCAATTTGCCTTAGCACAAAAACAAATGAAACAAGGCGGAGGAATGGTCACAATTGAACTGGAAGGTGGATTGGAAAGAGGTAAGAAGTTTTTGGATAGTCTGGAGATGATTACACTTTCCGCAAACCTTGGTGACTCTAGAACCATAGCTACACACCCTGCTTATACTACTCACAGTAAGCTTACTGAGGAAGAACGTCAGGCTGTAGGAATTTCACCCGGTATGGTGCGGATATCTGTTGGATTAGAACATGTCGATGACATTATCGCAGATGTACTACAAGCTCTTGAAAAGAGTAAGTAACTCTGGGTAGATCATTAATAAGCCTAAAAAGGCAAGCTGTATAATTACAAAAGGGATTATCCCTTGATAAAGGTCTTTGGTCTTTACTTCTGGTGGGGCTACTCCTTTGAGGTAAAAAAGTGCAAAACCAAATGGTGGCGTCAAAAACGAAGTTTGCAGGTTTACCGCCAGCAGAATGCCTATCCAGATCAAGTCAACGCCCATGCTCGCAAAGACAGGGGCAACAACTGGTACGATGATGAAAACGATCTCGATGAAATCAATAAAGAAGCCTGAAATAAAGACAATGACCATGACCAAAATAAGGAAGCCTGTAGCATCCAGGTTTGCTTCCTGAATAAGATTCAGTAGAAACTTATCCCCTTCCAAACCTCGAAAAACTAACGAAAAAGCAGTTGCTCCTACCAGAATCATGAAAACCATGGAGGTGAGCATGGTCGTCTCTTTCATGACCTCTTTCAGCATGGGTAGATTGAATTTTTTACTAACCACCGCCAAAACCATCGCGCCAAAAGCCCCGACTCCAGCCGCTTCGGTAGGTGAAGCAATCCCAGCGAAAATGGAACCCAAAACCAAGAGAATAAGAATAAAGGGAAACAAGAAAGACTTCACCACTTCCGCAGAGAACCGCTCGTTCCTAAATTCCCTTAACTGCTCGTCACTCACTTTCGGAACACGGTCTGGAAAGATTTGACCGTACAATAAGATATAGATCAGATAAATCGCCACAAGTAAAACACCAGGCACAATCGCAGCTAGAAACAAGTCTCCCACAGAGACATTTAGCACACTCCCTAAAAGTACAAGTACAACAGAGGGGGGGATAATCTGCCCAAGCGTTCCTGATGAAGCTATGACGCCTGTGCTGATTTTTGGTCCGTATCCATTTTTTAGCATAGTTGGCAGGCTGATCAGCCCCATTGTCACCACAGTGGCTCCAACAATTCCGGTAGATGCAGCAAGCATCGCCCCTACCACTACGACAGCAATTGCAAGCCCTCCTCTCAACCGACCGAACAGCATGCTCATCGTATGTAGCAGTCGCTCCGCAATCCCTGATTTCTCCAGCATCATCCCCATAAAAATGAAGAGAGGCACTGCCAGCAAAACGAAGTTTTGCATCGTGCCATAAACCCTGAGCGAGAGCAGATAGAAAAAGTCGGTATCAAAGACGATCAGCCCAACAAGAATTGAAATACCACCTAGCGTAAATGCGACCGGATATCCAAATAAGATCAGGAGAAATACTACACCAAAGAGGATTATGGGTAAATATTCTATCACTCGTACTTATTGAAGAAAAACTGAATGTTTGATAGCGTCAATTTTGCGTAATCACTATCTGCAATTGTTATCTTCTTCCTCATATCCATGGAAGAAGTATCGAGGGCCACTTTCAGCGTATGTTGCCCTCTTCCTATCTCAGATATATCAATAAAGGAAGAAAATCCAAAAGCGCCATCAGTCGGGTGCTGGGAAATGAACCAATCGGGCTCATAGGATTCGGTTGAATCAACGGTGATAGTCAGCCATTCATTAAGTCTTGCAGAGCTTTGCTCTGAATTCAAATTATCCCATTTCTCATTTCCTAAATCCACTCCTATCGTCTGCATCGTGCCGAAGATCTTAAGGTCCTTAAGAAAAATTCTTAGCACTCCTTCATACACCACATCGCTTTGAATGGTGGTAATGAAAAAGTCACCATCTGCACGCTTATCCTCATAATTAGAAGGAGATACAATGGACTCCTGATTAGCTTTTAGATACTTCTGTATCTCTACGTCTCTGATATAATTCTTAAGGAGAAAAAAGCCTGTGGAGGCACCAAAAATGATTAGAGGTATGAGGTAAGATCTCCAACCACTTACATTTGAAACTAAAGCCAACAACGCCCTTCTGTAGAGAAATGAAAGCGTGAGCACACGAAAAACAAGTGCTATGGGATAATAAATCTTTGCTGTCCATTCGATCCTCCTAAATAGGCCATTGGTTAAGAAATCGATCAGGAGAATAATGATCATAATAAAGTAAAAAAAGGTCCCCAAGGCGGGCCAAAGAATCAACGGACTTTTGGCAATGGCTAAATCAGTGACGTATTCTGAAAGCGCCACAAATGGCATGATAGACGTACCAAAACCAAGTAAGCACCCGAATAAAACAAACGAAACACCGTAAATTAATGAAGACAGCTCCTCCAGCCTTAGCACCCCTTTTACCAACGAACCTTGATTTTCTACTTCTTTTCCGAACTTGCCCTTAAAGGCTAATTTCTCGGCATTTACACCTTTCGGGAAAACATAACTCAAACCCACATTTGCTACCCAAACCCCGCGCACCAAAATGTGAAGAATGTATCCATAACTTAGTAACTCTACCGACCTGATCAGAATCCTGAAAAGCCCCAGAAAAAGTGAACCTCGATCAAAGTTCTTATAAGCAAATACGCTGAGGTAGTCCGGAACTTGGATCAGAGCATAAAGCACCAACGCTGAAATCAGTAGTTCCGCCTCCCAACTGTTGAGCTGGATCGTCTTTAGCCAGGAGGGGGTATTTGCATCTTCGATTTGGTTTCTCTCACTCATTTTTTGATCACTTTTAGGGACTTTAGTATTAAGGATACTCCTTGAAGGCCAAGCAAGAAAAATCCAATTGAAATGGAGGACTTTATGATATACCTGGCTGGCAACCCACCAGGTTGAGGGCTTGTTTCATTTAGCATGTAAGAGCTTTGAACAAAAGACAAGGACTCCCAAAAACCGATGACACAAAAAGGCAGTAGCAGAATGAGTGTACCAGTCAAATTCACCCAAGCCTTCCTTTTGTCAGAAAAGTTGTGATAAAAAACGTCCACTCGAACATGCTTATCCTCTTGCAGGGTCCAAGCAGCGCCCAAAAGGAAAATAATGGCAAAAAGATGCCATTCCAACTCGAATGAAGCGGCACTGGTAATGCTGAACAGATAGCGTAGTGTTACATCAAT
This sequence comes from uncultured Roseivirgaceae bacterium, assembly GCA_964472815.1. Lineage (GTDB taxonomy): Bacteria > Bacteroidota > Bacteroidia > Cytophagales > Cyclobacteriaceae > Ekhidna. Next base: position 5,737 of record CAYYNA010000199.1, read on the forward strand.
CACGATGACCAATACCAAAATCAGTGTCAACCAGGAGGTGACTTTCCCGATTGTTGCATTCATACGATCGATCCACTGCACCAAACGAAAATAGTAAAAGAACAGAAATCATTCCCCTACCTTTGCAAAATGAGGGATATCCGAAAGGAATCGTTGGATACTTTGATCGAATGGTTTGAAAGTCAGGGTGAAAAGAAATTCAGAGCTAAGCAGGTCTGGGAGTGGCTTTGGGTAAAAGCTGCAAAAAGTTTTGACGACATGTCGAACCTTTCAAAAGCACTGCGAGAAAAGCTCAAAAAGGAATTTGTCATCAATCACATTTCAATCGATAACTCGCAGCTATCCAATGATGGCACCATCAAATCAGCCTTTCGCTTGCACGACAAACATTTGATCGAAGGAGTTCTGATCCCTGCAGATGACCGCATGACGGCATGTGTTTCTTCTCAGGTAGGATGTTCGCTGAGTTGCAAGTTCTGCGCTACAGGTTATATGAAGAGAGAAAGAAACCTTGACGCAGGAGAAGTCTATGACCAAGTAGTCGCCATTCGCGATCAGGCGGAGCAAGAGTATGGAAAACCGCTATCGAACATTGTCTTCATGGGAATGGGCGAACCATTGCTCAACTACAAAGGGATGATGGAGGGCATAGACCGTATCACCGCTGAAGACGGACTTAATATGTCTCCCAAGCGGATCACCGTTTCCACCGCTGGTATTGCCAAGATGATTATGAAGCTGGCGGACGATGAAGTGAAATTCAACCTGGCACTTTCGCTCCATGCCGCGGATGACAAAAAGCGGGACAGCATCATGCCGATCAATGAAACGAATACCTTAGAAGTGCTGCTTCAAGCATTACAGTATTTCTATGAAAAAACCGGTAATCGGATCACCTTTGAATACATCCTATTTTACGACTTCAATGA
>CAYYNA010000200.1:0-6663 GCA_964472815.1 uncultured Roseivirgaceae bacterium
CCGGTGTATGCTCTTGTCAAGCGCTCCACCTCTCCGGCAGACATCTCTCTCGGATTACATTTGATTCCACCCTTTGCTCCTCCATAAGGAATATCCACTACCGCACATTTCCAGGTCATCCATGCAGCGAGCGCTTTTACCTCATCAATGTTCACGTCCATGTCGTAACGGACTCCACCTTTTGAAGGTCCCAAAATGGTGGAGTGAATGACACGGTATCCCTCAAAAACCTTAATGGATCCGTCATCCATAGTCACTGGTAGGGATACTATTACCTGCCGAGCAGGTGTCTTAAGCACATCATAGATTTCTTGATCTAGTCCCAGATGCTCAGCAGCAATCTGAAAACGTGACATCATTGATTCAAAGGGATTGTCTTTGTCTTTGATCGGGGCGGGTTCTATGTAAGCCATAGTATTGTAAAAGGGGTATGTTGTTTAATTAATGGCCGCAAAGCTACCCGATTTAGGAATTATTATCAGAACAATTTCAGGAAAACAACAACGAACGGAACGGCAATTAGTAGACTGTCAAATCGATCCAAAAAGCCACCGTGTCCTGGGATGATAGCCCCTGAATCCTTGATCTTAATGGACCTCTTAAAATGAGATTCTACTAGGTCTCCGTAGGTCCCTGCTATCACTACAATCACGGAAACACTAATCCATTCAATCGGATTCAATCCGGTAAAATAGTTTCCAATGACAAGTGATATCAAAACAGAGAGTGTAGCACCGCCAATACTACCTTCCCATGATTTCTTCGGAGAGATTCTTTCAAAGAGCTTGGTTCTACCAAAAAGTATTCCGGTAAAGTAGGCTCCAATATCGTTGGCCCAGGTAAGGAAAAGCAACCCTAATATTATTTCGTAAGAGTATTCTCCACTGTAAAACACAAGAATGTTCGTTAGAGCAAAAGGTAGTGCCACATACATGATGCCGAGGTAAAAAAGTGCGATGTTGATAAAAGGGTGTACATCGCTTTTCTTGTAGAGCTTAATCAAAAAGACGAAGGAAGCTAGTGGGAAGAGCAAAATGTAAAAACGATCTGGCAAATACTCAATCTGGATAAGGAACGTGATCGTGAAGAGCAAAGCTCCAATACCAACTCCTAGGAATCTTATGGGTAGATAGCTCTGGAGTCTCATCAGTCTGTAGAACTCCATCATGGTTAGGCAGGAAATGGATAGGAAGACTACAAAGAAGCCCCATTGACTATAAACGAGAGATGAAATGATTATAAATCCACCTACGATAGCAGAAATGACTCTTGGGAGAAGGTCGGGGTATTTAGTCAAACTTTATTTCTTCTTTTATGATCTTGATCGCACGAAGTACAGAGTCAGCATCTACAAATATTTCGAAATTTCCGAAACCGTGAACAGAAACCGTCTTATTTACTTTGACAGGAGCCAGGCCTTCACCTTCTAATACGGCTTTTACGATATCGGCACGATATTCCTGGCTGTCCTTATATACTGCTTGCCAATCACGCATCTGTGCGAACTTGTTTTTGGAATTTGAAGAGTAAAAATGCAGTAACAATAAGTGAAATCAAGACCATAGGCCATGGGGCTGCCTCATCTAGCTGTTCGGTTGATATGTCCACCACGCCACTTTGGGCTACATATAAGAAAAGCAATGCAAGTCCATTATTAACCAAATGCCCAATCATTGCCGTAGATAGTTTTCCACTCCAGTGGTACATATAGCCAAATACCACACCCAGAAGCATACGCGGAGCGAGACCAAAAAACTGCAGATGGATTGCCGCAAAAATGAAGCCTGTCAGCCAGATAGCCACATGGTGGTTTTTCAGAACCCTCACAAAAAGGCTTTGAATGAGGCCTCTAAAAATCAACTCTTCTCCGATGGCTGGAATGATGGCCACTGCAAAAATTGCCAAGAGAAAATGTGTTAGTGATTGAAAGTTGGTGATGTGCTCAGTGAGGATCTTTAATTGTTCCTCTGACTTTTTAGCCCACAGTGCAAAATCCGAATCTCCGAAATCAAGGTTCATATTCCACTCACCAATGGCGCTAATAACAACCATAGATCCAAAGGCAATAGCAACACAATACCCAACAATTATCCAGGGAGTACGATTAAAGAAGTCTTTAATGTCGAATTTCAGCAGCAAAAAAGAGATAAGAATACCCACGACAATAAACATGAAAAACTGAGAAACTGCTTGGGTAATCAATAGGCTGATCGGGTTTTGAGACAGCAGAAATTGATCATCTACTTCCACAACAGTGGATGCAAGTACATTTATGAGCGTAAAAGACAAGAGGTAGATAATGAGGATGGAAATTCCTATCCAAGCTCTGGAAGTACGCTTACTTTCAGGAAGATTCTGGAGAATGTCTTGCATAGACTAATTTTGCGGGCAAATATACGAGGAGAAAGTGGTTAAGATTGAAGACATAGAATTAGGGGAGTTTCCGTTACTCTTGGCTCCCATGGAAGATGTGAGCGATCCGCCGTTCAGAGCTGTGTGTAAGCAGAATGGTGCGGACTTGATGTTTACGGAATTCATCTCCTCGGAAGGTCTCATCCGAAATGCCGAAAAAAGCGTTCAAAAACTTGATATCTACGATTACGAGAGACCAATTGGTATCCAAATCTTTGGTGATAAGATAGAGTCAATGAGGGAGGCTGCAGCAATTGCTGAGGAAGCTGATCCTGAGATTATCGATATCAACTACGGTTGTCCTGTGAAGAAGGTCGCTTGCAAAGGAGCTGGGGCTGGCATCTTATTGGATCTTCCAAAGATGCAGGAAATGACCGCCGAGATTGTGAAACGGGTAAACAAACCTGTAACTGTGAAGACCAGATTGGGATGGGACCATAGCACAATCAAAATTCAAGAAGTAGCACATCGTTTGCAGGATGTTGGGATCAAAGCCTTGAGCATTCATGGGCGTACCAGACAGCAGATGTACAAAGGCGAAGCGGACTGGACGCATATAGCCAAAGTAAAAGATGATCAAGGGATCCATATTCCCATCTTTGGTAATGGAGATATTGACTCTCCTCAAAAAGCCTTGGAGTATAAGAACCGGTTTGGTGTGGATGGAATAATGATCGGACGAGCTTCCATTGGTTACCCGTGGATTTTCAATGAAATCAAGCATTTTTTTAACACGGGAAGCCTTTTAGCAGAGCCATCCTTGGACGAGAGAGTAGCAGTATCCATTCAGCATCTAGATTTTTCTGTCGAGTGGAAAGGCGAGCGGAAAGGACTCTTTGAAATGAGAAGGCATTACACCAATTACTTCAGAGGGATACCCAATTTCAAACCAGTTAGAACCACACTTGTCGAGTCTGAATCATATCTGGAAGTGAAGGAAACCTTGCTTAAAGTCCCTGAACTTTTTGGCGAAGTAGTTGCCTAGATTGCTTCTCAAATTCTTCTAACTTGCGCCGATGCAAAAATCGCGATTGCTCGCATGGGTTCTTCTTACTTTGTTGGCCATAATTTGGGGGAGTTCATTTATCCTCATCAAGAAAGGATTGCTGGGACTTACTCCACAGGAAGTCGGATCCTTTCGCATTGTAGCAGCCGCTTTGGTTTTATTTCCTTCTGCAGTAGTAAGGATAAAGACTGTTCCAAAAAACAAACTGGTTTACTTCATTGGTGCCGGTTTTTTGGGTAGCCTAATTCCCGCTTTTCTTTTTGCGGTAGCGCAAACTCAACTGGAAAGCGCCATAACCGGAGTTCTAAATGGCCTAGTACCCATCTTCACCATCTTGATCGCGTTGGTCCTCTTCAAGCAAAAGCAAGAGCCTAAGGTCTATGTGGGTGTAGCAATTGGATTTATTGGTACTGTAATCTTGATTACTGCCAATGGAAGTTCATTTACCGGAATCAATAAGTATGCTTTGTTGGTCATTTTGGCCAGCCTTTGTTATGCTTCCAACCTAAACCTCATCAAGCAAAAGCTGAATAATATTCATCCGGTGACCGTCACTAGTCTATCGCTGATTTTGGTCGGCCCTTTGGCAATGGTTTACCTCTTTGGTTTTACTGACTTTTGGAATAAGCTTTTTGAAGTGGAGGGCACCCTTGAAGCATCGCTTCATATCGCGGTATTGGGTGTACTGGGAACAGCCTTAGCGCTAATCATTTTTAATAAAATCTTACAAATGACTGATGCGCTCTTTGCCTCATCGGTAACGTATATTATCCCTGTAGTAGCTATAGGTTGGGGCCTGCTAGATGGAGAAAGTCTTTATTTGATTCAATACATTGGTATGGCTGCTGTTGGAGTTGGGGTTTACATTGCGAATAGCAATAGGGCAGGGTTAAAGAAGAGCAGGAAGTAAGAAGTAGACCAGAAGGCTGATCAAGATGCTTGAAATCAAATTCAGCCAGATTCCTGATTTGACCATATCTCTCATTTCTAGTTCACCTGCACTAAAAGCGATGGCGTTTGGTGCGGTAGCTATCGGAAGCATAAAAGCACAAGAGGCAGCCATGGTGGCAGGTACCATGAGTAGGTAGGGATGAATCCCAATCGCGTTTGCCAAGGAAGCAAGGACCGGTAGCATGATCGATGCTGTTGCAACATTGGAGGTCACTTCAGTCAAGAAATTGACGGATAAGGCAATGATCAGCAGGATTAAGAGCAACGGCAGTCCTGATACTAATGTCAACTGATCGCCCAACCATTCGGCAAGGCCAGAACTCTGAAATGCAGCGGCCAGCGAGAGTCCCCCGCCGAAAAGAATAATTACTCCCCATGGGAGTCTTTCTGCTTCTTCCCAAGTAAGTAGCGCTTTTCCTTTTTTTTGTTTGGAGGGAATAATGAACATGGTGATGGCTGCCCCAATCGCAATGACTGTATCGTTTATTCCGGGAATTAATTGATTTAGGATAAATGATCGTGTGATCCACAAAATTGCCGTTGCAAGAAAAACGATTCCCACTGCTTTTTCCTCCTGAGTCATTCTCCCTAGCCTTTGGTATTCTTCTTGGATCAGATTTGATCCCATAGGGATTTCCTGCTTATGTGCTTTGAATACGACCCTTCCGAGAATGAGCCAGCAAACCATGAGCATAATCAATGAAAATGGGAGGGCGAAAATCATCCATCGAACAAAAGAAATGGACTCACCATTCATTTTTTCCGCTATCGAAACGAAGATGGGATTAGTGGGAGTCCCTACTAGCGTGGCTACACCTCCGATGGAAGCAGAGAACGCTATTGCCAAAAGAAGAGGTTTATAAAATCTGTCTCCACCATGTTGGCTGGTTTCTTTCATCTGGGCAATCAAGGCAGAAGCAATCGTGATCATCATAAGAGTAGTAGCGGTATTGGATATCCACATGGAAAGAAGTCCGGTGGCCAGAATAAAGCCAAGTAAGATATTATTTGCTTTCGTTCCGATCTTAGCTATGATGAAGAGCGCGATTCGTTTATGTAGATTCCATCGCTGCATAGCCATAGCGATGATGAAACCTCCGACAAATAGAAATAACATCTTATCGCCATAAGCCGTGGTAGTCTGGTTGATGCTGGCTCCTCCCGAAAGAGGTAATAATACGATTGGGGCCAACGCAGTGGCAGAGATAGGCAAGGCTTCAGTAAGCCACCAGGCAGCCATCCAAAGTGTGACTGCTAAAACGGCATTTGCTGTAGAATTTAATCCGGCAAATGGCTCAAATAAGTAAATAGTTAAAAACAAAAAGGGCCCAAGTAAGAGCCCAATTCTTTTTCTAAGCATGGTCTAATTTAATAAACCTCTTCCTCAAGTTTTTCGAAATCAAATTCATTGATGAAGTTTTGGGCTTGAGTCAAATTCTGAAAATCGAATTCCTTTATCTCACCATTTCTTCCGTGAATTTCTATTTTGATAACTGAGATTCTAGCATCTCGATCTAGTGGGTTGTCAATAAGGATAGCGTTTTCTTTACGATCCTTGATCTTCTTGGAGAGAACAACATTTTTTCTTTTTATCCTGCCACAATAAGAGCAATTGTATTCTTTCAGAAGCTCCCCGTCTTCTGTTTCCGTGGCTTCTTTTAGAATCTCTTCCTTCTTCAGGCGCAAGGTTTGGAAACCACATCTGTCGCATTCTAGCGCACTTAAGTGGCCTTTATATTTTTCGATTTTGGTATAGCCAGTGGACTCGTCAATCCATACATCATAATCTATGGAGAATACATTTTCCTCCGCTTGCATGCCTTCATCAAGATAAGCATCTTCTTCCTCTTCGCTGAGAAGTTTCATCCTATTTCCATTTTCTGGATTGACTCTTGGAGTGTATCTAAGTCTCTTTAGTTTCTTTTCCAGTTTACCTGGATAATAGAATTTGAGAATAAGATATGCTACATATCCATATAGGACCGATATGCTAGCCGTCACAAAAATTCTAATCAAAAACCAGACCGGGGTAAGAAGTACTGTTTCCTGTTCTAAGGTATTGGTGAAAAAGAATAAAGCACTAGCTAATAGAACATGGGTTCTGAACAGGGCTTTCTTTTCTTTCTCACTGGCAAAGTCAAATTTTTCTTTGAAAGTTTTTTGGGTTGCAAACTTGATTTGGTAAGCGATGTAATTGAGGATTGCAAGACCCAAGCACACAAATATTAGGATGAAGGCAACCTGTCCCCAGCCTTCCACAAAAGCTTCATAATTCATACGACCAGAAATTTACT
>CAYYNA010000201.1:0-6639 GCA_964472815.1 uncultured Roseivirgaceae bacterium
AAAAGGCACTTGAGGCAAAAATTCCGCCATTGTTCTGTAGCCTCAAAACTCCATCTGTGTTACCTGAGGCGATGGTTAGCGTAAGTTGATCATCTTCTGGGTCAGAGATAGGAATCAATAGGTACCATTCACTATTCTCGTCATATGCAAAGGTGGTGGACTCCCAATCAAAAACAGGGGCTAGGTTTTCCACGACGGAAATTAACGCTTCTGAAGTTTCGGTTCCATTATCTACAGATACTTCCAATTCAAAAGTTGTAGCATCTGAAAAATCTAGGGCTTCTCGATCCGCCAGCGTTAGGACTCCTGTATTCTCGTCTAGCGAAAAAGTATTTTGATCATTGCCAGATAGAATAGAATACGTTAGAGGTAATTCATCTGGTTCCGAAGCTTCAACGATTCCTACCTCATCACCCTCTTCTATGGAAGAAATAATTGAAAAGGTTTGAGCCTCGATTTCGGGTCCTTCTGAGAGATCATTCAAGGTTATTGTGTAACTACCAATATCACTCGCACCAAACTCGTCAGTAACTCTTATTTCAAGATCAAAAACTGGATTTGTTTCAAAATCCAAGGCATCTGTATTATTGACCCTAATGGAACGTTCTACTTCTTCATATCTTATTTCAAACGCCTCGTCTATATTTCCTGAAATGATTTCGATAATGGGCATGACTTCAGCATCTGGATCCGTAAAGGAAACGTCTCCAACAATCGCTCCAAGCTCAGCATTTTCGTCTATACTAAAGGCTCCATTATTTACCTCAGGAGCAATATTCGTCTCGGAAGCAACGTCTATAGAAAGAGAAGGAGGGGAAGTCAAAAGGTAATTGAAGCTTTCACGGCCGGAAGATGGGGTCCAGAAATAGCCTCCAGGTGATCTAACCCAGTTCGCAGCGTAAACTTTTAGTTCTAATTCACTGACCGATGTTGATATAGTGTGATTAAAAAGTATGCCCCCCGTATTTTCACTGCCCTCTAATAGTAACTGTTTAGTCCCATCATTGAATTTGAATGCAGGATCAAAGCTATTTCCATATGAGGTTGCGTATCCAATTCCGTCTTGAGGAATAGCTGTTAAAGGAGCATCTTCTTTCAAAAAAACTAGATAGTCAGTAAGCAAATGCGCCGTTTCTGTTTTCGTCGCATCATTCAGGAAACTGAACGTAATAGTTCTTTCTCCATTAACTTCTTCACCTATTTCATATGTGAAACCTGTCGGTTGATCTACCGGTTCCTCAGGGACTGCCCCCGGAGTTACTCTTCTAAGTTGGAACGGATCTGCCGTATAATATTGATTGCCTGAAGAGGTATTGTATGGGTATAGTGTAAGATAATACAGTGTTCCTGGCCCAAGATCTGATTCAGGAACTCGGATAAAGTCAGCTCCTTTACTTTTGTCTACGGTATGGTCAAATAAGACTTTGCCAGAACCAAAGCTCTGACCAGGTGTGTATGCTTGTCCATCTATGGGAATCTCCGATACATAACCGGACTCACTCACTATCATCAGTAGCTTGTCAGGCTGGGGTTCAGATCTAGTGAGTTCTTCAAAAAGATACTCATTGGTATTACTGTCAAATCCAGTTTGAAAGCCAACCGCTTGAGTTGGTGCTTGGCTGTAACCACTTATGCCTAAGAGTATCAAAAAAAGAAGGATTGATAGAAATATGAATTGTTTTGCTGATGTTGGAGATTTGATAAACATTATACTAAGGATTTGTAAATCACAAGGTTAAACTTGCCTTGATAGTTGGTTTATCAGATTTGAGTCAAATCCTATCAAAAATGAATCATGAATACTGCTCTAGATGCTCAGAAGGCGTTTTTCCGTAATACTCCTTAAATGTCTGGGCAAAATAGGAGGGGCTTTCAAAACCTACCGCGTAGCAAACCTGTGAAATAGCATGGCCCATCTTGAGCAGCTCTTTTGCTTTCTGTAGGCGATATTGCTTAACAAGTGAATTAGCAGAAATATTTAGCAAGGACCTCAATTTTCTGTTGAGCGTGCTCTTACTCATGGCAAAGAAGTTCGCTATTTGACTGACATCAAGATCTGTCTCTGCATGATGTTCTTCCAAAAACGAGTATAGTTGATTGATGAACTCATCTCCAACGTTCTCAAGGTTTGCCGAACCCTGGGGAGACAGAAGTTTTGTTCGTAAGTGGTTGCGAAGATTACTTTGCTGTTTGATCAAATTGTCAATACGCAACTCCAGTTCATGTGCATGAAATGGCTTGGTTAGGTATTCATCAGCTCCGAATGCCAGGCCTCTTTCTTTTGATTCCTGTGCAGTTTTTGCCGTCAATAGTAAGAAGCTTATGTGTGCAGTTCGCATATCGCTTTTTACTTTTTCACAAAGTTCATAGCCGTTCATTTTTGGCATCATGATGTCTGAGATGATGACGTCAGGAAGTTTATCAACTATGAGTTTCCAAGCTTCAAACCCATTCTTTGCGCTGAGCACATTTCGACCTTCGGAAAGCGTCTCTACCAAAAACTTTCGCAGGTCAGCATTGTCTTCTACCACCAGAAATAGTGCCTCATCGTCCACCACTTCTACGAGCTCTACCTGATCAGGAATATGATGAACTCTCTCCGCCTCCAGTTCCACAGTGAATGTGCTGCCTTTCCCCAAGTTGCTTTTTACATTAATTTTTCCCCCCAGCAGATCGGTTAGCTCTTTTACCAAAGACAAACCAATTCCTGTGCCTTCTTGGTCTCTAGATTCAGAATCATCAGCCTGATAAAACCGATCAAATAGCTTTTCAAGCTGCTCAGGTGCAATGCCTATACCGGAATCTTGTACCTTAATCTGGATAGTACTTTTATCCATGTGCAACTGCTTCTCAAGCAACGTCAATCGGACCTGACCTTTATCGGTGAACTTGATCGCATTACCCACCAGATTCATCACGATTTTTTCCCAGTGCACTTTTTCGAAAATGAAGTTTCCTTTTATACCGCCATCTTCAAAACCCATCTGGAGACCCTTATCCGCCGCATATGGACGAAACTGATCGAAACTCCGTCGCACAAAGTCCGATAAGTCGCCAACTGATTTATGCACCTGCATTTTTCCAGATTCAAGTTTGGAAATGTCTAAAAGTTGATTGACCAAATTCAGCAAATGATTGCCTTGTTCGTAATTATTCTGCAATAGTTTTTGAAGCTCTGGCGGATGCTCTTTTTCTCGAAGGTACTTCTCCAGCGGAGATAGTATGAGGGTCAAAGGAGTACGAAACTCGTGCGTGATATTTGAGAAAAAACGAGTCTTGATTGCATCAATTTCTTGGAGTCTTGCTGCTTCTCTTTTGTTGAACTCGATTTCCTGCTGTCGATACAGTCGAGTCTTATATGCCTTCCAATATAGATACACAACCGTCAAGGCTACTATCAAATAAAGGCAATAAGCCCACCAAGATAGCCATGGTGGAGGGCTGATATTTATCTTCAGCGTTTTAACATTTTCACTCCAAATACCCTCTGTGTTCGAAGCATTAAGCTTAAGCGTATAAGACCCAGGACTAAGGTTATCGAACCTTACGACTCTTGTGTTCCCATTCAACACCCAGTTTTCATTGAAACCTTCCAGTTGATATCGATATTGATTACTTGCAGGGTCATTGAACTGCATTGCAGCTATGACGAATCGTAGCGAATTCCTGCTATAGTCAAGATTCATTTTTGATAATTCTGTTAGTGGCCTATCGATTAGCCCTTCGCTGGAAAAGCTTTCCACTTGATCATTGATCTGTATTTCAGAAATGAACACGTCTGGTGAATACTCATCTCCTCTAAAACTCAATGGATCAAAAACAGAATACCCCTTCGTCGCTCCCAAGGCAATCCTACCATCAGGCAAGATGAAACTATGGTGTCTGTTGAACTCACTTTCAATGATTCCATCTTGAGTGGCATAGTTGCTGAACTTCTTTGTGCTTGTATTGAATTTGCTAATCCCGTTGAAGGTTCCCATCCATAAATTTCCTAAGGAATCGGGGACGATGCTTCCGATACTATTGCTTGGCAGACCTTCACTTTTTGTGAAAATTTCCTCAGTCATTCGGGTTAATTTGTTCCACTTGATTAATCCTCCCCCCAAAGTGGAAATCCAAAAAGTCGCTGAATCATTTGGATCCTGAGCGAGATCGATCAATGATGAACCAGCAACACCAACCTTGTATTCGTTGACAATTTTTCCTTTCTTCAGCTCATACAGAATATTCTTTGTGGCAATCACCCATTGAGCGTCTTCATCCGAAATCATATCCGATAAGCGCTCCACCCCAGTATTTGGAATATGTTTAACAAGATACTCCTCGGGCTCTTGCCGCAGATCATTCCATTTAAAAGCACTTCCTTCGATATCCAGGGCCCATATGTCACTTTGGTCCTCTGCAAGTCCAATGATGTAATGGAAATAAAGATCCTCTAAGGGAAGAAGAATAAGGTCATTTCCTTGTAAACGGTAAATTCTTCGTGCGTTCCCATAGCCGTAGGACTCATGTGTGAGCAAAAGTCCCTCCTTCGAGTATAGATACCTCATGCCATAAGACCAACCTTCCTCCTTCCAGTTATCCGGCAGATTCTCCGGCGGGATATTTAATTGATCTGTTAGTATATCTGCTAAGAAATTACTTTTATATTCAACTGATTGGAACAATGGGGTGGTGAGATCGATTCGATAAAGTCCTCCAGTATTAATCCCCACCCACATATTATTTGATCTGTCTATGAAGATTGCAGAGATTTGTAACTGATCTCCTGTGGGACTTTTCCACAGGCAGGTAATGGAATCGTCATGCTCTAGTCGGAAAACATGGCCCTTGTATTTGAATACTACTCTCTTTTGGTGATCCACCAACATGACGGTAATGAAATCATTTTCCAAAGTAGGCCCAGGAGGTAGAGGAATCTCTTTGAATTGATTAGAGCGTTCGTTGAAAATAAAAATGCGATTATCGTCTGTGAATACGATCCTGCCTCCAGTAAGAACTTGCATTGGACGGAAGTTTTCCTCAACTGGATTATAGTTCAGCTCATTTGGAGCGTCGAAACTTATGAAATTACTCCAGGTGGAATCGCTCACCTGCAGTCCATTATCTGTCATGATCCATAACCTTCCCCGGTCATCCTCTGTAAATCCATGCACGATTGGAGTAGTTCTGGTAAAAGAGGTCTCGAAGAAGCGAGCAAGTCGGTAATTGGTCGAGTCGTATAATTTAAAGCTTACCGTATCGCCTCCAAACCAGTTTCCACGATGATCATTCTGAATTTCACGAACGTTTTTCCAACTAAACCCTAGCTGAAAATCGTCATAGCTTTTTTGCCCAACCGGCTGAATAGCCCTTTCGACAATTAGTGTTCGTGGGTCTAGCCTGTCGACAAGGTGATTAAAATGATAAACCCAGATTTGTCCCTGTTTATCTAGATAGATATCATACACTTGAGAGCTTGAAAGCTTTTTTGACTCTTCGGAATCAATGTTGAAGTAGATGAAATCATTTCCATCATATCTGGCAAGCCCATCGAGAGTTGCTACCCAGATATATCCGTACTCATCCTGTAGTACTCCAGACACATAGCTTTGAGGCAATCCTTTTTCGGTATCAAAGTGCTCATGAACAGTGTAGATAGGTGTCTGACATATGCCCGCAAATACAACAAAAATCAGTGCAATGAGATTGACGGCTCTCCACATTTGATCCAAAAGATAGAAAGGATTTCTCAGTCAGCTTAAACTTTTTTCTTCTCCACCATAAACAAGGCAATTATGGAAGATGAGAACGCCAGTCCGGCGCTGATTAGGCCGATCAATCGATAGGTTTGTATAAATGATAGGTCGTAGATATGTTCTACCTCTGCTGCTATTTCGGCGGAAAGTGACTGTGGTGCGGTTGCTTCGCCAAGCCTAACCGCTTCCTGCAGCACCATGGCGGCTTCATCAGCTGAAAGGTCCAAACTAGTTAACTCTTGCTCTACCTGGCCGGTGAACAGAAAAATGGCAATGGCTCCTGCAATTGCAATAATAAAGGTGCTGGCTATACGTGTCACACTATTATTAATTCCAGACGCAATACCTGATTTGGAATCGTCCACGCTCCCCATCACAGCAGTCGTAAGAGGAACCACGGTGATAGACATTCCCGCGGCAAAAACCATAAAGGGAGGAAAAAAAGTGGTCCAATAATCTTCCGGACCCTCCGTCAAACCAATTAGCGCCAGAAAGGTCATCCCTATTCCCGCTACTGCCGGACCAATAATTAAGAAGTTTCTTGGTCCGTATTTATCAGACATGGCGCCCATCTTCCTTGAAGAAAGGATCATGACAAAAGAGAACGGCAAAAAAGTTAAGCCTGCCTGAAGCTGAGAATAGCCCTGAATTTGAATGATATTAAGTGACAAGAAAAGGATGACTCCTCCTAAGCCGGCATAGAGAAAAAAGCTGAGAAGATTTACTCCACTGAATGTCCGATTTTTAAATAGTGATAGCGGGACCATCGGGTCTTTTATTCTCATTTCCACTACCATGAAAACAACCAAGATTATTAATCCAATAGCTAGACTCACTATTACTATTGGATCATCATAGCCCCATTCGGGCATTTCCAAAAACCCAAATGTCAAGGCAGCTA
>CAYYNA010000202.1:0-6634 GCA_964472815.1 uncultured Roseivirgaceae bacterium
TTTAAAGTATAGTTTTTATGATTATTTGTAGAACCAACCAATTATTATCATGGTAGGTATTATTTCGGTAGCGCAAAGGTAGGCAATAATCAGAAGTTTTTTAAGCGGATAATTGTTAACAAATTTCAGTGCGAACCAGCCAATGAAAATGGCAATTATCGAAATCAATAAGATTGGAAAGTCAGTAGGAATCCAAGTGGCATTATTTCTAAATACAAAATCAAGCAACACAAAGAGCGATAGTACTACGCCAATTATCAAACCGTAATTCAGAAAGTCAAAAAGCTGGAAATCATTGACTTTTCGAAAACCAAATAACCTTGAAATGATCGTGATGAAAAGCCATTTGGCAAGTATAAAAACCAGAAAGTAGGATGATATCTTCAGCCAAAGAATAATGAAGCCTTGATAGGAAGATGGTATTAAAAAGCCATCCATTATAGTCTTAGATGCACCATATATTCCAAAGAAACTAAATATCAGAGACAATAGAACCACCAAACTAATTCCTACTTCACTAATGAATTGAGTGCCCACCAATTCATATGTATTTTGCTTCAAACTGAATGATCGATTGGCTATGTGAGAAAGACGGCCAGGATGCTGAATAAGGAGAAAACCAAATAAGGATGCAATAACAATCAGGGCAGTGAATGTGAACTCCTGGAAAATATCCCTGGCAGTCCGTGGAAGCTTTGGGTCATCTTTTACAATTAGTTGGTCTTGGTAAATGACCTTATCAAAACTCAGACTCGACAAATAATCGAGAGAATTGACTGAAACAAAAACCGTGTCTGAAGCATCATTTTTATAGAAATCTTCAACATCAATAAGCTCACAACCATTCTCCACTTTTTTAATCAATCTCCCATTTGACCAAATGGTTAACGGTGAGTCACTACAAACTCGTACCACTCCATCTTTTGATCCTTCCATAAAAAAACCAGCGCTCTTCTCCTTTGCCAGGGAAGTCACAGGATTCATTGATCCATTGTTGTCTACAGTCACCATAATTTGCGTGTAGTCATGGACAATGACTGTGTCTTGGCAAAAAGAAGCGCTGTAAACCAGCAAAAGCAAAAAAGTGAATAGAATTCTGTTCAACTAGAACCTGCTTAAGTATCCAAAGTGTATTCTCAGCTCGGGAAATGAAATTGCTTGATTCTTAGAGTTCCCGCCCGCTACCGCAAATTTAAACTGACCAGCCAATGTTTCTAAGGCAAATCCAAATCCAATTCCCAGCGGAGCTTCAAGTCTATCTACTCTATCAAATAATAGTTGATCGTAAAACGCGTAGATAAAACTGCTATTCTCAAAAAACGATCGTAGCTCTAGTCTGCTTAAGGAGTAATATTGAGCAAAGAAATTCTTTTCATTAAAACCTCTCAATGACTGAAGTCCACCCACTCGATATAGCTCATTTGTAAGTACCTCATCATTTTCTAAGAAACCTAAATGGATATCGTGATAGATCGATTGCCTCTTCCCTACTTTCAACTGATAGCCGACTCTCGCATCTACCTTTAAGAAGTTTGTCTGCAGATTCAGCGTATCATAGTAGCTATCCGGCAGACCAACATTTCGGCTGATACTCTTGGAACCAGCGCCTACAGAAAGATTCCAAGCTAACCCGTTATTAAAACCATTTAATCCTTCAAAAAAGCCGCTGGAAATAGCTAATCGATAAAAGTCACGACTAAAGTCAGCTAGGTTTCTATTTTGAACGGTCTCCAGATCAGAAGAAATGAGAGACCCATTGGTGTTTTCATACTCAATAAGCATTGACAATCGAGGTAAGACGTAGGTAGATAAGCCAATACCTGCAGTCCTAGTCAAAAAAGAGGTATCCTGTTTTAATAACGTAAAACGAAAGGAAGGAAGAATTTTCGCATCAAAAAGAAAAGCATGCTGATAGTACAGATCTAAAGTTTGAGAAGCTTCTGCAAAGCTCTCCCATTGGAACTGAAATTCGTGCCCAGACTGGAAGAGGTTCTGGATGGAAAGATCCAAGCTTCCAACCAAGGCAGTTTCTCCATTTGCCTTTTGCTGAAGGCCTGCGACCCCCTCAAACGTATTAGAAATGGACTCCTCAATATCCAGGTAGACTTTTGCTAAATTCTTGGAGAAAGAAAGGTCCGGGGATCTGTTCAAGGATAAAAAAGGAGACCTCTTGATTCTTTTATCCAATAGCTCGTAAGTAGCCTCGCTGTATTGTTCCCCCGGAACTACATCGAGGATGCGATAGATATACCTATGCTTGGTTCTTGTCTCTTTGAAAAAAAAAGCGGAATCGTATTTAATCTCAGGACCTCTCTGAATGACCACAGAACCCGCTAACCCATCTACTTTCTGAAGAAGAGAATCCAACCTTAAAGTCGCAAATGGATATCCATGACTGTTCAGGTAGCTGAGCTTTTTATCCACCTGCTTGAGTAGTTTCTTCTTCCTCAAACCATCCAATTGCACATCCACCTGCTGGCCCTTGTGAAGATAGGCCCTCAACTCACTATCCCTAGTAACAATAGAATCCACTCCAGCAAATAAGAATCCTTGATTGATCCATTCGATCTTTTGCTGAGTTAGACCGCTTGTGAAGGCAACCGTGTCTTCAAAAGTTCTTTTTTCCTCTAGGACACCATCCAGGTAAAAACTTGAGACCACCTGACCTGTGGCCAGCAATGGAAACACTGTTAGGATGAAAATTACGGACCTAGACATCAGGTAATGCAATTTAGTCTGTGTCTTGAAATCGCGCGATTCGCGCAAAATAGAAGTTCCATGTTGAGCCAATCATTCGTCTTTTATGGGCGTTGCATCATATATTGAAACACATTTTGTCCGGTATATACCTACATATTCCTTTTTGCAGACAGGCCTGCTTCTATTGTGATTTTCACTTTAGTACCAACTTGAAGAATCAAGAAGAAATGGTGGACGCAATTTGTGAGGAGCTTGTTATGCGAGCAGACTATCTGGAAGATGAGGTCTCCACCATCTATTTTGGGGGCGGCACTCCCTCACTTTTGACCAAAGATCAACTGAAAAAACTGATGGATACCATCAGAAATCACTACCCTCTTACACCTAATCCAGAAATCACCCTTGAGGCTAACCCTGAGGATTTAACTGCTGCTAAGCCTCAAATCCTGCTGGACCTAGGGATCAATAGACTCAGCATAGGCATTCAAACATTCGATAATCAGGAATTGAAATGGATGAATCGGGCACATGATGCAGCAGATGCGGTGACTTCTTTTGCAAATGTCCGGAATGCCGGCTTTCAAAACATTTCTCTGGATCTGATTTATGCTCTTCCCACAATGGGTAACTCTACTTGGAAAGAGAATCTCCGAAAAGCCGCGGAGCTGCAGCCTGAGCACATTTCTTTGTACGGACTCACTATCGAGGATCAAACGGTTTTTGGGAAGCGGAAAAAGAAGAATGAGCTAATCGAAATGCCTGAAGATGATGCCGCTGAGGAGTACTTAGCTGCTATCTCCTATTTGCGAGAACTGGGGTATGAACATTATGAAGTCTCCAACTTCGGCAAGCCAGGTTTTTATTCACAGCATAATATGGCCTACTGGTCAGGCAATGCTTACTTAGGTGTGGGCCCGGGAGCCCACTCATTTGACGGCTCCACCCGGCAGTTCAACCTCAGGAGTAATCCAAAGTATCTGAAAGCAATCGTAAACAATGACATATTCTTTGAGGTAGAAGAACTGACCCAGACGCAGCGACTGAATGAACAAATATTGACTGGGCTGAGAAGAAAGAGCGGCATCTTATTTAGTGAGCTGAAAGAACAATTCCACGTGGACCTGAGAGATACCTACCATAAGATCTTAGACAATTTTGATAAACAAGGGTTAGTTAGTTATTCTGATGACAGATTGCAGTTGACTTCTCACGGTTTTCTGGTAGCTGACGAGATTGCATTGCAACTATTTTTTCAAGAATAAATTCTACATTTGAGTTAATGGATTCTTATACCAAAAAAGCGGTCATACTACTAAAATCCTTAATCTTTCACTATCATGGATTGGACCATGAGGAGAAGTCAATGCTGGAGAAAGCGGCTAAGAAAATAAATGCCGAGAAGGAAATGGAATGGGCCAATGAGTTCATAGCAGAGGATTACCTATCTGCTTTTGAAAGGTCCAGGGAGTTTCTCAGAAAAGTCTTTACGAAGATGCAGGCTGAGGAGCGATTGATGTATCTTCTGGAGTCTTGGGAAGAGAATTTCAAAAAAGGTTATGTAACCGAAATGGAAACCACCGCAATCTTGACCCTCTCAAAGGACTGGAAAGTAGAGAAAGAATTTCTAGATAAAGTAAAGAGCTAGAGACTCATCATTTCTCTGAATCTGGCAGACTGCCGTCGGCTAACTTCAATTTTTTCTCCGCCCTTAAGCTGTACCAAAAGGCCACCATTGAACCAAGTATCGATAGACTCCACCCAACCCAGGTTGATGATGTGTTTGCGGCTCGCCCTGAAGAAGCTTCGATCGTCCAGTCGTTCATCCAGCGCATTCAAGGACTTATGAATCATAGGTTTGAACTTGTCAAAGTACACCTTGATGTAGTTGCCATCTGACTCAAAGAGTCTTACGTCTTCAAGTTTAACAAACCAGCATTTATCGCCATCCTTTACAAACACCTGATCTTCTGCGCCCAATTGTCGGTCTTTGCCCCCTTTCCTAGGGAGCTTAGTCTTGATTTTATTGATGCTTTCGGAAAGTCGATCTGCCTGAATGGGTTTTAGCAAGTAATCCAGCGCATTAAAGTCAAAAGCCTTGAGCGCAAACTCATCATAAGCAGTGGTGAAAATGACCTGGGGTACTCTTTCAAGGCTTTCCAATAGTTCAAACCCGGTCTTTCCTGGCATCTGTATATCCAAGAAGATGACATCCGGATTGTGCTGTTCTATCTTCTCAACTGCCTCATCTGCATTAGAAGCTTCATCCAAGATTTCTATTTCCGGGTGGTTCTCCAGTAGAGAGTTAAGCTCTTTTCTTGCCAGCCGTTCGTCATCAATTATTATTGCCTTCATTAGTCCGTTGGTTTAAATGCCACCTTACATTTTGCCGTCATATGCTGGTATATTAAGTGTACATATGACAGTTTTATTTGTGTCGTTTTTTATTTCAAAACTAGCTGAATCCCCAAAAATAAGATTTAGCCTTTTCCTTGTATTATCAATTCCGAATCCTTTGCCCTCCGAAAACGAATTGGATAATTGTCCGCTATTACGAATTTGAAGCTGCAGATGTTTACCAAACATTTTTGAAGAAATACTTATCTCACCTCCCTCCTTTAGATTGGAAATACCGTGTTTAATGCCGTTTTCAACTAGTGTTTGAAGCATTAATGGTGGCACCATAAACTTTCCTGAGTTCTTGTCAATATCAATCTTTGTTTTGAGTCGCTCCTCATATCGTATGGACTCCAGAGACAAGTAATCCATTACCGTTTTTAATTCTTCCGAAAAAGGAATCAACTTCTTTCTGTCTGTTAATAGGGAGTTTCGGAGAATATGTGATAGCTGAGTGATGGACTCCTTCGATTTTAGCGGGTCTTCGTCTACTAGAGCTCTGATGCTATTAAGGGCATTAAAAATGAAGTGGGGATTGAGTTGAGCCTTTAGGTTGCTCAGTTCCACTTCCACCGCTACCCTCTCGGCCTTCAAAGACTTATTGTATCTATCGACGTAGTGAAAAGCAAAATAGAAGATCGTCCATAAGAAGTAGACCGCCCAATAGATCAGCGTGTTCAAGAGGATCGTTACGAACTGCAAATCGGCATTTGAGATTCCGTTGGTGAAATGTTGGATGAGTAGTAAGTATCCATAATTGAAAATGCTGAGCAGCAGATTCAAAATTAGCAACCGTGGTATCAATATGGTCAGTCTAAGGTTGAGCCAACCAAGCTGTATGAAAATCGAACGAAGTAAATGGGTCGTTGCGATGTAGAAAGCGACTTGAAAAAGTACACCAATAATCTGGTCTTGATCTAAGCCATTGGCCGCAGTGTAAGCGATGATCTGCAACAGCCCATAAACGCCCCAACCGAAGAACTGGCAGATCCAATAAATTCTATTTTTTGTCACAGCCTAAATGTAGAAAAACCAAGTGCGATAAATGAACACAAATGTCTATTTATACAAAATAACAAACCTCTATCAAGCATTATGCGTACAAATGCTTGTCAAAAACTCAAACTAAAAAAAGGACTTAACAAATGAAATCATTACTAGTTTTATCATTCATTACGTTATCTGCGTTTATAGATTCACCGGAGATGACGTTTAGTAACAGTCAGGGCATTGAAATGCAGCTATCTTCTGAAACTGTTTTTCAAGAGAAGGTCAAAATCTTCGATTACGATGGCGCACTACTGAAGGAGTATGAACTTACCGATGTAGTAAACGGTGAGATTACGACTTCTGATCAATTCACATTGAAAGAAAGCGACTTTGCGTTCAGTTATTTAGGAGATTACTACTATTTCAGTGAAGGGCTAATTGAATTGGGAGCTAATTGAGCTCTTGTTTAAGGAACTTCCCGGTATAGCTTTTCGCCACTTTGGCGATATCTTCAGGTGTCCCCTGGGCAATAATTTGTCCACCGCCTGCA
>CAYYNA010000203.1:0-3336 GCA_964472815.1 uncultured Roseivirgaceae bacterium
GAGAGGCTTTGCGGAAAAGAAAGTGAGACAGTAATTCAAATGCTCCCAAATTTCCTAGGAGAGAGCTTCTTCGACATACCGGAAATGATTGGAATTTCTAAATTATTCGAAAGGGCAAAGAAGGGACTTGTGTTTGGGAAGGATGTTCAAAAGCTCGTTGGAGAGAAGATTATTTCTCTAGTTCATAAAAGCAACTTCGAACAAGTACTGGGCTTACTTGATATTTTGAAGGACTTGTCACTTTCTGATGATTATAAGATCCTAAATGCTGACGGCTTTTTGATGGTTGCAAAACCGCAAGACAATGATCGATTAAACAAAGTCTTGAACCATATAAAGGAGAATTTTCAAGATAGTATTTCGCTGGAAGAGATCTGCGATATGGTGGGAATGACAGAACCTTCGTTCTGCAGGTATTTTAAGAAGATCACCGCAAAAACATTCACACAATTCTTAAATGAGTACAGATTGGTTCATGCCTCCAAGCTCTTATCAGAAAAACAGATTAGTATCACGGAAGTATGTTTCGAGAGTGGATTTAGTAACTATTCTCACTTTGTTGAGAAGTTCAAAAAGTTTACGGGAAAAAGTCCTTCAGAGTATCGGAAAGGTCTTAGTGATGTGCTAGAATAGAAAAAGGCTCCAATAGGAGCCTTTTTTAATATCTATACTGATTTCATTGGTTATCCCTTCGTTGGATAAACCGCTACATCGCCAAGTTCTTCTTCAATTCTAAGCAATTGGTTGTACTTAGCCATTCTATCAGATCTACTCATAGAGCCTGTTTTGATTTGACCAGCATTCGTAGCTACTGCAATATCTGCGATGGTAGAATCCTCTGTCTCACCAGACCTATGGGAAACCACGGCGGTCCACCCCGCCTTGTGAGCCATTTCGATTGCATCAAGGGTTTCAGTCAAGGTTCCTATTTGATTTACTTTAATCAAGATGGAATTTGCAGCATTCTCCTTGATCGCTCTTTCTAAGAATTTCACATTTGTAACTAGTAGGTCATCTCCTACCAACTGGCACTTATCTCCAATTTTAGATGTCAGTTTTTGCCAGCCATCCCAATCATTCTCATCACAACCATCTTCAATACTATCGATAGGATAGTCATTCACCAATTTAGCTAGATACTCCGCTTGTTCGTCGCTTGAGCGCTTAGCGCCATTTTCGCCTTCAAACTTGGCGTAATTGTAAACACCATCTGCAAAAAATTCTGATGAAGCACAATCTAATGCAATGGTTAGATCACTATCAGGCTTGTATCCTGCCTTATCAATTGCAGCTAGAACACTCTCCAGAGCTTCCTCTGTACCACCGGCAAAGTTTGGAGCAAAGCCTCCCTCGTCACCAACTGCAGTACTCAGTCCTTTTGCCTTTATGATTGCTTTAAGATGATGAAACACTTCACTTCCCATCCTTAGAGCCTCTGTAAAAGTTGGAGCCCCAACTGGCCTTACCATGAATTCCTGAAAGGCAATAGGAGCGTCAGAGTGGGATCCGCCATTGATAATGTTCATCATCGGTACCGGGAGCACTTTTGCATTCGCCCCTCCTATGTATCTATAAAGAGGAAGTTGAGATGCATCGGCACCTGCTTTTGCTACTGCAAGCGAAACTCCAAGTATAGCATTTGCACCCAACTTGGATTTGTTAGCCGTGCCATCTAAGTCGATCATTAATTGATCAATGTAGTTTTGCTCGACTGAAAGCAAACCTTCCACCTCTGGTGCAATGATGTCATTTACGTTATCCACTGCCTTCTGCACGCCTTTGCCCATGTATCGAGACTTATCTCCATCACGTAATTCCACAGCTTCGTGCTCACCTGTAGATGCTCCGGAAGGAACCGCTGCTCGCCCGATGTTGCCATCTTCCGTGATTACCTCTACTTCCACGGTAGGATTACCTCTGGAATCCATGATCTGTCTAGCGAATACGCTTTCAATGATGCTCATTAGTTTGTTTCGTTTATTAGGTTAAGAAAATTATCGAATAAGTAAGTAGAATCATGTGGACCTGGAGAAGATTCCGGATGGTACTGTACTGCAAATGCAGGCTTCCCATTCAATCGTAAACCCTCCACTGTATCATCGTTCAAATCAATGTGTGTAAGCTCCGCCTCTTTGGAATTATTCAGCGAATCCATGTCCACCGCAAACCCGTGGTTTTGAGAAGTAATTTCTCCCAAGCCAGTTTCCAGGTTCTTGACCGGATGATTTAGCCCTCTATGTCCGTGGTGCATTTTATAGGTCTTGATTCCCACAGCTTTAGCAAGAATCTGACTACCCATACAAATACCAAAAAGTGGCTTATCCTTGGCCAAGATATCTTTTGTGGTATTAGCTGCATATTCCATCACTTCTGGGTCTCCTGGTCCATTAGAGAGAAAGTACCCATCTGGCTTCCATGACTCCATCTCCTCCAAAGAAGACTCAGCTGGAAACACTTTCACTTGGCAGTTCCTCTTCTCGAAATTCTTCAAGATCGATTGCTTAACGCCAAGGTCCAGCACAGCAATCTTTAATCCAGAGTTGCCGGAACCAAACTCATATGCTTCTTTAGTAGTAACCTTGGTGGAAAGCTCCAACGACTTCATACTTGGAACTTTCTTTAATTCAGCAGTAAGCGTCTCTCCAGTTAACTCATCAGAAATAATAGCATTCATGGCACCTTCAACTCGTATATGTCTTACAAGCCTTCTGGTATCAAGACCAGCAATTCCTACAGTGCCGTGCTTTTCTAAGAAATCTTGTAAGCTTTCAGTAGCAGCAGTACGGCTGAATATCTGGGAGTAATCATTTACGACCAATCCTTTTATGCTTGGTTGACCACTTTCTACTTCATCATTATGAGCACCATAGTTACCTATGTGCGAGGTGGTGTTTACAATGATTTGACCAAAATAGGATGGATCTGTATAGATTTCCTGGTATCCTGTCATTCCAGTATTAAAGCAGATCTCACCGCCTGAGGTTCCTGATTTACCTATGGAATGTCCTTCAAATGAGGTGCCGTCTTCAAGAAGTAGGGTGGCTTTTTTTCTAGTGGGGAATTTTGTCATACTAGGAGGCAAAAATAACCCTGCCATTCACAATATGAAAGCCAGTCAAATAATGTTAAAAGGAATTTCGTATTACCATTTTTAACCAAAGCAAACCAACTCCAATTTGACAGTCCTTTTTATCAAAGGAATAATAAAATCTTCTGCAGATTTGCCATAAACAAAAAAAGCTCCCAGTCACCTGAGAGCTTTTCTGTATAATCTATTTTCTCTTAGTCTTTCTTCTCTTCTTCGGCTGAAGCGTCTTCGTCAGCATTATCTTCCTT
>CAYYNA010000203.1:3436-6561 GCA_964472815.1 uncultured Roseivirgaceae bacterium
TCTGCATTATCACCTAATCTAGCTCCCGTCTTGATGATTCTTGTATATCCACCAGGACGATTTGCTATTTTACCAGCAACCGTATTGAACAATTCAGTTACAGACTCTTTGTCTTGAAGGTAAGAGAAAACCACTCTTCTTGAGTGAGTGTCATCTGTCTTAGACTTGGTCAAAATTGGCTCAATATACTTTCTCAACGCCTTAGCCTTGGCAACTGTAGTATTGATTCTCTTATGCATGATAAGAGAGGAAGCCATATTGGATAACATCGCACCTCTATGCGCTGTTTTCCTACCCAAATGATTGAATTTCTTACCGTGTCTCATGATTATTCTTCCTCCAGTTTGTATTTTAAAAGATCCATCCCGAAAGTCAAACCTTTATCAGAAACAAGCTGCTCTAGCTCAGCAAGGGATTTCTTTCCAAAGTTTCTGAATTTCATCATATCAGAAATCTCTAAAGAAACTAGGTCACCTAGGGTCCTTACGTCAGCAGCTTTCAGACAATTGTATGCTCTTACAGAAAGATCAAGATCGTTTAAGTTCGTCTTCAACAGCTTTCTCATGTGAAGAAGTTCTTCGTCTACCTGCTCAGGCTCACCCGCTTCTTGTGTTTCTAAGATCATGCTCTGATCAGAGAACAACATGAAATGCTGAATCAAAATATGAGCAGCTCCTTTCAATGCGTTTTCAGGGTGAATTGATCCATCTGTTTCGATATCCAAAGTCAACTGCTCATAGTCAGTCTTTTGCTCAACTCTGGTATTTTCTACGCTGTACTTTACATTCTTGATTGGTGTAAAGATGGAATCAATTGAAATGAATCCGAAGTTTTGCTCTGCAGGTTTGTTCTCATCAGAACTCACATACCCTCTCCCTTTCTCTACCTTCAACTCCATCTCAAACTTCGCAGCACTATCAAGATTACAAATCACATGATCTGGATTTAAGATCTCAAAAGAGGTAGTAGCTTTTGCTAAATCACCAGCTGTAAGCTTGGTCATGTTTGCAACTGAAATTGTAACACTGCTATCCGCAACATCTTCAATCTTCTTGAACCTTACCATTTTAAGATTCAATATGATTTCGCTTACATCCTCAACGACCCCTTCAATAGTAGAAAATTCATGCAAAACACCTGGTATTTTAACCCCCGTGATTGCGTACCCTTCCAAAGAGGATAAAAGAATTCTTCTTAGCGCGTTACCTATTGTAACTCCGTAACCTTTTTCTAAAGGTTTGAAAGTAAAGAGGCCATGGAAATCATCTGCTTTTTCCATTACCACTTTTTCCGGCATTTGAAATGCTAGGATAGACATATCTTATTTTTTATCTAATTATTAGTTATTACTTAGAGTACAATTCAACTATCAATTGCTCTTTGATATTTTCAGGGATTTCCTCTCTGCTAGGCGCATTTAGGTACTTCCCGTTCATATTAACGGTATCCCATTCAAGCCAAGAATAATTTCTAGTATTAGATCTCAAGCTATCAGTAATTGCCTCTAGTGATTTAGACTTTTCTCTAACTCCGATGACATCACCAGGCTTCAAAGAAAAAGATGGAATATTCACCACTTCACCATTTACAGTGATGTGCTTATGTGATACTAATTGCCTAGCACCTCTTCTTGTCGGAGATATTCCTAATCTATAGACTGAATTATCAAGTCTTGCTTCAAGCAACTGCAAAAGAATTTCACCAGTAATGCCGCTCTTTCTTGAAGCTCTATCGAAAACATTGGCGAATTGGCGCTCCAATACACCATAGGTGTACTTCGCTTTTTGCTTTTCAGCAAGCTGGATCGCATATTCTGATTGCTTTTTTCTCCTACCTCGACCATGCTGACCAGGAGGATAAGCTTTCTTTTGAGCTGCTTTGCTCGATCCGAATATTGGCTCTCCGAACTTTCTTGAAATCTTGGCTTTAGGCCCAGTATATCTTGCCATTCTCTAAACTCTTTATAAAATCTTAAACTCTTCTTCTCTTTGGTGGACGACAACCATTGTGAGGTAGTGGAGTCACGTCTTTGATAAGCGTAACATCGATACCTACATTTTGGATTGTCCTGATTGCAGACTCTCTTCCTGCACCTGGTCCCTTCACAAACACTTCTACCTTCCTAAGTCCTAGGTCATAAGCAGTCTGAGCACATTGCTGAGCAGCAACCTGCGCAGCGTAAGGAGTATTCTTCTTGGAACCTCTAAATCCCATCTTTCCAGCTGAGGACCAACTGATAACTTGACCAGTTTCGTTAGTCATTGAGATGATGATGTTATTGAAAGAAGCCTTGATATGGGCCTGTCCCATTGCAGAAACTGCAACAACTCTCTTTTTAGCTTTATCTTTTCTTTTCTGTGCCATCTATCTATTACTTGGTAGCTTTCTTCTTGTTAGCAACTGTTTTCCTTCTCCCCTTACGGGTTCTAGCATTGTTCTTAGTATGCTGGCCTCTCACTGGCAATCCTCTTCTATGTCTTAGCCCTCGATAGCATCCAATATCCAAAAGTCGTTTAATACTAAGCTGAACTTCCCCTTTAAGCACACCCTCAACTTTGTAGTTTTCACGAATGATACTTCTAATTTTTCCTCCTTCGTCATCTGTCCAATCTTGAACTTTCTTGTTTGGATCTACACCAGCCTCGTCAAGAATATTCTTGGCGGATGTTTTACCAATACCGAAGATGTACGTCAAAGCGATTTCGCTTCGCTTGTTATCGGGAATATCTACTCCTGCAACTCTAGCCATAATTATCCTTGCCTCTGTTTAAACTTTGGATTCTTTTTGTTGATTACATAAAGCTTCCCTTTACGTCTGATTACTTTGCAATCAGCGCTTCTTTTTTTTATGGATGCTCTTACTTTCATTTTCTCTTATTTTAATTCAGCTCTGCAACTGTATTATTTGTATCTATAAACTATTCTACCTTTCGTCAGATCATATGGAGACATCTCCAATTTCACTTTATCACCAGGCAAGATCTTGATGTAGTGCATTCTCATTTTACCTGAAATATGCGCTATCACCTCGTGTCCATTCTCTAATTCAACTCTGAACATTGCATTTGACAATGCCTCCACAATCGTTCCGTCTTGTTCTATGGATGCTTGCTTTGCCATTATGC
>CAYYNA010000204.1:0-6530 GCA_964472815.1 uncultured Roseivirgaceae bacterium
CCGCTGTTATCTGCTACTGATAATCTTGATTCTTGCTGTACCATTACTTAGCTCTTTCTATAATTTCAACCAATCTCCATCTTTTGTTTTTACTGATAGGACGAGTTTCCATAACTCTCACAGTATCACCCACATTGCAGTCATTCTTCTCATCGTGGGCTGTAAGTTTGGAGGTTTTTCTTACGAACTTTCCGTAAATCGGGTGCTTTACTCTTCGCTCAACAGAGATGGTGATGCTTTTTTGCATCTTATTGCTGACCACCTGTCCGATTCGTTCTTTTCTTAAATTTCTTTCCATTACTGAATATTATTTGCTTGCTTCAGCAACCTCGTTTAATTCCTTAGCTCTTATTTCGGTCTCTAATCTCGCTACCAACTTTCTACTTTCCCGGATCTTCATCGGGTTCTCAATTGGAGTGATACTATGAGCGAACTTCAACTTACTGTAGCTTTCTTTTTCTACTGCAAGTTTGTTTCGTAGCTCATCCAGGTTTAATCCTCGTAGTTCAGAATTCTTCATTACTCTGGTTTATAATCTTTTGCTACTGTAAACTTTGTTGAAATTGGAAGCTTTTGTGCTGCCAACCTAAGAGCCTCTTTTGCAAGCTCAATATCTACACCTGCAGCTTCAAACAAAACAGTTCCAGGCTTGACAGTCGCTACCCAGTACTCTGGAGCTCCCTTACCTTTACCCATCCTTACCTCAGCAGGCTTCTTTGTAACAGGCTTGTCTGGAAAAATTCTAATCCAAACCTGACCTTCTCTTTTCATTGCACGAGTCATTGCAATCCTAGCAGCCTCAATCTGACGACTAGTAATCCATCCTGGCTCTAATGACTTGATACCAAAAGTTCCGAAAGCAAGTCTGTGACCTCTTTGGGCTAGGCCTTTGACTCGGCCCTTTTGCATTTTCCTGAATTTTGTTCTCTTCGGCTGTAACATGCTTTACAAAACTTTACTTTCTTCTTCTGTTTTCTCTTCGTCTTCGATTAGGTCCACCAGCATTTGGTCCACCTCCCTGGTTGCTACTTCCACCTACGTTAGGTGATAAATCTCTCTTTCCAAATACTTCACCTTTGAAAATCCAGACCTTGATTCCTATTTTACCGTAGATGGTGTTTGCTTCTGAAACTGCATAATCAATATCAGCACGTAGTGTATGAAGGGGAATTCTACCTTCCTTGTACTGCTCGCTTCGCGCCATTTCAGCACCACCTAACCGACCTGAGCATTTTATTTTGATCCCTTGAGCTCCCACTCGCATAGATGAAGCGATAGACTGCTTCATTGCTCTTCTAAATGAAATTCTTGCTTGTAGTTGCTGTGCAATTGACTCTCCAACAAGCTTGGCATCTAATTCAGGTCGTTTGATCTCAAAAATGTTTATCTGAAGATCCTTTCCTGTCAAGTTTTTTAACTCTTCTTTGATCTTATCAACTTCAGACCCACCCTTTCCTATCACTACTCCGGGACGTGCTGTGTGAATTGTTAGCGTGATTCTTTTAAGCGTTCTTTCAATTACGACCTTTGAGATACCACCTTTTGGGATACGGGCAGCAATATATTTCCTGATTTTGTTGTCTTCAACAATCTTATCTGCATAAGACTTGCTATCGAACCAGGCTGAATCCCAACCTTTGATGATTCCTAATCTAAGACCAACTGGGTTTACCTTCTGTCCCATTATTTGCTTTCTTTATTTTCGTTAGCCACTTCACTATGATTATCAATCACAATCGTTATGTGGTTTGATCTTTTCCTTATTCTATGTGCACGGCCCTGAGGGGCAGGTCTTAACCTTTTCAGCATCCTCGCACTATCTACATAGATCTCCTTGACGTATAGGTCTGCATCCTCAATGCTGACATCTTCATTCTGCATTTGCCAATCAGCAATTCCAGTCAAAAGAAGTTTTTCTAATGTTAGTGATGCCTGGTGATCATCAAATCTCAAGATGTTAAGAGCGATATTAGCTCTCTCACCTCTGATCATATCAGCTACTAACCTCATCTTGCGAGGAGAGGTAGGTATATTTCTTAATGAAGACTTTACTGCGCCAAGCTTTCCGCTGTTCTCTTCTTTAATCTTCTTTTGAGCTTCCTTCTGAAGTCTAATACGTACCGATTTTTTTACTTTCTTTTCAGCTTCCATGGTTGCTCAACTTATCTTTTACCTTTATCCTTTTTGGCGATATGCCCTCTGAAGTTTCTTGTAGGAGAAAATTCACCAAGCTTGTGTCCTACCATATTCTCAGTAACAAAGACTGGGATAAACTTATTTCCATTGTGAACCGCGAAAGTATGACCAACGAAATCAGGAGATATCATGGATCTTCTAGACCAAGTCTTGATCACTGATTTTTTTCCCGACTCGTTCATGTCTTCCACCTTCTTTTCAAGACGGAAATCTATATAAGGTCCTTTCTTTAGAGATCTAGACATTATTTTCTACGTTTTACAATGTGATTATCCGAATACTTATTTGGTCTTCTGGTTTTCATACCTTTTGCATAAAGACCATTTCTTGATCTAGGATGACCTCCAGAAGATCTTCCTTCTCCACCACCCATTGGGTGATCGACAGGGTTCATTGCCACACCTCTTACTCTAGGTCGTTTTCCTAACCATCTGTTTCTACCGGCCTTACCTAGACGCACGTTCATGTGATCAGAGTTTGATACTGTACCGATAGTAGCCAGGCAGGTATTTAGAACAAGTCTTGTTTCACCTGATGGCAATTTTACGGTTGAGTACTTTCCTTCCCTTGCAACAAGCTGAACGTAAGTGCCAGCGCTTCTTGCAAGCACACCACCCTTACCAGGTTTCAACTCAATATTATGAATGATTGTACCCAATGGTATCTCAGAAAGGAACAAGGCATTTCCAACTTCCGGAGCAATTCCCTTACCTGAATTGATTACCGTTCCTACTTCCAGACCAGCTGGAGCGACGATGTATCGTTTTTCACCATCTGCATAAAATAGCAGGGCGATTCGAGCAGTTCTGTTTGGATCATACTCTATCGACTTTACCGTTGCAGGAATCCCATGCTTATCTCTTTTGAAATCGATAAGTCTTAGTTTTTTCTTGTGACCACCACCAACATTGCGGACAGTCATTCTTCCCTGGTTGTTGCGACCACCATTGCGATTGTTGGTTGCAAGAAGTGACTTTTCTGGACCTTCTTTTGAAATTCCAGTGAAGACAGGAGCCATTCTGTATCTCTGTCCTGGGGTTGTCGGTTTAAGTTTTTTTACAGCCATCTCTAAAAATTATATTCCGCTATAAAAATCAATAATATCTCCATCAGCCACTTGTACAATTGCTTTTTTATAAGCTGGTGTTGTACCCTCTATCACCCTTGATTTGGTGTATCTTCTTTTAGATTTTCCTGGCTGCAACATGGTGTTTACAGATTCAACAGTCACACCGTAAGTCTTCTCAACTTCGTTCTTGATTTGAACCTTGTTTGCATTTTTAGCAACCACGAAACCATACTTCCCGTGCTCGTTCAATGCAGACACTTTTTCTGTAACTAAAGGTTTTATTAAAACTCCCATCTTAGTTAAATCTTTCTTTAAGTTGATCTAGTGTGCTTTCACATAATATAATGTGCTCAGCATTTATCAGGTCGTAAGTACTTACTTCTGCAACTGTCGATACATTGACCTTCTTCAAGTTCCGAGAAGACAAGTATGCATTCTTATTCTCACCACTCACGAGGACCAAAGATTTCTTACCGTTCACTTGAAGGCTCGTAAGAATTCCAGCAAACTCTTTAGTTTTTGGAACCTCTAGGTTGAGGTCCTCCAATACCTTTATTGCTTTCTCTTTTGCTCTTGAAGAAAGAACTGACTTGCTAGCCAATTGCTTGACCTTTCTATTTAATTTGAATCCATAATCCCTTGGCTGAGGTCCAAAGATTGTACCCCCACCTCTAAAGATTGGAGACTTGATACTACCTGCTCTTGCTGTTCCAGTACCTTTCTGCTTTTTGATCTTTCGAGTAGAGCCCGAGATCTCATTTCTTTCCTTAGTCTTAGCAGTACCTTGTCTTTGGTTTGCTAGATAACTTTTTACATCAAGATAAACAGCGTGTTCATTTGGCTCAATACCAAATATCTTTTTGTCAAGAGTTACCTCTCTTCCTGTTTCTTCTCCGTTAGTATTTAATACTGCTACCTTCATGATTACTTCTCAAGTATTACGTATGAATTCTTAGCTCCTGGCACTGATCCCGAAACCAACACTAGGTTCTCTTCAGGATAAATCTTCATTACTTTAAGGTTTAGAACCTTTACTCTATCATTACCAGTCCTTCCTGCCATTTTCAAACCTTTGAAAACCCTTGATGGAAATGACGCTGCTCCGATAGAACCTGGCGCTCTTAATCTGTTATGCTGACCGTGAGTAGCCTGACCAACACCTCCAAACCCATGTCTCTTAACTACACCCTGAAACCCTTTTCCTTTCGAAGTACCAATTGCGTCAACAAAATCCTGCTCTTCAAATACATCAGTGATCTTGATTTCGTTACCAATCTTCACCTTATCTTCAAACTCTTCTCTAAAATCTCTGAATTCAACAACTTTTGCCTTTGGAGTAGTCTTGGCCTTCGCGAAGTGACCTTTCAATGCCTTAGGTGTTCTCTTCTCTTTTCGCTCTCCGTATGCTAACTGAACAGCTCGGTAGCCATCAGTTTCCTCGTTCTTTACTTGAGTAACTACGCAAGGACCAGCCTGGATGAGTGTACAAGCAATGCTTTTACCACTTTCATCGTATACGCTAGTCATTCCTACTTTTTTTCCTATTAAACCAGGCATTTTATACTCTTTTAATATCCTTTAAAACCCTCTCAGGCATCTTTTTTCGAAAAGGACTGCAAAGATAGCAAATCCAATTCCTGATCAAAAAAATTGATCAGATATTTTTAGACAAAAAAAGAACCAATCGTAAACCAATTGGTTCTTTCAATTTCCGGCTTACCGGACTATACTTTAATCTCTACGTCCACACCACTTGGAAGCTCAAGCTTCATAAGTGCGTCAACAGTTTTTGCGCTATTGCTATAGATATCAACTAACCTTTTGTAAGTACAAAGCTGGTATTGATCTCTAGCTTTCTTGTTGACGTGTGGTGACTTGAGTACAGTAAATTTTTCCTTTACAGTTGGAAGTGGGATTGGACCACTGACTACTGCTCCAGTTGTTTTTACAGCTCTTACGATTTTTTCTGAAGACTTATCTACCAGATTGTGATCGTAAGACTTAAGCTTTATTCTAATTTTTTGATTCATCTCTAAAATATTTTAAGCGTTAGCTGTCCCTTTCACCTCAGCAATTACATCCTCAGCGATGTTTCTAGGCACCTGGTCGTAATGTGAGAATGTCAAAGACGCAGTTGCTCTACCTGAACTATTTGTTCGTAGGTCAGTAACATATCCGAACAATTCTGATAAAGGAACGTCAGCCTTAATAACTGCAGAAGTACCTCTTGTGTCCATACCTTTCATCATTCCTCTTCTCTTGTTGAGGTCACCAGTGATTGTACCTGTATATTCATCCGGAGTAACAACTTCCACAGCCATTACAGGTTCTAAAAGAACAGGTTTACATTTTGAGGCAGCTGATTTAAAACCTGCTCTTGCAGCAAGTTCAAACGAAAGCGAGTCCGAATCCACGTCGTGGAATGATCCATGAAATAATCTTACCTTCATGGAATCCAGCGGATAATTTGCAAGTGGGCCATTTTGCATAGCCTGCTCAAATCCCTTTTGAATTGCCGGGATAAATTCTTTTGGAATAACTCCACCAACAATCTGATTTACAAACTGAAGACCATCTTTTTCATAATCTTCATCTTTAGGGCCCATCTCAAAGACGATATCGGCAAACTTACCTCTACCACCAGACTGTTTCTTATAAACCTCTTTGTGCTCAGAAGAATTTGTAATTGCTTCCTTGTAGGCAACTTGAGGAGCTCCTTGATTGATCTCAACTTTGAACTCTCTCTTAAGGCGATCAATAATAATATCCAAGTGAAGCTCACCCATCCCTTTAAGGATCGTCTGACCAGTCTCATGGTTGGTCTCTACTTGAAGCGTTGGATCTTCTTCGACTAATTTACCTATCGCAACTCCAAGCTTATCAACATCTGCTTGGGTCTTAGGCTCAATAGCATATCCGATAACTGGATCTGGGAAAATCATCGATTCTAATACAATCTTTGATTTTTCATCACAGAGTGTATCTCCAGTTTTGATGTCCTTAAAACCAACTACTGCACCAATATCTCCAACATTCAGCTTATCAATCTGATTCTGCTTGTTGGCATGCATTTGGAAGATTCGGGAAATTCTTTCCTTCTTGTTAGTTCTGGTATTGTATACATACGAACCAGAATCCAGCATACCAGAATATGACCTTACGAAACATAGTCTACCAACGAAAGGATCAGTAGCAATTTTGAAAGCTAGAGCAGAAAATGGCTCATCAGCAGATGGCTTCCTAGTTGTTGGTTCTTCAGTATCCG
>CAYYNA010000205.1:0-6514 GCA_964472815.1 uncultured Roseivirgaceae bacterium
CTCCTCATCGGATAATCTAACTTGTCTAGCTGCCGATCGATGAGCTTCTCGATTCGCTTCATTTTGTAATTGTCAGCTTTACTTACAAGTGTGATAGCTACTCCACTGGTCTTAGCACGTGCTGTCCGACCAATTCTGTGGACGTAATCGGCAGCATCGTTTGGGACATCAAAGTTGACGACTAAGTTGATGTCTTTAATATCGATCCCCCTTGAGAGTACATCTGTGGCCACTAGGATGCGTAGTTTTTTCGCTCGGAATTTCAACAATATTCGTTCTCGTTCCTCTTGCTCAAGCATAGAGGAGATGCCCCTAGCTTCTTCACCTTGTGCTTTTAACCCTTTTACTATTTCACTTACTTTTTTCTTAGTGGAGGTAAAGATCAAGATGCTCTCAAATTTCTTGTATCGGCTGACAATTTTGGAGATAAGTTCAATTTTGAAAGGCTCTTCTACACGGTAGGCCTCCTGACTGATTTTTTCTGAAGGCTTGGCAAGTTCTAAAGTAATCCTAAGTGGATCTTTCAAAATGCTCTTTGCTAACTTCTCGATTTTTGAAGCCATGGTAGCGCTGAACATCAAGGTCTGCTCCAGACTTGGAAGGAAGGTGATGATCTTTTTGATATCATCATAAAAGTTCATGTCAAGCATGCGATCGGCCTCATCCAAGATGAGGTGAGTTACTGAATCAAACTTTACATAGCCAAGGTTGAGGTGCGAAATGAGCTTTCCAGGAGTGGCAACAACCATATTGCTTCCTTCGGTAAGGGCTCTCTTTTGTTGCTCAAAGTCAGATCCATCGCCACCACCATAGATGGCAATAGAGTGAACATCCAGAAAGTACGAAAAGCCTTCAATCTGCTGATCGATCTGTATAGCTAGTTCTCTCGTAGGACAAACTATGAGCACCTTTACATCGTCGCTAGGGTTTTCTGCAAGATGGTGAAGCATCGGAATGACAAAAGCAGCTGTTTTCCCCGTTCCAGTTTGGGCGCAGGCAATTAGGTCTCTTCCTTCAATGATGGAGGGAATGGCCTGCTCTTGGATGGGAGTGGCTTCAGTGAAGCCCATATGTTCGATTGCCTCGGTGATGGAATCGTTTAGGTTTAGCTCTTTAAATGTCATTGCGCACAAAGATGTTAAAGAAAAAGTCCTCTTTGCAGGAGGACTTTCTAATATTTGATGGTTTTTGAAGTTATCTCAGCCAGCCTGAGGCTATGGCCTTCTTGGATATAACCACTAGGGCTACACCAATCAACACTATGAAAATGGGCAAAACAAGTCCTCCAGGTCCGTAGACTTCAATAGCATTGGAAAATAAGAGCGAATGAGATACTTGACCTATCACGCCAATGAGCGACACGATAAAAACCATGTATGCCAGTTTTTTTCTCATTAGCATGAAAATACTTGCCAATGTACCGCCCCAAACCGCAATAGCAAAGCAGCCAATGACCCAGGAAGGAGTGTTTTCCATGTATTCTCTTTGGTGCTCCGGCATAGCAGCTAACATATCAGGTGTGGCAAATGCCTGAGCTAAATAGTTTCCTACACCTGCTAAATTCCAGAGCAGCGCAATTACTGCGACTACCCAAAACCAAACAGGTGGCCTAGTTGAATCAGTCATTATTAAATTTCGGTTGGTTAATATTTAAATATACTTGAATTACTATTAGTTTGTAAGCATGTTAAGATGTTCCGCCTTGATTTTGGTCCTTTTCTCTACAGCTCTCAGTGCTCAATTGATGAAGCCTGGAAAATGGAAAGGAAACATATCATATTCAAATGTTGATGTGCCGTTTACCTTCGAGGTGAGCTACCCTGATGGTGAGACTCCACAGTTTATCTTTCTAAATGGCAGAGAGAGGCGATTGATCAAGGATGTCACTATTGAAGCAGATAGTGTCTTTTTTGTACTTACGCCATTTGATGTGGAAGTAAGAGCTGCTTACACCGGAATGACAATGAGTGGGAGCTATATCAAGCATTACCGCGGGGACACATACCCCTTCTCCGCCTCATTCGGAATGCCACGGATGATGAAGAAATCTGTCCGGAACTCACCGAGATTAGAGGAGAAATGGGCGATGGTTTTTGATGCCGGGACACCCAATGAGTCCGAAGGTGTTGGAGTCTTTAAGAAGATTGGAGAGATGGTTACCGGAACGGTCATCACGAAAACCAGTGATTTTAGATATTTTGAGGGAATCATGGATGGTGATTCCATTAAGCTTTCTTGCTTCGATGGGGCTCATGCATTTCTACTGAATGGGAAGAAAGAGGGTGGAAAGTGGACTGGACAATTGGTGTTTGATGATGGATATAGCGAAGCTTGGACGGGCAAACCTGATCCAAAAGCAAGCATTGAAGATCCGTTTGAAATAGTAAAAATCGAGAAAGGAGTTCACAAACCTTACTACGATCTATTAGCGGCAGGCAGTGGCAAAGGCACGATTGATCCTGCAGCATACGAGGGAAAAGTATTGGTTATTCAGCTTTTTGGTACTTGGTGTCCGAATAGTCATGACCAAACTAAATATTTGGTAGACTGGTACGACAAAAATCAAGAGCTGGATGTCGCTATCCTGGCTTCATCCTATGAAGCAAACTATTCTCAAGAGTATGGCCTTGAGCGCATCGAGACTTACAAAGAGGCAAACAGTATTCCGTACGATGTAGTCCTAGGAGGGAGATTGAGTAAGTCTGGGGCAGCTTTACCTTTTCCATTCATGGATCGGATAGAGGCTTTCCCAACTTTAGTAATTTTGGATAAGCAAGGATATGCCAGGTATGTGCACAGCTATTTCAATGGACCTGCAACTGGCTCTTACTATGATCAATTTGATCAACGTTTCAATAAAATAATCAGTGAGTTAGTATCTGAGTGACTAATCAGCTAGGAGCTCTTTTTCTGAAATAATTTCAAAAAAATCGTCGGACTTAAGAATGGCATATTCCGACGATCCGCCTTCTTCGGAGTTGTCGTGAATAAACCATTCTTTAGTTTCTGCTAAAACACGTCCTCTACCATAGTCGCTCTGAACCAGGTCACCGATTTTAATCCTCTTCATAAAAATCGATCTTAGGTTTTCAGGTGCACGTAAGGTGCAAAATAAACCTGAGGTAATCTTCAATTCCGCGTGGGAACTTGTAAACATTTGCTCGGTCAGCCCTCTTTTCTACAAAAGATTTTCCATGTAGGGTAAGAAAATGACTCGGCTAAATCAACCCATTCGCCAATCCAATTATACCCCTCACTCGAGATATCAGAGAAGGTCAAACGAAAATACCCATCCACGCCATTTGGAGCAGTTTGGTTTCGGTACAGAACGATTTTTCCGTCCTCTTGCTTATTCCCCTCCCATGCTGGCAATGTATTGACAGCAGCACTTGAAGAATAGTAATGCACGTACCACTTGCTACTATCTGCATTGTATTGTCTAATGCTTCCAGAATATGTGCCATCGGCTTTCCAGGTCTCATCTTGTATCGCCATACCATTCATGATGTATTTGAAAGTCCACCACATCTGGACGGTATCTGCCCATTCGTTTTGATTGATCCGCGTTACAGATTTGCATGAGCAATTGCCAATCATCGGATCGAAATCCTTTATCTGTTTTGGTGCCTCTGGATTCGGTTGTCCGAAGGGAAATGCCTTCGATTTTTCGAACTCAAAATTCTGAGCAATGATGACGCTACTGATGAGAATCAGGAAGATAAAGGTTAGGGATTTCATGGCTTTATGTTTAAAAACCTTCAAAAAATACCCTACCCTTACTTCAAAAAGAGAAACTACTTACCTACTAAAACAAAAGGAGCCCAATAGTATGGGTTGGCATATTCATCAGAATTTAGCAGACTCAGCTTAGCTTGGCGGAGAGCAGTATTGTATCCATGATGGTCATTGTAAAGATTATACTTGTAGAATTCAATCATCATTTGGGCGGTAGACTCGTCAGCAACTTGCCACAGCGATACGATGATATTGTTTGCTCCAGCGTATTGCAGGGCTCTACTGAGTCCAACAATTCCCTCTCCCTTGGCAATCTTGCCCAGACCTGTTTCACAAGCGGAAAGGGTGACTAAATCTGCATTGATTTCTAGGTTATAAATCTCTCCGGTGTAAAGACTTCCATCTTGATTCTCGTCCGGTGAAAGAAAAATTCTTGACAAAGAAGGTTCTGATTCGTTCACAAATCCGTGAGTTGCGAAATGCACGAATTGAAAGTTACTTAGCTCTTCCTCCTTCAAATTGGATTCACTGGCATTTTTGCCCATTTGAACTTTTGGAACGCAGTTGTTTCCTTGAAATAAGAACTTGATTTCTTCGATTTCTTTTTCAGATCCAGGAAGTGCGTTCATTCGAAGTTCATTGTCTTGAAATTCAACGGGCGCAACCAAGAGAATTTGAGGATTTTCTACCGCTGCATTTTGCTTTCGTTGTGTGAACAAGGTGGCGGAATAGTCATATGAGATGTGATAGTCTTGTAGGAGATAGTTGAAATTGGAATAGCTGGATCCATCACTTTCTTCACTGATCAAAGCTTCAAAGGGAATGGTTCCAAGTGCTCCATCCGGAAGAATTATCAGTTCTTTGATACTGGATTTAAGCTTAGGGATGAGCTGGGAATGAAGTGCCTTGGAAGAACTTACGAATGCACTCTTGGACTTGTACTTTATGGAGTTTCTCAATCCAACTGGTAGTCTGTCAAATTGATCACTTTTTACGATCCTTTCAGCACTGATATCCTTACTGGATATGATAAAGACGTAGATTTCTTCCGCTCCGATGAAGTAAGAAAGTAAGGCAGAATTGCCTGTTAGTTTACTCTGGATCGCACTAACCGTAGCGATCTGTTGATCATACTTAAGTTGATAGTAGTCTGGGTAATCCGTTTCAAGGTTGGAGATAAACGCGCGATAGCTGTTTTGGTAAGAGAAGAGGAGGTCCTTAAGCTTCTGCTTATCCGTCTCTTCGCTTGCAGCGAGCTCTTGCTCCAAATAGGAGATCTCATCTTTTAGACTGTCTTCAAGTAGCAGTAGCTCTTCTGGTATACCTGTGAATTTCTTGGCCTTTGATTCCGTAATTGCTTCTAGCAGTACAGAGGACTTACTTCTTTCACAAAACTCAAACGCACGAGCTAAGTATTTCTTTTTGTTGAAGGTGCCTTCACTTAAGTTTAGCGAAAGCTGAATGCCGCTTTCATATACATCTTTTGCTGTGTTCCCTAATCTTATTTTGTCTTGCTCGTTCAGCCTTTTCCTTCGAATAATTGTTATAAGCTCGTCGCATTTGACATAGGTATCTACCGCACCAACCAAGTCCTTTACATTGAGCGTTTTTTGATAATGTAGAAATTCCAGAGCAAGTGCTTTTGCCACCAAAGCAGAAAGCAAAACATCAGCATTCAGGTAATTGGTCAGATCGGGAAGTTCGTAATCATCATTGGTGCTTTGTCCCGGTAGGTTTGCATAGATGGCCTTTTGATAGAATGAAAGTGAAGTTTTGAAATCACCTTTGGCCCGGTAAACCTCTCCAATTAGGTAGTAGGTATTGGCAACTTCCTGATGCTTTTCTCCATAGAGGTTAAGGTAGTTTTGGAGTGCTTCTTTCTGATTGATTAGCGCTTCGTCGTATTTTTCCTGATCCCGTAGCACCCTGCCGATGATACTCTGGATGTAAGCGACGTTTAGAT
Source organism: uncultured Roseivirgaceae bacterium (assembly GCA_964472815.1). GTDB lineage: Bacteria > Bacteroidota > Bacteroidia > Cytophagales > Cyclobacteriaceae > Ekhidna. The sequence goes on from CAYYNA010000205.1 coordinate 5,699, forward strand.
TATCAGCCCCAAAGCGTCTCTCATAGATGATCTTAACTTCGTTTAGAAGTTGCAATGCTTCCTCATAATTTCCCTGCTCTCTATTGGCAAAGGCAATATTGATTTGTGCGCGAAGTGTTCTTCTGTCTTCCCCCCCTAGTAATTCTTCATAAATGCTCTTTGCCCTATTGAAGTAGATTATTGCTTGAAGTGGCTCATTCGTGGCATATACTCTTCCTAGATTGTTATAAGAGTTTCCAACATCAATGGATTGCACACCAAACAGTTTTCTTCTCAGTCTTAAGCCTTGCTCTAGGTATTGTGAAGCCAGCTGGTAGTTTTGGTTGTTGGTATATACTTGTCCGATGGCATCTAAGCATCTTGCCTTTTCAGCACTTTCTGTATCAAAAATGGATTCAGCAGCTAATAATTGCTCAAGGGCTTCATCGTTTCTAGCGAGGTTTAGGAAACTAAGCCCTAGCAACATTTTTCCCTTGGCATAGGAGTCTTTCTCGCTAGGTAGGGATTCCTCAATAAATGAGACCGTATTTTGAGCTAAACTTCTGGCAAGAAAAGGATTCCCAAGTTGTATTTGGCAATCCACCATCTTCAAATGAGTATCAGCATATTCCTTGAACTTTGAATCAGCGTAAAACAAGTCTGATGCTTTCTTATACTCTTCGTAACTAGCTTCATAATCGCCTCTAGATTCTGCTGTGGAGGCATTTTCAAGATAAGTTTGCTGGGCGTTCAAAATGCCAGCTAGCACACATGCAAAGAACAGTGAGAGTATCTTCATGCTAGAACTGGTAGATATAGCTAATGCTTAAAACACTA
>CAYYNA010000206.1:0-1096 GCA_964472815.1 uncultured Roseivirgaceae bacterium
GGATTGTGCTGAATTACATTTTTCTGAAAAACGAAACCCATGTCAGGGTTGTAATCTTCTGAAACGAAATTGGTGAGCCATCCCAGATAAAACTTATTGGAATTGTTTCCAGCAAAGAAGCGACCTGCTAATCCCAAAGTATCGCTAGAATTATCTCGAGAACCTGAAAGCATATAGGAAATACTCCAGGTGTCCGTGGGCCGAATAAAGCCGTCTACCGTTACCGTGGTATTATTGCTTTGTTGAGCTCCAAGCTCGCCGGATTCCTCGTCTAGGCGATGGGTAAACATCACTCCTACATTATTTTCCTTCCCATAATTTTGAAGGTATCTCCCCACCATGAAGTTTGCACCCGTCGAGTTACTAGTCTCTGCCTGATGCACGTACAATCCTGCTATCGATCGTTCTTCGTTCCGCATGGTGTAGCGCGCACCCGCATCTATTCGAGCAGGTTCGGCATTGAAGTTCCCTCGGAGACCGATCGTTCGGCTGAAAAATGGCACAATCGCATTATTTGCTGCACCAGCCCAAATGCCTGAATTTTCCAGGAAAAATTGTCTTCGCTCAGGAAAGAAAATATTGAAGCGCTCAAGGTTGTTGACCGCTCGGTCCACGTCTGCCTGTGCAAAGTCTGTGTTGAAGGTTAGATCAAGCACCGATCTGGGATTAATGGCCCACTTTACATCGCCCCCAAACTTCAGATCACTGTCGCTGGAACTCACCTCCCCGTCTTCAATGTCGTCATACTGATAAAGCAAATACGGCTCAATACGAACATTTGCACTTGGCTCGGGTAATTCCAACCCCTCCAATCTCGCAGCATACGTCATTCGGTAGGGTGAGAATGATTGCGGAATGGCTGGGAAAACCGTCTGTTCGTAATCTCTCCTAGCCAATCGACTGAGCGTAATCCCCCACGTAGGGTCTTCCTCAGGATTTAGCTCTTCGTAACGAATGGACTTAAAAGGAATGGCAAACTCCGCGTAGTAGCCAGAGTCTGTCCTTTGCGTGCGTACCGTCCAAAGCGCATTCCAATCATTATCGATGTTTCTATCATTAAAATTCTGGAGGTCTCGCTGATTGCCATAAGGTGTGG
>CAYYNA010000206.1:1119-6413 GCA_964472815.1 uncultured Roseivirgaceae bacterium
AGGTGTGGTCTGGAAGGATACGCAATATTGCTTCAGGTTCTGAGGATCCAACTGAACCAGGAAAATATCATTTTCACCCCAACTAAAGTCACGCCTTAAGTCTTGTACTCTTACTCCCTTTTTACCGACGGAATCCTTGCAAAATGCTCCAATGTAGAAGCTCTTTTCATCGTACAGGAGCTTTACCTCCGTGTCGTATTGGTACGTCCCTCCTTGTCGAGGTTCCATCTTGAAGAAGTTCGTAATGGCTTCAGCATTTTGCCATGCACTTTCATTAAGTCTGCCATCCACTTTAATGGAACCCATCACCTTTTGAGCAGTGATGATGGGAGCTTCATCAGGAGGAGGAAAATTTTGATCGTCTTGAGCATCAACTAGCAATAAACTCGCTAGAAAGGCAACTGAGGTGAGAAAACCCCTTTGATTAAGTAAGTAGCAGTACATGAGTGTTTTGACTTTGGTAGAGTAAAATAAGCATTAAATGCAATTACGTTGCACTAATTTACAGGTACGGTTTATTGGACATTTATCCATTCATGCAATACTGATGCATTTAACGAAAAAGGTCTAACTTTCACGCCGAAATACACAACTACACTAACTATGCTACAAAGAAAATTCGACAAGGTTGTCAAGGAGTACTTTCCCAATGCCATGGATGCGAAGGACACTTCCATTCATTACCTCGGCAAAATGCAGATTGAGCACGACATCAACGTTTCCAAGGTTTTGATGGCTACCTCAGTTTGCTCAGATGACATCAATGTCCCTTCTACCACCTTCTTTAATGTACTTTTCGGTCCTTTCATCATGGGAGGCTTGGGTGGTTTGCCATTTGCTGGACAAACTGGTATGACGGCATTTGCTCATCACATACCCGACGAAGGAAGCGCCTTCCTTTTCTACGGTCCGCATATAGGAATTACCCTGGAAGGTGACTTGGGAAAAATGTACAGGCCAAGGCAAGAAAATACTGGAAACTCATGTGGAGCGCTGATGCTTGCTTTGAGCAGACTTCAGGATAGTGGCTATTCTCCAGTGTTGAACGAAGATGATTATCAACAGATGAAACTCGAAGAGAGTCTGCTTCCGTACAGGGAGCAAATTCTGGATAGTGACAACAAGGAAAAAGCGATCACTGAGGCTACCTATGAAATAATCCATCAGAAGATTTATAATCACCTCAAAACCTGTAAGGACGAATTTCATGTAGACAAAGTGACGCTTCTCGGCGGGATTATCATCAATACAGATTATGGCTTGGATGACTACTTTGATGCGAGAAACTTTGAAGTCGTCAATGTGAAAAGCCTCTAGTGATTTGATGCGGAATCATTTGCACTTTATCTGTCCCAGCGATCACCTGGAAACTGTAATAAACGATTCTTTTAAGCAGCACAATTACTACATCACCTCTCCTGGAAATTCCATCTCCTTTGATTCTGAGAAAATCTCTGAAATAAAGGAAATGATTCAGGAGAAGTGCATTGATCAGATCTCGTTTACGCTATCTGACTCTAATCGATTCATCATGGATGGGATGGAAAAAAAGTCTTTTTCAGATATCGAGGGTCTGTGTTCATTTTATGAGCGAGTTTCCAAACAGAAAGCGTACTCAGATAAAATGTGGCAAATAGCGGACCATCAGTTCTTTGTCCTATCTTACTACATTCACAGCAAAATCATTGAATTGAAGCTATGCCTGCAACGTGTGGGGGCTAAACCCATTCCAATTCAAGGCATGGTTTACAACAGAAATGAGCAGGACTTTTACGGCATTTATCCTAATCTGCTATGCAGAAAGAATTTTAGCTTAAACTAAAGTGTCCGACATAAAACCCACTACTGAGTCCGAAAGATTAGAAGTATTGGATGCCTTGCGGGGATTTGCGCTGTTTGGCATCTTATTCGCCAACCTCTACAGTTTCATCGGATACAACACCTACAGCCCGGATGAAGTCAAGTTCTTACCTATCATAGACCGAGTAATGCTATTTTTCATTGATTGGTTTATTGAGGGAAAGTTCTATAGCATCTTCTCTATCTTATTTGGTGTTGGGTTTGCGCTACAGGCGGAGCGATTTAAATCAAGAAATGCAAACTTCATTGCCTATTGGTTCAAGCGCATGATCGTCTTGTGTTGCTTTGGGCTATTGCACATGTATTTCATCTGGAATGGCGACATACTCACGCTTTACAGTCTGCTCGGGATGCTTCTTCCCTTATTTATTAATACATCCAATAAGGCGCTGATTAAGTGGATCCTGGTGATGCTTGCAGCACCCATCTTGATGCATACCTTATTGTACTTCACACCTGATTGGACCTTCTGGGGATCATTAAGTCGGATATCTCAGGACCTAAAAGCACAATGGGGATTTGGAGACCTTACTTTGCTGGAAATGCGAACCTCAGATTCCGCACTGGAAGTATTTTCAGTAAACATCATTTATGCTATTCCAAGAGCGATGAGCTACCTGATGTTCGGACGTTACTTTCATGTGACCGGCTTATTTCTAATTGGTCTTCTCCTGGCAAGGATATGGTTACCAAGGATTCGCAGCAAATCCATTTCTACTCCAAAAGCTGCAATCTGGCTGGGTGTTCTTGGCCTAGTTACTCACATTGGGTACGCAGTAGTTAAATCCAAGTACGGCTGGGCCAGTGGCTTCAGCGAAACAGGGTTTTTACTCGGTATGATCTATCATGTGGGTGCCACAGCATTTGCCTTAGGCATCTGCATGGTATTTCTCAATTTATGGGCGTCTGGAAAAGCTAAGACGACTTATGCAAACCTGGCGATTCTGGGAAGGATGGCCCTATCCAATTACATTTTCCAAAACGTAACTGCAGTTTTGTTATTCTTTGGTTACGGCTTAGCACTGATGAGAAAGGTTCCCTTTGCCTCTCTCCCGTTGTTTGCATTCGGTATATTAGTCACCCAATGGCTGATCAGCCGGTTTTGGCTGAAAAGATTCAAACAGGGACCTCTAGAGTATATTTGGAAAAAACTAACCTATACCGGGAGTAGGACGGCTAATAACTAGATATGGAAAGCATTAAAATAGGCATTATCAACGTCTCAGATCGCGCGAGCCGCGGCGAATATGAAGATCTTCCTGGACAAGAAGTTAGGCGTTTGATGGACCTTTGGCTCACCTCGCCATGGGAAGCTGTGTATGCAGTGATTCCGGATGAGCAGGACCAGCTGGAAGCAGAGTTGATAAGAATGGCAGATGAGGAATCTTGCAGTTTGATTGTAACGACTGGCGGTACTGGACCAGCCAAGCGCGATGTAACGCCAGAAGCTACCGTTGCAGTTTCGGAGAAACTTCTTCCTGGTTTCGGCGAACAAATGCGTCAGGTAAGTTTGCAGTATGTGCCTACAGCTATTTTGTCCAGGCAAACAGCCGGCATTCGGGGTGGTTCATTAATGGTCAATCTACCGGGAAAACCAAAATCAATCAAAGAATGTCTGGAAGCAGTTTTTCCAGCTATCCCCTATTGCATTGACTTAATTGGAGGTCCATATCTAGAAACAGATGCGGAGGTCATGAAAGTGTTCAGGCCAAAGAAGTGAGTTGACTCTTCTCTTTAACTACGACCCACCAATTATTCTTTGACAAAATCATTTCCTAAAAATTTACTAAAAATTTGCAAACTCATCTGTATCGATGCGCAGGAGAATTCTCTTCTGACCACTCTCTTCTATGGTAGGACTTCTATGGAGAATGGGGGTTGTTTCTTCTTTCGGGTAAATAGCTCCCTTAAGAACCAATACATCACCCTCACTGGCTTGCATAATACGGTCTTCATCAATCACTAGGAGCTCCTCATCCTCAGAATTTTCCGCGGCGCGATTTATATTGTCTTCACTAAGCCACAGCGTACCTGGACCTACATAAGTGCAGAGCATTCTGAGATCATTGATATCTGTATGAAATTTTCTACACATATTATTCCTCACCGTCGCAAAAAACAGGCGGAAATTGCCGGCCTTTGTCAACTCCCGAAATTGAATAAACAAGTCCTCTAGATCCGCCTTAAGCTGCGGAAGATTATTCAAGGTCGGTGCACTGCGAATATCATTTAAGATATCGCTGGTTTCTCCACTAGTTCTGAATTCAAATTCGCTGTTTAGCAGCTGATCTAACTCACCTTTTAATAGCGTTAAATCCCGATTATAAATGGCAATGTTTAGCTCGCTTCTGTGAATAGTTTCCAAGACTGCTGCATGATCACTTGCTATCCAGTTCTTAGGTGAGACTGTTGATTCCATAGAGGATTTCACTTAATGAGAGCTTTGACTATAAAGCGTTCTTTTCGACTGCTTTATCAATTTCCAATTTACCAGATGAGCGATCGCAATGATCGCGCCTCCTGTAGATGTGAATAAGACCTCCTTCCACTCAGCTTCTAAAACCTGCCCTAAACCGACCAAAGAAAATCCAATTAAGGCGATGATCAATGCTAGAAACTTTTGATGGTGTTTACGATAACTGCCAATTAATGAATTGGAAGCAATGAATAAACTCAATAGAATAATGGAGTATTCAATCCAATGATTATCTAGAAATTGAAGCCCGGCTAATGGGGCCATACTTAGCAAAAATGGCAGAGCCGCGCAATGGATGGCACAGAGCATGGAAGTACTAAATCCAAGAAAGTCAAGGTGTAACCCGACAAATGTATTTTTCATCTAATTCGTTGTATATGCAATTTTGTTGCAAATATAAATTCTACTAGAATACAAACGCAACATAGTTGCATTTAAGTTCACCTGAAAAAGGGTCTTTTTTAAAGATTACCTAGACTTTGAACACTTAAGAGAATCGCTACAGGATTCACTTACTCCCATTAACCAGCGTTTTTTTACCTGTTGAGAAATCCTTGCGGATCACGGCACGATCATGCTCCTCTCCCAACGCAGTATATGCTACGTAGGTCAGCTGATCATCCTCTACAGTTATCACCTGGTAGAACTGCGTTTGCTCAGCGGAGGTATCTACCTGGTATCCTTGATCGACGTACGTTTTCATTTGAGCCGTATCTAAGGGATACTGCTTGGGACCACTTACGGAAGTTACGTACACTGTACCGAGATCATTGGGATCCCCAGAATCGGTTGTTCTCTGCGGAACATGACCCCTAGCATACGTATGATCATGCCCATTCAGCACTAAGTCCACATTATACTCATCAAATATTGGCTTCCACTCCTCGCGTCCAAACTTGAAGTCACGTCCTTGCGCCGGAGAAAACACGGAATGATGACAGGTAATGATGTTCCACTT
>CAYYNA010000207.1:0-6327 GCA_964472815.1 uncultured Roseivirgaceae bacterium
CCAACGTCTCAAATTATTTGAGACCACAAAAACCAATTCAGATACGTCTCAAATCATAATATAAGGCGAGAGGGATTTTGGAGGTCCTCTACTTTGGCATCATGAAACACAACAAAGTGTGGATGTTAAACCTTAAATTCAAAAACAATGAAAAAAGTACTAATCATTATCTGTACCCTAGTAAGTGCTCAATTAATAGCAAAAGAGAAAATTGAAATTCCAGCTCTAAAATCTGTAGAGCTGACTTACGAAGAGTTTGCCAACTATGCTGTTAAACTAATAAACAGATCTGGCAAACAAGTAAATGTATCTGTCATAGATCCAGACACTGACAAACAAGTAAGCGGTTTTGGACTTGCAGGAATGGGGAATGCTACCTTAGTTGTAGATCCAGGAAACGTTTTGAAGTTGAAAAATACTTCTACAAAGGCCATCTCGATAACGTTAGATTTTGTCGAAAAAGAACCACAGCCAACCTACGCTTCAGATTCGAAAATGATCAATTTCACACTACATAATTCTTCTCTTAAGTCTATTCCATTGATTATTCCCAACGTGATGAATCCTAACTTATCACCTATGTCGAATAGCGGGGTTTCGTTGGCCTTGGGGCAAAAAGTGTATTATAAGAAAGGGCTATCAAAAGTGCTTATTCTCACGGTAGATGAAAACATAAAAACCGGAGACAAAATCGATGTGGCTAAACTGGTTAAAGACTTGAAAAAAGATCAGTAATTTGGACTTCAAAATTTAATGCGTAAGCCATCCTTCAGGGTGGCTTACTTTTATAATTCTTAACCAATGTCTCTCTACACCACTCCTCTGCAGATCGGATATTTCTTTAGCCTCCTGATGTGGATCTTGTTTATGGTCCGAGGATTTAAAGAACAGCGTCTGTCAGATAAGTTGCTCGGCTGGATCATGTTCATCCTTGCGATGGAGCTACAGGACTACACTTTCGGTTTCGCAGGAATCAATATTCTCTGGAACGAGCTAAACGGTTTTCCAAGAGGCGTAAGCCTACTTTTCGGCCCGGTGGTGTATTTCTATTTTAGGGCGCAAGTTGATAGAAGTTTCCGCTTACGAAGAGTCCATCTTTGGCATTTTTTCCCGTACACTTTTTCTTTCTTTTACCAACTTGGAGCTTTCGTGCAGGGCCCAGAGGCAGTCGAAGCTCAGCAGTCTTCGCAGCTATTCACGATCTTGTCCATTTCGGAAAGGTTCATTAGGATTGCATCTTTTGTCTATTATCTCTCCCAGTGTATGATTATTTACAAAAGGTATAGGCAATGGAGCTATCAGCAATTCAGCAATCCGGATCTTATCAGCTTTACTTGGTTTCGCAACTTCATTTACTCTATGATTTTCTGGCTGGTGTTTAGGGAGGTCATGAACGTAATGGATGCTTGGCTGGAACTAGCATTCTACCAAGATTGGTGGTGGAACTTAGCACTAGCAGCAACTGCACTATACATTGGACTCGCAGGGTACGAGCAGAAGCAGCCAGCGAAAATTGATTTTAACCTGTCACAGATCAAAATCTCCAACTCAGATTCATCTATCCACACAAGCACTAGTCTTGAAGTAACAGAAGAAAGCGAAAAGTCCTCAATAGCTGCCAGGATTCAGGAGCTGATGAAAAATGAAAGGCTCTATCTTCAAGCAGATCTGAACCTGCAGGAACTCGCACAACATTTGCAGATCAATGCGGTCCAATTGTCCGCAACTATCAATCAAGTCTTCAATAAAAACTTCAATGACTATATCAACGGTCTAAGAATTGAGGAATTCATCAGACTGTACAAGGCGGATGTAAATCAAAAATATACGTTACTATCAATTGCCTTAGATTCTGGTTTTAATTCGAAAGCCACCTTCAACAGGGCTTTCAAAAAAATTAAAGGAAGCTCCCCAAAAGAATTTCTAGGGGAGAACAAAGAGACCTAAATCTGTCCTAGATCAGTAGAATCGCACCTAGCTCCTTATATGACTTTGATCCTAGGAGAGTTACAAACAGATTTTTGAATTATCTGAAAACAATTCACTTCGACATATGGTCTTCTATTACTAACAAATAGTTATCTACCATGACCGAAGCGTATGAGTTTGGAGGTACCACTTTTGTTCTTGTTAGGTACATAGAAAAATACGAGGTGTTAGTGGTTCGGTGGCCAAGTACTGTCCCATCCACCGATATCGGGAAGCGATGCTGCAGTCTAATTACTCAAATGGTAGAAAAGCATCATCCCATCTTCTTTGTGAATGACAATAGAAGTCAAACAGGATCCTGGCCTGACATGGGCAAATGGCTTGTAAATGAATGGATTCCATCACTGGCCAAGGGAGGGATTAAATATTATGCTCACGTTCTATCTCCTAGCTTAGAAGGTCAGTTATCTGTCAAGTCTTTATTCACAGATAACATGTATGGTATTTCATTCATGACGTTCTATGGATCTTCGGCGGCATTGAAATGGCTTAGCAAAATGAGCCTGAACGTCCTTGACAAGGAATCTCAGTCAAATGTATTCCAGGAGCTTTCGATACCCAATGCGGTAATTGATGCATTAAAGGAGTCTTACGAAAACCTTGAGTTCGCCACAGAAACAGGGAAAATGGCCATTTGGACTCTTGATCTTAATTCTGGTGAGTATGTTGTGAATGACCAATGGTTGAGTCTTTTCGAAATTTCCAACAGACAGCATACAATTGACAATAATCTATGGAAGACAAAAATACACCCTGAGGATGTAGAGCTTATTTCCAGTGCTGAGAAACGGATTAGAAAGACCGAGAATCTACGTTTGGAGATGAATTTTCGAATCGTCCAAGATGATTTGAATGTCCGGCACGTCAGATGTTCAATGGCAGGTAGGAAAAATGAAAAAGAGAACAAGCTTTCCAAAATTACAGGTATCAATTTCGACATCACGGACCTCTTGGAACGCGAGCAAGCATTAGAAACCGCACTAACGGCAAAGAGTGAACTGATCGATGAGCTCAACGAACGAAATACCAAAATTGAAGAGCAGAACCAAAAGTTAAAAAGGTTTGCATTTACTAATGCACATGACGTTAGAGCTCCCTTGGCACGTATACTGGGCTTAGCAGAGACACTGAAATCTCACGAAAACCTTAGCCTGGACAAGAAAAACGAGTTGACAGATAACATAATTGATTCTTCCAATGAACTAGATGCAGTCATTCGTAGGCTGGCCAAAATTTTGTCTGAAGATGGTAAGAGCAAGATTGATCTCTAGCAAGATCACCCATCTTTCATTGTTTCATCTTCATAGCACCAAAACCAGTTTTCACCCGGTTCAGCAGATCTCACTACATAGTGTCCAGGATGAGAACGAGCATGCGCACTAGCATGCTTATTAGGTGATGAATCACAACAAAGCGTAATACCGCATTCCTGACAAGTTCTTAAGTGAACCCATCGGTCGCCTGTCTTTACGCATTCTTCACATTCGTAGGCTTTGGGCATCTTCACCTCCTTGATTGCTCTGATATGATCACATGAACCAAACTTCATAACTTATGATGTTAATTTTCAGCTAAATACTCGTGTACAAATTTGATGGCCATTGAGCCCTCTCCTACTGCAGAAGCCACGCGGTTCATTGCCCCAGACCTGACATCTCCAGCCGCAAAAATTCCAGGAATACAGGTCTCAAGAAGAAACGGTTCCCGATTCATTTTCCAACTCTTTTTGAAGTTTTGGTACTTCTTAAGTTCTGGACCCGTCTCAAGATATCCGCGATCGTCTTTTAGAATATCCAGGGTCAACCAATCTGTCATTGGCTTAGCTCCGATAAAAATGAACAAGGCCGCCGCTCCCTTAACTTCCGTCTTTTCAGTCTTATTATCTTTCAAAACCACCTCTTGAAGACGGTTTTCACCCTTCACTTCAGTAATCTCCGTATTTCCTAGTAAGTGAATATTATCCGTATTACCGATCTGATCAATTAAGTAGGAAGACATGCTACTGCTCAAATCCGGCCTACGAATCACGATGAATACATTTTTTGCAAACTTCGAAAGATACATAGCCGCTTGCCCTGCAGAATTACCTCCTCCCACAATATAGACTTCCTCATCTTTGCAAGCAATGGCCTCTGTTGTAGCTGCACCGTAGTAGATACCCGCGCCTGTAAAGTCATCTATTCCTTTTGCAGGATGCTTTCTATAGTCGACACCTGCAGTTATGATCACTGCTTTTGCGTTGATACTTGAGCCGTCTTTTAGTTGGATAATCTTGTATTGATCTTTGACTTCTATGTTGGTAACCTCCTGGGGTGATAGAAACTCAATACCAAACCTAGTAGCTTGAGTAATCGCTCGCCTGGAAAGATCCGCACCACTTAGCCCCTTAGGAAATCCCAGGTAATTCTCTATGCGAGAACTAGTTCCAGCCTGTCCTCCTGGCGCCCGTTTTTCAATTAGAATCGTATTTAATCCCTCTGATCCACCATAAACGCCGGCTGCCAATCCAGCAGGGCCAGCACCTATTACCGCCACGTCATACATTTCAGCTCCGGCGGTTACTCGCATGCCCGTCTTATCTCCTATTTCGATGGTAGAAGGGTTCTTCAAGAAAGATCCATCCTCAAAGAAAACGGCCGGCAGATCCTTGGCCTCAAGTTTATTTAGCTCTCCGAGCTCCTTCCCTTTATCGTTTGATTCGACATCTAGCCACAAGTAGGGAATCAAATTACCAGCAAGAAAATCCTTGATCTCATGAGATTTAGGAGACCACTGATATCCAACAATCTTTATTCCCTCAAAATCTGGAGTGAATCCAGCACTCCACTCATCAAGTTGATCATTCAATACAGGGTAAAGTTTTTCCTCAGGCGGGTTCCAAGGCTTGAGCAAATAGTAGTCTAACTGCACCTCGTTTATCGCCTTTATTGCTGCTTCTGTGTCCGAATAAGCAGTCAAAAGAATGCGCTTTGCGTCAGGATAAAAGACCTTGGCTTTTTCCAGAAATTCTACGCCTAGCATTTCAGGCATCCGCTGATCCGATAAGAACAGTGCGACGGTCTCCCCTTGGTTTTTCAATTCGGTTAGAGATTCTAAAGCTTCGGATGCGGAGGTGGTGGAAAGCACTCGATATTGCGATCGGTACTCGGATTTAATATCCCTAGTCACCGACTTTAAAACAGATTCATCATCGTCTATAATAAAGATGTATGGCTTTTTCATTTCTGGCTGGTACTCTTAATGGTTTGATTTCTTAATTCCCATTCAATGGCAAACAAACAGTAAATACCGTTTTACCATCTTTGGACTCTACATTTATTAATCCCTCGTGCTGAATTTTAACGATCTGGAGAACATTCTCCAGTCCCAAGCCAGTTCCCTTTCCAACAGGCTTGGTGGTAAAAAATGGATCAAAGATTTTGTCCTTTATATCATCCGGAATGCCGGATCCAGTATCCATGATATCTACTTTTAGGTATTTGCTTGATGCCGCAGTTGTAATAGTAAGCGTTCGCTCTTCACTCTCTTCCATTGCGTCAATTGCATTATCTAAAATATTGGTCCAAACTTGATTCATGGCACTAGGTAAAATCTCTGGTTTTGCCAAGTCTTCGCCGTACTCGCGCTCTACCTGTATCTTATTATCCTGGATTTTGTGATTGAGCATCGTGATGGTGTTGTCAATTCCAGTATGCACGTCTGTGGGGATCTTTTCTGGCGCCTGATCCATATGCGTGTAGCTTTTGATGGAAGAGACCAGGTCATTGATACGCTGAGAAGCATCCTCAATTTCTCCTACCAAACGCTCCGTTGATAATACCTGATTGATCCAATTAATAACTGGCACTTGATGTTCGGTGGGTGTATCTTCTCCAATCTTCTCCAAATCAGAAATCTCAAACCCGTAATCAATCAGATTATCAATGACCTCATCAGGATCTTCCGCCCCAGCATCGTACAGCCAGTCCGTTAACTCATCTTCCTTTTTGTTGCGCTGCATCATGGAGACCTTCTGAATTCCAGACGATACCTTGTCAAACAGAATTTCATTTACATGATTGATCTTTTCATCCGACATCTGAATTTTCACTACATCCTTGAACTTCTCAGGTAAAAACTTCAGATGTTTGGAGAGTGCTTTTGAGCTCCTCACCACAGCAGCCGAAGGATTGTTGAGCTCATGTGCCAATCCTGCCGATAACTTTCCAAGAGAAAGCATCTTGTCATCTAGCTGTTCCTGCTTGGTAAATTGTCGGATCCTTGAACTCATTACATGCACTAATACAGTGGTCAGTTCATGGCATTCACAAATCATGTCCTTGAAATGCTCACCGTCCA
>CAYYNA010000208.1:0-1591 GCA_964472815.1 uncultured Roseivirgaceae bacterium
CAGATCTTTTTCGATGATCTTCTTCAGGTCTATTAAGCTTAGTACGATGCGGTCTTTGTCATATGGAATCAAATCGCCAGTTTCGATTAGCTGCTTTGTATAAATGCTGTGCTTTTCGAAATAGGAGATCGTGCTAAATGAAATAGCTGAGACAAGCATGAGCGGTACAAAAAGGACATACCCACTTGTGATTTCGGCAATCAGGAAAATCGCGGTGAGAGGGGCATGCAACACGCCACTCATGACGCCACACATGCCAACCAGCGTAAAGTTACTTGTACTTAAATTAGACCCTAAGAGCAGATTAGAAGTGGAGCTGAAAGCAAACCCAGTGAGTCCTCCCATGAAAAGGGAAGGAGCAAATATTCCGCCACTCCCACCGGATCCAATAGTCAAAGCGGTGGCTATTGGCTTTACAAGTAAGATGAGGAATAGAAAAACGATAATGGCAACTTGATAATTTGATATGGAATGAAAAAACGAGTGAAGAAAGAGGTCGGCAGATTCTCCAGCTAAAAGGCTTTTGATGGTTTCATATCCTTCACCGTAGATGGGAGGGAAGGTCAAAATAATGAGTGCAAGTGATATCCCTCCGACGCTTGCTCTGCCAAAGTCATTTTGAAGTTTTTTGACCCAATTCTCAACCACGTACATGGTACGTGTGAAGTAAAGTGATACCATGCCGCAAGTTGCAGCCAGCAGCAAATAGTAGCCTGTTTCGTTTGCTTCAAACGCGTCAGTCAATTTAAAACTGAATAGGATGTCATCACCTAAAAGGACCAATGAGACTAACTGTCCACAAACTGAAGCAAGAAGAAGTGGGATAAACCGGCTAATGACCACTTCGGTCAGAATCACCTCCATGGCGAAAATTACTCCTGTCACTGGGGAGTTGAATATTGCTGAGATCGCTCCCGCAGCGCCGCATCCAATTAGGAGTGTTCTTCTTTTGTAGCTTAGGTGAAATAGCCGAGCAATGTTTGATCCGATGGCTGAGCCAGTCACGACAATAGGTGCTTCCAATCCCACAGATCCACCAAACCCCACGGTAATTGCACTTGTAACCATCCGAGAATACATTCTAGTCTTTCGAATGACGCTGGAGTTCTTAGAAATGGCATATAAGATCTGGGTGATGCCATGCCCAAGTTTCTCTTTGAAGAGGTATTTGGAAACTACTACTGTGAGCGTAATTCCAATCAGGGGGAAGATCAGATAGAAGTAATTGAAACCGAATAGATCGCCAACAATTTCTAAGTAGTTAACTAGAAAATGTACGGTGCTTTTTAGAATTACTGCCGCCAAGCCCGAACATATGCCAATCAAACCGGCGCTGATCAGTAAGAAGTTATTGTCGCTGATGTGCTTTAATCGCCACACCAGCAGTCTCATAATTGAAAAGCTGCGTCTTGGGTTTTTCTTGGTCATTGTGGTTCGGCGAATCTTAGATCACCAGCGCATTTTTCTTTGCAAGTGCTTCTTCTATGTATTGAAAAGTGGAGAGTACTTCTGGCTTTCCGTCAACCACGGCGATATTGTGCTCGAAGTGAGCGGAGGGCTTTTTATCTGCAGTCACGATGGTCCAACCGTC
>CAYYNA010000208.1:1691-4949 GCA_964472815.1 uncultured Roseivirgaceae bacterium
TTAAGCACTCCAATATCTACTCCTACTACGTCACCTTCTTGAAGTGGGCGATCGGTCGGAATACCGTGAACTACTTGTTCATTTACTGAGGTGATGATGGAATTTGGATAATCATAAAGACCGAGAAAACCAGGGACAGCATCATGATCCCTAATAAATTCGTCCGCCTTCTTATCTAGAGCAAGAGGAGTGATTCCTGGCTCAATCAGCTCAGCCATCAGTCCCAGCGTTTTGGAAACGATGATGGAGCTTTCGCGCATCAGCTCGATCTCCTCTAAAGTTTTGTAATGGATCATGGCGGCAAAATTACACAACAAAAAACCCTGATTTCATCTTAAATGAAACCAGGGTCAATTAAATGATTTATGTACTCAGTCCTAAGACTTCTTCGTAACTCCCTCTAATACGTCTTTAATTGGTACTCTCTGTCCGTCTCTGTAAGAAACAACCCAGGCCTCCTTAGCTCCCATGGCTCTTAGCTCTTTCTTAAATCTGTCAGCCTCCCAGTAGTCTCTGAAAACACCTACAGTAAGTTTTTGTAATCCACCTTCGTTTTCAGCACTGAAGTTTGGAGAATTGTCATACTTCTGTAAGTCTTTCTTTTTGAAAGCACCCAACTGCACTTTGAAAACAACTCCTCTATTTTCATCCAGATTACCTCCTTTATTCGTAGCAGCCACATTCTGTGTTTTGGCTTGGCTTTGCGCTCTTGCTACTTCGTCTCTAAGGTCGCTTACTTGCTCCTGATAAGTCAAAATTTGTTGATCTTTTTCTGCTAATCGATCATCAACATTGCTTAACTCTGTCTTTAAACTTGTAACCTGGCCTTTAAGCGACTTATTCTCATCTAGTAGTTGCTTATACTGCTCTGGTTCTAGTTTCTTAATCCTCTTTTTCCACTCTTTTTTTTCCTTTTTGTCCATTTGAGCGGAAGCATTGAATACTACTCCTAAGCAAAGAATTAGTGCTATCAGAGACATTAATTTTTTCATAATCAGAAAGTTGTTTTATCGCATTTAATGTTACTAAAGTACAAAAAAGTCATTAGAATGATACTTTTTTTAGCTTTTTAACGAGCCTATCATATCTTCTGGTTTTACCCAATTGCTGAATTCTTCATCGGTTACAAGTCCCAACGCTATAGCCGCTTCTCTTAATGTGGTACCCTCTTTATGAGCTTTCTTAGCAATTTTTGCTGCATTCTCATACCCGATGTGCGTGTTTAAGGCAGTCACTAGCATCAACGAGTTCTCCAACTTCTCTTGAATAACCGCATGATTAGGCTCGATCCCTATTGCGCAATTGTCATTGAATGACTCACAAGCATCACCAATCAATCGTGCAGAGTTGAGCAGATTAAAGACCATCATAGGCTTGAAGACATTGAGCTCAAAATGTCCAGTGGCTCCACCAGTAGCCACAGCCACGTCATTGCCGATCACCTGCGCGCAGACCATGGTGAGTGCCTCACACTGCGTGGGATTTACCTTTCCTGGCATGATAGAAGAGCCTGGCTCATTTTCAGGGATCAAAATTTCGCCAATGCCACTTCTGGGACCTGAGCAAAGCATTCTGATGTCATTTCCGATTTTCATCAAGCTTACTGCCAGCTGCTTCAGTGCTCCATGTGATTCCACGATCGCGTCATGAGCAGCCAAGGCCTCAAATTTGTTAGCAGCTGATTTCATCGGCATCCCAGAGTATTTAGCAATTTTTTCTGCTACCAAATCCGCATAGCCTTCCGGTGTATTTAGCCCTGTGCCTACTGCAGTGCCTCCGAGTGCAAGCTCAGATAAATGCTCAAGCGTGTTGTTGAGGGCTTTCAGACCGTGATCCAATTGAGAAACATATCCCGAAAACTCTTGCCCTAAGCTTAGTGGAGTGGCATCCATAAAGTGCGTTCTCCCAATTTTTACCACATCCATGAAGGATTCCGACTTTTTGTGCAGTGTATCTCTAAGTTTCTGCACTTTGGGGATGGTATTCTCAACAATCATTTTGTACCCAGCAATGTGCATGGCGGTGGGAAACGTGTCATTAGAGCTCTGACTTTTGTTCACATCGTCATTGGGGTGAATGGTCTTGTTCTCATCGGTTAGTGTTCCTCCATTAATCACATGCGCACGGTTGGCGATCACTTCGTTGGAGTTCATATTGGATTGGGTGCCTGAGCCCGTCTGCCAGACAACTAGTGGAAATTGATCATCAAGCTCTCCAGCAAGTATTTCGTCGCACACTTTCGCAATAAGATTCGCCTTTTCTTTTGCCAAAACTCCTAGCTCCGCATTAGTCTCTGCTGCGGATTTTTTGAGAATGGCAAAGGCTCGAGTGATTTCAATGGGCATCTGATTTTTCTCGCCACCTATCTTGAAATTATTTCTGGATCGCTGTGTTTGGGCACCCCAGTATTTATCTGCTGGGACTTGAACTTCGCCCATTGTATCGTGTTCTATTCGGTATTCCATTGGGAGTTGAATTTGTTGTTGATGATTACAAAATTAACACCAAACAGTACCTAAAGAATTCAGTTTGGTAGTGGTTTTTGTTCGATAGACAAACGCACGTTATTTTTGTTTAGAATTGTTCTAAATAAGCAACAAATACATTGGCATCAAAGGTCGTACTAGCTGATTTTCAATTTCTCACTCGAAAAGGTTTAGCCTCACTTATTCATGCTATCCCCGGCTTGGATCTGGTTAGAGAGGTAGATCAAACGGATAAGTTGGAAGAGACCATTTCGGAAGTTCAACCTGATCTGGCCATCCTGGATATTCATGGGAAAGAACATGAGGTAATTGATCAAATAGAGCGAATCAAGCAACAAACAGATACCTCTCTTCTGGTTATCTCTAACACGCAGAATAAGGAGTCTATCCAGCGTTTACTCAACTCAGGAGTGAAAGGAATTCTGACGAAAAACTGCAGTGAAGAGGAAATCACCAATGGGCTAATAGCAGTATCTAAGGGGAGTCGATTTTTCTGTAATACGGTATTGGAGATGGTGATCAAAGGTCAGGAAGAGGAGGAAGACTGTGAGCCCACCAAACTTTCCAAAAGAGAATACGAAGTACTGGAATTGATCACTAAGGGGATGACTACTGCGCAGATCGCGGACGGATTGCATCTTAGCATTCACACCATTAATTCGCATCGCAAAAACATTTTGAAGAAGCTGCACCTCAAATCACCAGCTGAGCTCATTGTCTATGCGCTGGATTCAGGGTTGGTAAGTAATCGATAGTCTTTTCAGCAAAAGAT
>CAYYNA010000208.1:5049-6326 GCA_964472815.1 uncultured Roseivirgaceae bacterium
AATCCCTATGATATGGCCAAAGTGCCAAGGGAAGAAATCAGGGAGATCATCAAGCCTTGTGGGCTCAGCCCTATGAAGTCAAAAGGAATATCTGAGCTATCCAAGATCCTGGTGAATGAATACGATGGTGAGGTTCCAGCCGATATGGAAGCACTAGAGCGGTTGCCCGCCGTAGGCCACAAGACAGCTTCCGTAGTGATGTCGCAAGCATTCGGAGTTCCCGCATTTCCTGTGGATACGCATATCCATCGATTGATTTACCGCTGGGGCTTGTCAAGTGGTAAAAACGTGGTGCAAACGGAAAGAGACTGTAAGCGATTATTTGATGAAAGCTTATGGAACAAGTTGCACCTACAGATCATCTTTTTTGGAAGAGAATACTGCCCTGCCAGGGGACATAATCCTCACGAATGCCCGATCTGTTCTGTCATTGGCAGAGCCCCTATGTTCAAAGATTTTGATCTTAAGCCGCCCAAGAAGTAGCGCGCTCAAGTAGCAAATGCAAGAACTTATTCAACGATAAACTTCCCTTTCATTAGTCCGAAGTGACCAGGAAAGCTGCAGACAAATTCGTACTCACCAGCCTCCGGTGCTTCGAAGGTAATGGTATCTGATTCTCCGCCACCTAGCATTTTCGTATGTGCTATGATCAGGTCACTTTCGGGAATGTAGCCATTGGAAGCAGCACTAAGCGCTTCCCCCGCAAATGTGACAATATCAGTGCCTGGCTTCAGGATAACTACATTATGGCCCATGGCTTCCTTTGGTAGTTCTCCCGTGTGGTTAAGCGTCAGTTCTACTGTCGCACCCGCCTTTGCACGGAGTACCTCTTTATCGAAACTCATCTGATCATTTCCATTGATTACTAGTCGAATGATCCCGTCATCAGTATCTGATTCTGCGGTAACCGTTTCGTTGCTTGAGCTATCACCTGCAGATGATGAGCAGCTGAAGATGATTAGGCCTGCAAAAATGAAGTTGAAAAGACTAGGAATTCGATTCATGGCTGAAGTCATAGGTCAAGTGATTTTGTTTTCAGGCAAATGTATTACTGAATCCATGGCGAAAGGCAATGAGCTAGAGTTTTTGCCACTCCGGACTGTAGTAAGTAGATCTGCCACCCACGGTCAGCTTCTCAATTAACGAAGAAGTATGATGGCATTGAGCGCCCTCTTTTCTGATGTGAATGAAGTAGTCCTTGGGGAAGTTATCATAAACAGCTTCTTCCTTTATTGCCGTCTCGATCACTCCCTTCATGATATCGAAAATCAGTTTCA
>CAYYNA010000209.1:0-6312 GCA_964472815.1 uncultured Roseivirgaceae bacterium
CGTGTTGATATTTTACCGCCAGCATGTACCAAAATAGCTCTAAGACATAGAATTAGTAGCTACGATATTTAGATATAAATTATTATATATCAACATGTTAGATTATATCACTTGTATTGAAAGTTGAAATATTTTAAATTACCTCTGAATTCTTTAAATTGAAGATCATGAGAGCAATTTGGAAAGGTCATATTCGGTTTTCAATGGTTACTATTCCGATCAGGATATACAATGCCATTGATACAGCTCACAAAGTTCAGTTCAACCTACTTTCGAAAGAAACGAACAATCCCGTAAAATACGAGAAGAGGGATAAGCTGACCGGAGATGTACTTCGTCAGGAGGATATCGTTAAGGGATATCAGTATGAACCAGGTCAATTCGTGATCATTGAACCAGACGATTTTGAGAAGGTCAAGCTGAAAAGTACGAAAGTGATCGAGTTGGAAGGATTTGTAGACGCGAAGGAAGTACATGAATCACTCTACGATGCTCCATATTTTGCAGGTCCTGATGGAGATGTTGCTAGTAAGACTTATGCCTTGCTTAGTCAGGCGTTAAGGGAGTCTGGTAAGGTTGGAGTGGGCAAGGTAGTGTTAAGAGATAGAGAAAGTGTAGTCTTGCTTACCCCTCACGAAAGAGGCATAATGATCTATAAGCTGAGGTATCCCAATGAAGTGAGACACATTCAAGATGTTCCAAACGTGAGAATTGAAGAAGAGGCAGATGAGGAGCAGCTTAAGCTTGCCAACATGCTCATCAAATCGATGACCAAGAAGTTTAAAAAGATTGAGTTGGAGGATAAGTACAATGATGCTTTACGCGATATGATCGACAACAAGATCAAAGGAAATGAGATTGTAACTTTCGTGGAGGAAGAACCTGAAGTAGTGGATATTATGACGGCTTTAAAGGCAAGTATTGAGCAAGCTAAGCAAGATAAGAAGCCTATGAAGAAAGCTGCGAAGAAAAGCGAAGAAGAAGATCTAGAAAGAAAAGCAAGTTAACTTTGTAGTAATGGCAAGAGTGATTCAATTTCCTGTAAATCCTCCTGCAAAGCTTGGACCCAAAAAAGTACGAAGCAGAAGGAGAAAGCCAAATCTTGAAGACTTTGGTCAGTTGAACTTATTTGATCAGCAAGTTGACAATACGCCCGTGCTTTCCTTGCCAAAGTCTGCTTCATTTTTTGAGGAAGCGTTATCCTTAGATGAATTGGGTAAAGCAGAAGCGGAAAAGTACTACCTTCTGGCAATTCAAAATGAAGAATCTACAGAGGATGCGCTTTGTAATTTGGGCATACTCAAGTCAAATCAAGGGGACTTTACAAAAGCCATAGATTATTTGACGCAGTGCTTAAAAAAGAATCCAAGGCATTTCGAAGCACACTATAATCTGGGAAATGTTTATTCAGAACTAGGCAATTTAAATTTAGCCAAGGTGCACTACGAGTTGTCCACCGAAATTGAGCCTGATTATCCAAATAGCTTTTACAATCTTGGATTGGTACTGATCTCAATGAAGAAATACCAGGAAGCAATCCAATGTATCAATAAATATGTAGACCTTGCGCCAAGCTCTGAGCATCAGGTCGCTAACGAACTCATAAAAACGCTTAATTCCATTGCAAAATGACAAAAGAAAAACACCCAGCTCTTAGCGAACACTTTGAAAGGTTGAAAGAACTTTTACCTGATGTCTATTCTAAGCATTTCAAGGAAGAAAGGGAATCTAAGAATCAAAAGTTGTTCCGCATGCTGAAGCACTCCTTGGGAGTGATAGAGGCAGTCTATTTGCAAAACAGTGAGAATTTTTCGCTTTCTAAAGCAGAGGAGTACAGCAAGATTATTGAGGAACTTCAGGCCCTTGGCTACTCTTATTCCGGCCACCCTGAGCTGCTAAGCAAGGCTGCTAATTTCATGATTATGAAATCTAAGAAACCGATGGAAAAAGCGAAGGGGTCCGTTCAGCAGGACCAGGACCGGAAAGCCATTTGATTGGTCAGATCCTAATTATTTGCAATCCACTCTGCGGTTTTCTTAGCTAGTAATTCCATCATTTCTTCCTTGGATGCTACTGCCTTTGGCACGTTGAAGGAGTGATCTGCAGAGTCAATTTCATGAAGTTCAGCATTAGACAGCTTGCCTGTTACTTCTTTCATCAACTCAATGTTGGCTAGTTTATCTCTTGTTCCCTGGAGAAAAAGCTGCGGAATTCTAATATGTGCTAAATGAGCTGCACGTTCAATGGAATCACGGCCTGGAGCGTGCAATGGAAAACCGAAGTAGATGATTCCATCGACACCTTTGTCTGGGTATTCATGCAGTAAATGAGACCCCATTCTGCCTCCATATGATTTGCCAGAAATGAATATTGGGCTTTTTGAGTAAGTCCTCTTAACTTCAGAAAGTATTCCCTTCCAAGCTTCAATAGCATGCTTAGAGGACCCTGGCATCTTCCTTCCTTGTTCTTTGTACGGAAAATTGAACCGAATAACATTAATCCCCTTTGCGGAGATCATTTTACCAAGACTAACCATAAATGGGTGATCCATTCCAGCACCAGCCCCGTGAGCCAAGATCAAAGCAGGAGATGCCTCTGCTGCCAAGTCAATTTCATAGCTGATTTTACCCAGTTTTTCATTCAAGAAAAGCTCCATGGAATAAATTTACATGATACCAGATTTCTAATTAGTAATTTTTCATTCATGAAATTGACCGTGCTTGGTTGTGGAGATGCATTTGGAAGCGGAGGAAGACATAACACCTCTTTCTCTATTTCGAATGAAGCAGGTGAATATGTCCTGATTGACTGTGGTGCCACTACACTCATGCGATTAAAGCAGGAGGGGATTTCACTGAACGATGTGAGCACAATTGTGATTACACATTTTCATGGTGATCATTATGGTGGCATACCCTTTCTGCTAATCAGTGCGCTCTTCGAGGAGCCGCGTGATGAGCATTTGACTATTGTTGGACCAAAGGATATTGAAGAAAGAGTCCTTGCTCTACAAGAAGCAATGTATCCGGGAACGACTGAGAAGTTTTCGAATCTAAAGCTCACTTTCGTTGAGTTTAGTATTGCAAATGCCTCGGAAGTGAATGAGTTGATGATAGAAGCATACGAAGTGGACCACAGTCCTCAATCCAATCCACACGGAGTTAGGGTTACTTGGGATGGAAAAATCTTTGCTTTCTCTGGAGATACCGCTATGACTGACACACTTTATGAGATTGCAAAAGGTGCGGATCTTTTTGTGTGTGAGTGCAATTTTCTGGAAGGGGTCAATTTCGGTCATTTAAGCTATGAAGAACTTAAGGAGATAGCAGGGAAGCTAGATTGTAAGCAAGTATGGCTCTCACACATGAATGATGAGGTAATCAGATCCAATAAGGTTGAGCTAAATAAGCTGTCAGATGGCTTAAAAGTGCACTTCTAATGAATTCTCAGCTCAAATGGTTCACACCGGCAATTCTCGTCGCGATCGGCATTTTTGCATTGTCTACTTTTCTGACAATTCCCGTTCAAGTAGAAGGAGTTTCTCATGTTGATAAATGGCAACATACGTTTGCGTATTTCGTCCTTTCATTTTCCTTTTTGTTGGCTTATAAAAGGACTCATCGTCTTACCAAGCAAATATCGATTTTAGTTCTGCTAAGCTCTGCAGGTTATGGTTTAGCACTAGAGCTAGTGCAGTATCTCTTTTTTGAATACAGGTACTTTGAGTGGGTCGATGCATTGGCAAATGTGCTGGGGGCTATTATTGGATTTGTTCTGTTTCGTATCATTTTCGGAAAATGAAGGACAGGTTTCTCTACTATATTATTCACAAACCTTACAAAATACTGAGTCAGTTTTCAGATGAAAATGGTAATCATGGTCTGAAGTCTTTGTATTCCCTTGCTAAGGATGTTTATCCAGTGGGGAGGCTTGATTTGGATAGCGAGGGGTTGCTCATTCTTACAAACGATAAATCGATTAACAATAAACTTCTTAATCCGAATTTTAAGCACAGGAGAACGTATTGGGCTGAAGTGGAGGGAAATCCCGATCGTGACGCGTTATATCAATTAAGTAACGGCATTACAATCAACATAAGTGGAAAAAAACATTTGACTCAAAAGGCAGAAGTAGAGATCATTAGTCCTACTGTAGCTGAAAGACATCCACCCGTCAATTACAAAAAACATCCAGAGAGGACCTGGATAGAGATTTCTTTGATTGAAGGAAAAAACAGGCAAGTGCGTAGAATGACTGCAAAGGTTGGACACCCCACATTAAGGTTGATCAGGGTAGGGATAGAACAGCTTTCTTTGGATACATTAAAACCAGGTGAACTCCGCCAACTACCTAAAAAGACGATTTATAGCAAACTGCAACTAAGCAGTGGCTGACTTCTTTCTCATCTTTCTGGCTCTCAGAAAAACTTGAGGGCTGCTAATGACAACCTTAATCAAGTCAAGGAACTTAGCCCAAGTGGTAGGATTATTTTCATCTCCTCTCGGGGACTCGAAGAACTTGATTGCCTTCTTCAAAGAATTGTCCAACAGTGCCAAATAGAGCACAATGCTCATGAACCAAATGAAGGACATATTGAAAACAAATGTAGGAATGTGAGTATCACCAATCACCTTATAAGGAGCATAGAAGTGCGCTCTCCCTACTGCAGAGTAAGGCCTCATGTAGATAGGGTCTTTCTTCTGAATCAGACGATCATCGCCTCTATATACCATATCAAGCTGGGTTCTGTTAGTCACTAGGTCTGACAGCCTTTTATTATAGTATTGTCTTTTTAGCTGGTTAAAGACCTCCTTAGTTAGACTTTCACTAAGGTTCTTGTAAACCGAATCAACCATGGACTGTGAGTTCAAATATCTCTGGGCAAAGTACTGCCTTGCCTGAAGCAGGTACGCCTCCACTTTATTGCCCACACTCGCGCTGTAGTATTCAGTGTTCAATTGATCCAGGTACTGAAATGGTCGCAAACCGTAAACTTTATTGTGGTTTGAAATCTCATTTTTCAATATTTCGAGCTTTCGGGAAGAAGTTTTCCAGGAAGTGCTGTCCTTGAGAAGCGATCTGTTTATGGAGAGCAATTCTGGTACCAAGTAATTTCGGTGAGCAGAATTCTCACTGACTGCTCTATCAACCTCAAAGAAGTGTTTTTCATAATCGTTGTATCTGAACTGCGCGACAGCTAACGCTTCGTACGCCCATCTAGAGGCCATTAGATCACCTACCACAGGCACATACTTCTGATTGGTCAAAGAATGGTGCAACTCATCAAATTTGATCAAAGCTCCTCCCAATAATAATTGAGGAACCAGAATGAAAGGAATGAGAATGTAGATGGTGATGACAGAGTTCAAAGCGGATGAAATGTTTAGCCCAACTATGTTAGCAAAACAAGAGACAGAAAATAGCGTCAGCCAATAATAGAAGGTCATGCCTTGAATCTCCAATATGTAATTTCCTATCAGTACAAAGGATATGGTTTGAATACCAGACAGGAAGAACAGGTAGACAATTTTTGAATTGATGTAACTGAACCTTGACAGGTTCAAGAAGGATTCTCTCTCTAGAATCTGTCTGTCTTTGTAAATCTCCTGAGCACTGACTGTGAGCCCCATGAATAAGGAGACCACAATTGACATAAATAGGTACACCGGAAGGTTAATATTCTCCGAAAAGGCGTACGTCTTTTCTGGAGAATACTTTGAGAAAAACCCAAGAATAAACGCGAGGAAAGGTGCCTCCAGTAAGTTGATTAAAACGTATTGTCGATTGGAGATCTTCGAATAGAAATTTCTCTTGCTAAAGATCTTGAACTGATCCCAAGTGTTAGGAATGCTAAAATTGGAAGGAGGGAGTACCGTTTCATACTTCAGCTTTTCCAGATCCGGTTCGATGTTTTGCTTGTATTTCCGAAACCAGGTATCTGGACTGACCCTTCGCTTTCTGGTAGAACGACCATTTTCGTCAATTTCCCTGGCCTCAATAATTTGCAGGACCTGTTCAGGAATTACATTGCCACACCTGGGGCATTCACTCTCCGCAGCATTGACCTGAGTATTCATCGTCTTGAAATAGACGACTGCATCAATTGGGTTACCGTTGTAAATGGGGTAACCACCCTTATCCATGATCCAGAGCTTATCAAAAAGCTTAAATATTTCAGAAGATGGCTGGTGTATGATTACTACAACCAATTTTCCCTTTCTGGCTAAGTCCTTGAGAAGCATCATCATCTTCTCTGAGTCCATGGAAGACAGGCCGGAGGTAGGCTCATCTACGTAAAGAATAGACGGTTCT
>CAYYNA010000210.1:0-6278 GCA_964472815.1 uncultured Roseivirgaceae bacterium
GGATCACAAGAGAAGCTAAAAATGGCTGGATCGTCTACATTGGTCCAGTTTTCAACTGAATAGATCGGATCATCAACAGATGCGCAGGTTAATCCTGTATTCCCAGTAATGTCAAAGTTGAAAATAGCCTCCGCATTTCCATTTCTCAAGTTAAGAGACGTAAGCTGATTGCCATCCATTTTAAATTCGTCAATGGATGGATTTTGGCTCAGATCAAAACTTTCAATTACGTTATTACTAGCTAACAACCTTTCCAAGCTCGCTAAAGAGGATACATCTAACGCTCCAAGGCTATTGTCCTGAATTAGCAGTTCTTTCAACTGCGTATTTTGTGATACATCTATATCAGAGAGGTCATTGTCATTAATAAATAAGAACCTAATTAGTGGGTTGTTTGAAACGTCTATTTCGGTTAGTTCATTTGCAGTCAATACAATAAAATCCAACTCTGTGTTATTGCTGATGTCTATTTCGGTTAGATCATTGGATGTGAAATTTAGTACGTTAATGTTACTGAAGTATTCAATACCTGTCGCATCTGTTACGTCTTTGGCAAAAACAATAATTGAACCCGTAAATGCCTCTGCTTCACTGACCGTAATTTCTCCATCGTCAGTTGTATTTATCGCAGCATTTGCAAGCAATTCGGCTTTGAAGTTTGCATCTGGAATGTCGACAATTTCATCAGGGTTGCAAGTAAACTTGAACACAGACGGATCGTCGATGCTCTCATAATTCAATCGGGCATAACCAACATTATCTACTTTGAAGCAGGTCAGTGCCGGATTATTAGAGAATAGACTTGAGACAATTTCTTCGTTATTTCCATTTTGGAAGTCTATTTCCGTAAGATTAGGCTGATCATAAATAGCCAGCGATCTCAAGTCTGGGTTGTTAGTCAGATCAAGGGTAGTCAGTAGGTTTTCACTAGCTGTGAAGGTAATGAGCAGGGGATTATTACTAATGTCAATTTCCGAGATAGGACATCCAGAAATAATAAAATTCGTCAATTCTACATTTTGAGATATATCGATCTCAGAGATGGTATTACCTCCAATTCTTAGCGTTCTCAAACCTAAATTGTTGCTGACATCTATGGTAGAAATGTTGTTGTTGCTAACATTTAAACCCCTTAGTAAAGTGAAGGCTTCAATTCCGGTTAAATCTGAAATCCCCAGATTTATCGCTTCGATGGTGCCTGTAAATACTTCAGCTTCCTGAAGCGTGATTTCTCCATCATCCGTTGTGTTTATGCTCGAATTGGCTAGCAAAGCCGCTTTTAAGTTTGCATCTGGAATATTGACATTACAATTTTCTCCTCCATCATTGATGGTCCAATTGTTTGGGGCATTGGTCAAGACCGATCTGCCTGTAGCTCCTGAGCAATATTCAATTCCAGCAGCTCCTAAGGTCACACCACTTTGGACTGTTTGAGAAGCCCATCCATTCAGAAGTTTATCGTAGTTACTAATTGATAATCCACTGTTGTCTAGCATTAAGTTCATAAATGAAACGCTAGATATATCCCAGGAACCTAGATCCTGATCAAAGGAAGAAGCACCATTGAACATTGAATTCATATTGGTGACATTGGAAGTGTTCCAACCGCTTATGTTTTGATTAAACTCAGTAGCACCTTCAAACATCCTTACAAAATCTTCAATGTTTGACGTATTCCATCCACTTAAATCTTGGTTAAACGGAGTGTTTTGAAACATGGACCCAGTGAATCTCACACTACTCATGTCCCAGCTGCTGATGTCCTGATTAAATGCTGAATTTCGGAACATCCCTGACATTGTTTCAACGCTGGTTACATCCCAATCGCTGATATCCTTATTAAATGCAGTTGCACCGTTGAACATTTCTTGCATATCAGTTACACTGCCCACATTCCAATCACCAATGTCTTGGTTAAAGTCCTCTGCGAACTGAAACATCCAAAGCATAGTGGTTACACGGCTCACGTTCCAGTCATTTATATCCTGGTTAAATGGTGTCCCTCTAAACATTTCTCTCATGTTGGTTACACTTCCCACATCCCAATTGCTCAGGTCTTGATCAAATGAGGTTGCATCTTTAAAGGTGCTTTGCATGAATTCGATTGCAGAAACGTCCCAGTGGCCAATGCTACTGTTAAAGTTTTCACAATTTTGAAAAGCACTACTAAGTGTTCTTGCGCTACTGAGGTTTGGTGCATCGGTCGCAACTATTTCTAGATTTGAGGCGCCATTAAATGACATGCTAAACCAGCCTTCATTGTCACCCCACTGCTCGACTGTAAGTAGTTTGTCTTCGTCTCCATTGTTATTGAACCCTATACTTGTAAGCTTGCCGGAAATAGAGACTGTGTAAGTGCCTGGAGATGCATAGGTATGGGTAATATTTCCCCCCGCAACATTCAGATCACTGTTCCCATCCCCCCAGTCGATATCAAAATCTGGGCTATTGACCATACCCGTGGGAATGGTAATTTGATTATCATTGGATGTGCCGGAGTTATCGGTTTTCCATGTGGTGATGAATGGGAGGCACTCCTCACCATCATCTGTGATCACCCAATTATTAGGAGCTGCTTCAAGGATGGCTCTACCAGATGCTCCGTTGCAGTAGGTGAATCCCGCAGCACCAAAAGAGACCCCACTTTGGAGAGTTAGCTGGGACCAGCCATTTAGGAGCTTGTCATAATTGATTTTTGAGAGGCCACTTAGTTCCAGCATCTGTGTCATATTGGTTACATTGCTCACGTCCCATCCGCTGATATCTGCATCAAAAGACTGAGCATTTACCAACATGAAATCCATACGTTGGACATTGCTCACGTTCCAGCCACTAAGGTCCTGGTCAAAATCCGCAGCTGCTAGAAACATTCGAGTCATGCTAGTTGCATTTCCTACATTCCAGCCACTGATATCTTGGTTGAAGTCAAAAGCACCATTGAACGTTTTGGAAAAGTTCTCAACTGCACTGACGTCCCATTGTGAAATATCGCCATTGAAATTACGGGCAATATCAAACATAGAGCCCATATTGGTGACACTGCTAACATCCCAAGATGAAATATCCCCATTAAATGCATCTGCATCGTTAAACATGAAAGACATGTCTGTGACACTGCTGACATCCCAACTATTTAGGTCCTGATTAAACTCGTCAGCATCAGCAAACATAAATTTCATGTCTTCTACTTTACTTACGTCCCAGTTGTCTAATGGCTGATTGAAAACATCCGCACCAGAAAACAAACCGGACATTTCTGTCACATTGGATACATCCCAATTATCCAGGGGTTGATTGAAAGCAGTGGCATTTTTGAATACATCTTGCATGAAATCCACAGGTGTAATGTTCCAATGATTAATATTAGAATTGAAGTTGGAACAACCCTCGAAAGTATCTATGAGGTTCGCATTCGACAGGTCTGGGGCGTCCGTTGCATTGACTATCAAATTGGTACACCCACGAAATGCAAAGTTATTCCAAACAATATCTCCCCATTGCTCGACAGTCAATAACTTCTGATTATCACTTGCTGCGGTAGTCGGAAAGGAAAACCTGGGGAAGGAGCCCGTTATGCTGACAGTATAGGTTCCTGCAGTAGCGTAGGTGTGCGTGGGAGCCGCATCAGAAGTGATTCCTTCGTCTATGGTCCCGTCTCCCCAGTCTATATCATAGTTGTAGCCACCTCCTCCTCCAAGTGTAGGAATGGTGATTTGGTTGTCGTTAGAAGTACCGGGATTGTCCGTTTTCCAGGTGGTGATAAACGCCTGTCCATGGATAGCATCTAGCGCCATTAGCGTCATCAACAGAGCGAAGATTAAAAATGATTTTTTCATAAGGCATTGCGATTTTGTTTGAATCAAACTTCCGCAATTGCCTTATCTGCGTACCCACCCGACTAGGGTGGTTTTGCACCTACCCAGCAGGGTAGTTTTTTGAAAATTAGCCTGTAGTTGCCTGAAAGGCGAATTTGAGTGCCTCTTTCCGGTTAGACACTCCGAGCTTTTGGTAGATATTCTTTAAGTGATATTTAACCGTGTTGGTGGAGACAAAGATTTTTTCCGCAATCTCACTATTGTTTTTATCGGTCATCGCCATTTGTAATACCTCAAATTCACGATCGCTCAATGGGTCATCTAATACCTTATTCAATTGCTCAATGGAAATGGAAGATTGTTCGGGTTTGAAATCCAGTAACTGTTTTATCTGCAAGCGAAGCTCGCTGATTTCACTGTTAAGTAATTGCTCCTTTATTTTTGATCGGGAGATCAACGAGTAGGTAATGATCGTACTCGACAATAAAACAACGGTGACGATAATAATTAGCCAAAGGTTAGTGATCCTTTTTTGCGCGAGTTCTGCCTCCATCACCTCGCTTTGGAGTTTTAGTATCTGATTTTCTGATTGGGTTTTATCCACCTCATAGCGGATTGCCAATTGATTTGCTGCTTTGTCTGCCTCGATGGAGCGAATGGAGTCTTTAAGAAGGGTCGATTTTTCCAGGTAGGCGTAGGCTAATTTGCTATCGCTTTCCGACAGCAACTTTGCAAGGCTTTGCAGTGCCTGGTAATGGCTCCTTGCGCTCGTTGAATTTTCGGCGTGACGCAAATAATCTTGTGCATAAGCAACGGCTTCACTGTGTCGGTCAAGTTTCTGACTTACTTCTATCCGTATTTCGAAGATCTTTGAAAGAATGTCAAGATTTTCCGTATCAACCAGACGTTCGGCTTTCGAAATCCAGACCTGAGCTTCTGTCAAGTTTCCTTTATCATTTAGGATATCCCCCCGGTTG
This sequence comes from uncultured Roseivirgaceae bacterium, assembly GCA_964472815.1. Taxonomy (GTDB): domain Bacteria; phylum Bacteroidota; class Bacteroidia; order Cytophagales; family Cyclobacteriaceae; genus Ekhidna. The sequence goes on from CAYYNA010000210.1 coordinate 4,793, forward strand.
ATCCAACGCTCAATGAGGTTCAGCGTATCCGAAATACTTTCGTGGAAATCAATTGAGCGCTGGTTATAAAGCAAAGCACTATCAAGTGATTGATGCGCTTTGAACGCCTGGGATAGGTTATTATATCGAGTACCTAAGGATCCATAATTTCCCTGAGCGTTCTTAAGAAGCTTTATGGATTCCTTGAAATAGATAATGGCTTTCTCTGTTTGATTCAACTGAAGGTGTGCATACCCAAGCGCGTTCAGATCAAAACTAAGTGCGGAAGTATCTTTTCGAATGATATCAATTTCATAGGCTCGGTTAAGCATCTCAATTCCTTCCTGCAGGTTGCCCAGCTTCAACTGAGCACTTGAAACATTAAAATAGGCTTGGGCTAAAAGGGCACTATCCTCTAGTTGGATAGCCTGACTTAAAGATTGATGGTAGTAACTAAGTGCTTTACCAGGCAGGCCCAATTCGGCGTAACAAAACCCAACATAGCCAGTGGTTTCGTAAAGGTTCAAAAGGTGCTTTTCTTCTCTGATTTCCTCTTGCTCCAATGCTTGCAAATAAGACTTCAGCGAATTTTCAACATCTATCAAATAGTAAAATGCATCTCCCTTTTTACTGTGAAGAAAGTATAGGTCAGGCTGAAACTCCTCAAGCTTCATCAGTGAATCGGCCATAGCAATTGCCTTTGGGTAATTACCCTCATTGATTAGAGCTTCAACCTGTCTGGACGCGTCAGATTGGCCCCTGGAAAAAATGGGAAAGAGACATAGTAACGCGCTAAGACATCTTAACCACATGGTCTAAGCTCAATAGAGGGTTTAGGTAGATAACAATGGTCTTGACCTGACAATGGCAAAGAGAGTAGTAGGATTGGGATGAAGCTTCCTTTCATAACGAATGCGAGCTAGGATTTAGGTGAATTAGGATTTATATAAATCTAATCATATTTTTTATTCATAGTGCGTACTGGATGCCACACTGACCTGGTCACCATCTTAGCTATTTCATCCACCTTGTTGGTTGGAAAAAACTCCAATTTCAATACGCATTTTTCAAAATCACCCAAAAGGATGACCTGAATTTTTCTGCATTCTTGTTCATTTGTGCCTACTGAACCTAAAAAAACTAACTGCACAATGAAATTCAAAACCGAACTTAAATGGGCCATCATCTTCGTACTTATGACACTCGCCTGGTTGACCATGGAAAAAGTATTAGGCTATCACGATGAAAAGATCAGCCAGCACCCAATGGTATCCAGCCTGATCTTTATCCCAGCTATTACTGTGTATGTGTTTGCTTTTTTGGATAAAAGAAAAACTGACTTTTCGGGCGTAATGACCTACAAACAAGGATTGGTATTTGGTCTGATCGTAAGTGCCATCGTGACCCTATTTGTGCCCATCACCCAATCCATCATTTCCTTCGTGATTTCCCCAGACTATTTCAAGAATGCAATTGCCTATTCTGTGGAACAAGGAGAGGTGACGCA